>JANLPS010000392.1:0-3212 GCA_031367385.1 Archangium sp. | reverse complement strand
TGGCGGCGGAGGCGGCGCGTGGTTCAGAGACCTCTCAGACCCCAAGCTCACGCCGCACCTGCTACAAACGAACGAAACCCACCGCGCGGTGATTAGCGACGATGGCACGATGGCGGTCACGGCCAGCAGCGACCACGTGGTGCGGCTCTTCACGCTGCCCGAAGGCACGCCGCGACGGCTCGGCGTGCACACCGCCGCGGTGTGGAACCTCGCGCTCTCTCCTGACGGCCGCTTCGTCGCTTCCGCCGGCGATGATTTTCCGGTTCGGGTGTGGCCTGTTCACGACGGCGCGCCGCAGACGCTCGAAGGCCCGCAGGGTGTGATCTTCGACCTCCACTTCTCGGCCGACGGGCGTTGGCTGGCCGCCGCTGGCATCGACGCCACGGTACACCTGTGGGACACCCGCACCTGGGCCTACCGCCCGCTGCATGGCCACGTCGGCGCCGTTCGACAGCTGGCCTTCAGCGCCGACTCATCGAAGCTGGCATCGGCCTGTGACGACCACACCGCCCGCGTCTGGGCGCTGGGCAGCGACGCGCCACCAGCGGTGCTGCGCCACGAGCGCACCGTCTCGACCGTGCTCTTCTCGCGCGACGGGCAGCGGCTGGTCACCGGCGCCGACGACGGTGCCCTGCGCTTGTGGGCGCTGGGCAGTGAAACCCTGCTCTGCGTGCGCGCGGGTCACATCGGGGCAGTGACCTTGCTGCAGCTCTCACCCGACGGTGGTGCCGTGGTCAGCACCTCTGATGATCGCACCGTGCGACTGTGGCCCGACTTCTTTCGCCCGCAGGCAGTGCTCGACGGCACGGCCGCGCTCAATCACCTCAGCTCGGTGGCGCTGCAAGACGACCGGGCTGGCTCGCCGACGGAGCCCCTCTGAAGACGCAGACCCCCGACAGCACCCTGACTCACTCTCGCCCCGAGCTCAGCGCCGCGCTCAGCGCGCCCTCACCGGGTGGGGCGGCCATCTTCGTGGCGGGTACGCCGTCATTTCAGCCCCTGGTGCTCAGCGAAGGCCGCCTGCGGGTGGGGCGTGGCCTCGCCTCTGATTCGCTGCCGGGGCGGCTGTCGGTCGACGACGATCGCGTCTCGCGCGAGCACGTCGCCATCGAGTGGCTCGGCGGTGATCGCTGGAGCGTCGAAGACCTCGGCAGCCGCAATGGCACGCGCGTCGATGGGCAGCCCCTCAAGGGGGCCCGGGAGGTGTCTGGCTCGCCGGTGATCACCGTCGGCAACTCTTTGCTGTGGCTGCTGGGTGATGGCCGTCACTTCGTGCGTCAGGCCGTCGAGGTGCGCGACGAGCACGTGCTGGGCCCGACGCTGCAGGCCACGTGGGCCTCGATTCGTCGCATCGCCGAGGTCAGCGAGACGCTGCATTTGTTGGGCGAGAGCGGCACCGGCAAGGAGCTCGCGGCGCGTCACTTTCACGCGTGCGCGGCGCGCACCGGGCCCTTCGTCGCGGTCAACTGCGCGGGCATACCCGAGGGCATCGCCGAGCGGCTCTTCTTCGGGGCGCGCAAGGGGGCGTACTCGGGCGCCGATCGCGACGTCGAGGGCTACCTCCAGGCGGCCGACGGCGGCACGCTGTTTCTCGATGAGATCGGTGAGCTCGAGCCGCAGGTGCAGGCCAAGCTGCTGCGGGTGCTCGAGACGCGCGAGGTGCTGCCGCTTGGCGCCAACCACGGCGTCAAGGTGCACTTCAAGCTGTGCTCCGCCACGCACCGGGTGCTGCGCGACGAGGTCGCTGCCGGTGACTTTCGCGAAGATCTCTACTTTCGGCTCGGGCGGCCGGTGGTGAGCCTCGCGCCGCTTCGAGAGAGACTCGAGGAGCTCCCCTGGCTGCTCACCCGCACAATCGGGCCGGTGCAGGTCTCGCTGGTCGAGGCGTGTGCCCTGCGAGCTTGGCCTGGCAACGTGCGCGAGCTCCAGATCGAGGCGCGCTCAGCGCTGGCCGCCGCCGCCGGAGCGAAGGTCGGCGCGGAGCACCTCGCAGCTGACGCAGGTCGCCGCCTCGAGCCTGCTTCGGGGCATGAGCAGCCCGCGCACAATGACGCGCAGATTCGTGAAGCGCTTGCCGCGCACGCAGGCAACGTCTCGGCGGCCGCTCGCGCGCTCAAGATGCACCGCACGCAGCTGCGCCGGTGGCTGGCGGCGCAAGAGCTGGCAAAGGGTACCTCCGTCGATTGATGGCCTCGGTGGCCTCAATTGAAGAAGAAAATACCCTCCGTGAGTGCTCATTGTCTTAAATAGTCAGAGTCATCGCCTCTCGAGTCGTGTCTTTACATTAATGTGATGAATGAATACCGAATGCATGCCATGACTTGATGAAGGTTGATGAGTGTAAGCCCTCTATGGCATCAGACTCGAGCACGAAGGCGTGGTGGACGGGGTCAGACCTGCGAAGAGAGGCTCGCCTTGGCCCGAAGGCGGCGGCGCGACTGGTCAAAGACGGTGTGGTGACGTCTCCCGGCCGTGGCCCGAACGCCGGGTGGGACCTCGAGGGGCGAATTCGCTTTCTCGCCGCCGTGAAACTGGGGCGCAGGGGCTATCGGGGTCAGGCGCTCAAAGAGAAGGTCGAGAGCTCGACGTCGGCGCAGCTCCGCGCGCTCGCTGGGCTGCCCGCTGTCGATGAGGCGCCGAAGGCCTTGGTTGTGCCCGCCATTGACCCGAAGGCTCCGTCGACCTGGTTGCGGGTGCCGGTCGCTCCAGGCGTCGAGCTGCACGTCGATCTCTCGCGCGCCGACAGCAGCAAGGTCGCTGCGATGGTGAAGTCGCTCGGAGGTTAGTCGGCCGGCTCTTCAGGCGGCGGCGCGGCGGGCTTCGGCTTGCGCGTCAGCTTCTTCTTCGGTGCAAAGCCCTTCTGCGCGACCTTGAGCTCTTCTGCTGAGCTCTTCCACGATGAGTACGCGTACGGGGCTGCGACGACCAGGGCCAGCAGGCTCAGCGTCACCACCCTCCAGGGGAAAGGCTCATCGACGGGCACCTCGTCGCTCGAATACCCGGGCAGCCGGTTTCGAGACCGAACGCGGCGCTCGCTCTGCTCTTCTTCGGTGGCGTCATCGGCCTCGAACTGGCTGACTTTCTTGCGCTGGGCCATCGCCGGAGACGCGAGGGCGAGCATCAAGACGACGAGCCACCAGCGAGAACCCATGCGCGAATCGTAGCCGGTCTTCTTTTCTCGGGTGCTCCGAAAATGCAAAGCCCCGTTCGCC
>JANLPS010000390.1:0-27410 GCA_031367385.1 Archangium sp. | reverse complement strand
GCGGCCGGGCTGCCCGACTCGGTGCCAGGCCTGACCGTCAACCGCTTCTGCGCCTCGGGCCTGCAGGCGATTGCTCAGGTCGCTCAGGCGATTCAGGCCGGCCAGTACGACGTGGCCATCGCCGGAGGCACCGAGACGATGTCGATGGTGCCGATGGGCGGCATCAAGCTCTCGGCCAACCCCGACCTGATGGAGAAGTACCCCGAGATTTACACCACGATGGGCGCCACCGCCGAGAAGGTCGCCGCGCGGTTCGGGGTCAAGCGCGAAGACCAAGACGCCTTCGCCGTCGAGTCGCAGAAGCGCGCAGCCACCGCTCGCGAGAAGGGCATTCTGCGAGAAGAAATCGCGCCGATGACGGTGCGGGTCGCCGATGAGAGCGGCGTGATGCGCGAAGTGACGGTGAGCGACGACACCATCTTGCGCCCCGACACCACGCTCGAGGGCATGCAGAAGCTGAAACCCGCCTTCGACCCCAAGGGCACGGTGACCGCGGGTAACGCGTCTCCGCTGACCGACGGAGCGGCCGCGGTGGTGGTGATGAGCGAGAGCAAAGCCAAGGCGCTCGGCGTCAAGCCGCTGGGCTACTTCATCGACTTCGCCGTCGCCGGAGTGCCCCCTGACATCATGGGCATCGGCCCGGTGCCCGCGGTGAAGAAGCTGCTCGAGAAGAACAAGCTGACGGTCAAAGACATCGACGTGTTCGAGCTCAACGAGGCCTTCGCCGCCCAGTCGCTCTACTGCATTCGCGAGCTGGGTCTCGACGTGAGCAAGGTGAACCCCAACGGCGGCGCGATTGCCCTGGGCCACCCACTCGGCGTCTCGGGGGCGCGCATGACCGGAGCCTTGCTGCGCGAGCTCAAGCGCCGCGGGGGCCGGTACGGCGTGGTCACGATGTGCATCGGCGGCGGCATGGGTGCCGCTGGGTTGTTCGAAGTCGCGAAGTAGCCAAAGCGCGACTTACGGGCCCTGCACCACGGGAAAGTTGGCGACGAAGAGCCGGTCTCTCCCGTCGGTGCGAACCTGCTCGGCGTTGACGATCTTGCAGCGCGCGTCGGTTCGCGGGTCCCACAGGCCGAGCATGATGTTCAGCCCCCGCACCGGGTACCCGGGAGGAATCGGGATGTCGAACTCGTCGCGCACCATCTCGCCCACCTTCCACTTCGAAGTCGGCAGTGAGCCGCGGCCAGGCACGTGGTCGACGTTGATTCGGTCGACCTTGCCATCGACGTCTTCGACGTGAACGAAGACCGTGTAGTCGGTATCGAAAGCGGCGTTCACTTTGTAGTTGGCCAATACCTTCACCGAATCGCCAGGCACTCCGCGGCTGGGTGAGAGAATCACGCTGGTCAGCTCGGCCTTGTCGCCGAAGTTCGCACCCACCTTGAACTCGACCGGCGGCGCGGGTGGCAACGGGCGGCTGGTGGCCACCGTGCCCTCGCTGGTGGGCGCTGAGACGATGCAGCCTGCCGACAACATGAACGACGCAAGAAGATGAGCTCGCATGACGCAAGCTGATGTACCAGGGCTTTTCGTCGATTGCGCGGGCCTCTTTTCGCCGTCGGCCAACGCCCCAGCAGGCCAGACATATCGGGCACAGAGCAGGGCCACACCCGTCGCAGCGTGCTATGGCGCCGCCCTATGAAGCCGGTGTTCGCGCAGACTGAAGTCCCCGTTCCTCCCGTCAGCGAGCCAAGCAGCCTGCTGGGCAATGGCATCACCATCGCGGTCGTGGTCGCGCTGCTGCTGTTGATGGCGCTCGTGGTTCGCCGGTTGATGGCCCGCGGGGGCCCCTCGCAGCCCAAGGCGCTCGCCCCACCGCCGGTCTCGCTCGAGCCCAGCGTGGTACCCGAAGCACCGAAGGTGGTGCTGCCGCCCACCGAAGCCGAGCTCAAGGCCCGGGCAGGCGCAGAGCAGGCCAAGCAGGCTGCTGACCGGTTGCACGCCGAACGCGCCAAGCTCGAAGCCGACGCGCGCCAGGCCGACGCCGGGCTCAAGGGCCAGCTCGAGGCCGAGGCCCGACGGCTCAAAGACCAAGAAGAAGAAGCCAAGAGAGACGCGTACCGGGCCCAGAAGAGCGTCGAGGTCGAAGAGCGCGAGCGCAAGAAGCGTGAACGCGACGAAGCCGAGCGCCTGCGCCTCGAGGCCATCGAGCAAGAGAAACGAGATGCCGCCCAACGCTCCCAAGAGGCCGCCGCCGCCCTGGCCGTCAAGGTCGAGGCCGAAGGGGGCCAGACCCTCGCCGCGGGCCTGTCCAAGACCAAGCGCGAAGGGTTCATGGCGCGCCTCAACGGGCTCTTCGGGGGTGCCCCGAAGGCCATCGATGACAAGGTGCTCGCCGAGCTCGAAGAGGTGCTCTTCAGCGCCGACATCGGCGTCAAGACCGCCTCGGCGCTGGTCGAGCTGGCGCGCGAAAAGGCCCGGAGCAAAGAGCTCGACTCGTCAGACAAGGTCAAGGCGGTCATTCGAAAAGAGGTCGAGCGAATCGTCGACCTGAAAGCCAACCACACCCTGGGGGGCGGCGGGCCTCCGCACGTCATCATGGTCGTCGGCGTCAATGGCGCGGGCAAAACCACCACCATCGGCAAGCTCGCGGCGAAGGCCAAGGGCATGGGCAAGTCGGTCGTGCTGGGCGCCGGAGACACCTTTCGCGCCGCCGCCGCCGAGCAGCTCGACGTCTGGGCCGGCCGCGCGGGCGCCGAGCTTGTCAAAGGCAAAGAAGACGCAGACCCCGCCTCGGTGGTCTTCGAGGCCGCGAAGGTCGCCAAGGCCCGCAACGCCGATTTGATGATCGCCGACACCGCCGGCCGACTGCATACGAAGCTGAATCTCATGGAGGAGCTCAAGAAAACGAAGCGGGTGTTGGACAAAGCGGTGCCCGGCGCTCCGCACGAGGTGTTGCTCGTGCTCGACGCCACCAATGGGCAAAACGCGATTGCACAAGCTCGGCAATTTCACGAAGCCGTGGGCATCACGGCGATCGCGTTGACCAAGCTCGACGGCACCGCCAAGGGCGGCGTCATCATCGGTATCTGTGACGAGCTCAAGTTGCCGGTGGCGTGGGTCGGCGTCGGCGAAAAGGTCTCAGACCTTCGGCCCTTCGACCCCAAAGAGTTCGTCTCAGCGCTGTTCGACGACTGATTCTACGCGTCAACCGGGGTCGGGCACCGGCTGGGAGCCACTCGGGGTGAAGCGCCGCAACGCCCGGGCCGATTCGAGAATGCGCTCGAGCATTCGAGAGACCACCTCGAGGGGCACCAGCCCCGACTCGTTGGCGAGCCGAAACAGGTACCCCAGCGTCGCCAGCTTGGCGTGCGCCACCTCGAGCGAGCTCATCGTCGCCAGCGACAACGCCGCTTCGCGCATCAAGTCTCGCACCGGCTCTGCCGGTGAGAGCAGCGACGTCTCCCGGTACACTTCGGTCACGAGACCATCCACCACGCTCCACTCCGCCAACCGATTCAGATTTCGTGTCATGCGAACGTTCTAGCATAGACCACTGACATTCTGTTCAGCACCCCCATTTCTTGATGAGCGCGTCGAGCCACGACCGGCCTTGACGTCGTCATCGCCGCAGCCGAGCGTGCGGCCCATGAATGAAACAGAAATGAAGGCTGAGCTCGAACGCCTCAAGGCCGAGAACGAAGCGCTGAAGAGCCGCAGCTCGCGCGCCATCTCGATGAAGGTCAGCGAGAAGGGCGGGCTCTCGGTGTACGGCCTCGGCCGCTTTCCCGTCACGCTCTACCAGGAGCAGTGGGTCAAGCTGCTCGACCTGGCCGACGACATTCGGGCGTTCATCAAAGAGAACTCCGCGACGCTCAAGAAGAAGGAGTAGCGCTCTCGGTGAACACCTCGGTGCGAGCCGACTCGGCGATGGCCACTACCGCGGGGTGCCGCAGCCTTCGCTCGACCGAGATGGCGAAGAAGCGCTGCATCAGCTCATCGGTGCGCCCCACCACCTGCACGTCGAACTGGCTGACCACCTCGGCCTCGATGGCGGTGGGAGCGGTGAACGCGCCCAGCCCCCGCTGCCCGAACACGTTCATCAGCGCCGAGTCGTCGAATTCGCCGACGATCTTCGGCTTCACCTTCTTGTCGTCGAACCACTGATCCAAGTGCATGCGGGTGTCGGTACCGGTGCGCGCGACCAACATCGGCGTGCCAGTCAGCGACTCGGGGAACCCCTTGCGCAGCGCCGCCGCCTGAGGGCCCCGGGCGAAGAACGACGTGCCGCTCTCGCCGAGCGCGTGGTTGAACGCGCGCACCTTGATGTCATTGGGCGAGGGCTGATCAGAGAGCACCACGTCGAGCTCATGCAGGGCCAGCTGGCCCAACAGCTGCGGCAACGGCCCCTCGACGCATTCGAGCTGCAGCTGCGGCAAGGCAGCAAAGGCAGGCCGCAACAACCGCTCGGCCACCAACTTGGGTATCACGTCGGTCACGCCCACCGCGAAGCGCACCTGTTCGCCCACCGGCCCCCGCGACACGGCCTCTTGCAGCTCGCGCCCGAGGCGAAAAATGTCATCGGCATACCGGTAGGTCGTTCGGCCCACGTCGGTCAGCGCCAGGCGTCGACCGTGCTTCTGAAACAACCGCTCGCCCAGCGCGTCTTCGAGGGTCTTGAGCTGGCTGCTGATGGTGGGCTGCGAGAGGTGCAGCTCCTTGCTGGCGGCGGCGATGGTGCCCGCGCGAGCGACCGTCCAGAAGTACAAGAGGTGGTGGTAGTTCAGCCAGGCCATCGTGGCTGTCTGGCGACATCGCGGCCCTGAGGCAAGGCGAAATTCCCCACATCGCAGCGTGATCGCCGCACTGACCGGGTCGAATGTGGCGAATTTGAGAACCGACCCCTTCAGGCGCAGCTGTGAAAGTCTCGGGTCTTCGAATTGCAAACCGGTCGTCGAAGTCACTTTGAAGGAGCCCCCATGCCGAGCAAGCCCCGCACCCGCAAAGCCGCACCCCCGCCTCCAGTCGTGGCCTCGAAGAAGTCGATTGGCCTCATCTCAGCCGGAGCCGTGCTCGCCGCCGCTGGCGCGGGCCTCTACGTCGCCACCCAAACCGACCTGCTGCAGCGCCGCCGCGTCAGCCCGGCTCGCAGCCTGCTCGACGCGCTCACCAAGCCTCCGGCCATCATCGGTCTCGGCGCGGCGCTCGGGCTGGGCCTGTTTCGCTGGCAAATGGCCCGCTTGTTTTCTGAGCAAGCCACCTACGATGTCGAGACCTCCGTTGGGCCCGACGAGGTCGAAATTCGGCACTACTCACCCCAAACCGTGGCCGAGACCACCGTGCGCGCCGACTCCTTTCGCGAGGCGCTCGACATCGGCTTTCGGGTGCTCGCCGAGTACATCTTCGGCCACAACGCGACCGGAGAGCGCATCGAGATGACCGCTCCCGTCACCCAGATTCGCGAGCGAAAGACCGACCTCGCGATGATGCAAGACGGCAGCTACCTGGTGCGCTTCGTGATGCCAGACGGGTATTCACTGGCCAGCCTGCCCTCGCCGCTCAACCACGAGGTTCGGCTGCGCGCCCTGCCGGCCCGCCGAGTGGCCGCGCTGCGCTACAAGGGCACCTTCAACGGTGAAGACAACGAGCAGATGCAGCTGCGCCTGCTCGCGAACCTCAAGGCCCAGGGGCTCAAGCCCGCCGGGCTGACGGGGTTTGCAGGCTACGACGCTCCGTCGACCCTGCCCTTCTTGCGACGCAATGAAGCGTGGGTTGAGCTGGCTTGAAGCTCGATACAGTCCGGAGAGGGTCGAGCTCGATCTCGCCGCAGCGCTCACCCAGCTCGAAGAGGGCGTCGGCGTGCGCGGGAGCACTCTGAAACCCCAGGGTTCAGAAATCTGAACCTCGAGGTTCAGTTGGGGGCCCCTCAGGCGCTCTCGCGCGGTCGCAGACCCACGGTTCGAAAATCAGTCTTTGAGGCGCAGCTTCATCTGCACGTCACTCGACCAGTGGTTGGCGAAGGCCTTCACGCAGGTCGCCAGGTACCGCTCGTAGTTGACCCACACGGTCTCGCCATTGCTCATTCTGCGATCGCCCCAGCCCGAGGCCATGATCTTGTCTTTGTTCATGCGGTAGCGGCGCAGCCACTCAGCGGTGGTCTTGCCGTAATCGACCCGGCGGGTGTTGAGCTGAATGATCTCCCATGACTGGCCACACGCGGCGACGAGCTCTTCGAGCCGCGGGTTGAGCCCACCGGGGAAGATGACGTCTGCGGTGAACTTCAAATCTTCCAAATCGGCGCGGGTGCGGGGCACGCGGTCGCGCAAGATGGCCTGAAACCCGAAGCAGGCACCGGGCTTGACCCACTTGGCGGTCTTGTTGAAGTAGTCGCGGTAGATCTGAATCGCGAGGCCCTGCTGCTGCTGCGCGGGCGAGACCAGGTGGTCGATCATCTCGATGCTGATCAGCGCGTCGTATTTTTCTTTCGGAGCGAAGTCTTTGTAGTCTTCGACCCACATCGTCACGCCGGGCAGCTTGCGAGCCGTAATTTCATCGGCCTGTGAACGCGACAACGTAATGCCATGCGCGCGTTGCACTTTTCGCTCGAGGGCCAGGTATTCAAGGTTGGCGCCCCAGCCGCAGCCGATGTCGAGCACCAGCGATTCGGGAGTCACCTCGGCGAAATCAGCCAGCCACTTGCTCTTGTTGCGCTGCGCCTGCTCGAGCGTGGTGTGCTCGGCGTCGTACACCGCGCTGGTGTAGTGCATGCGCTCGTCGAGCCAGAGGCGAAAAAACTCGTTGCTGATGTCGTAACCGATTTCAACTTCTTCTTGAGTCGAGGTCATTTGAAAGCTTCCTTCACGCACTTCGTTGATCAAGCAACGGCTTCAGCGTTCATCTCTCGGGTCAACCGCTCGAGCTCTTCTTTGAGAACATCAGCGGTCTTCTGCAGCTGTTCTTTCTTGTGCAGCGACGAGAGAAAGAAGCGCAACCGCGCCTGATCTTCTTCGACCGCCGGGTACAGAATCGGCTGCACGTTGATGCCGCGGGTCTTGAGCGCGTCGCTCAGCTGCAGGCAGAGCACCGAGTTGCCGATGATCGCCGGCACCACCGCCGAGTCTTTCGACATGCCGGTGTTGATGCCCCGCGAGTGCAACAGCTCGAGAAAATACTTCGCGTTCTCTTGGCATTTGGTGACGCGCTCGGGGTGAGCGATCATCTCTTGGGTCGAGGCCAGCGCCGCGGCCGCATTGGGCGGCGAGATGCCCACCGAGTAGACGAACCCAGGGGTCGTATACTTGAGGTACTCGACCAGCGCCTTGCTGCCAGCGATGTACCCGCCGCAGCTCGCGAACGACTTCGACAACGTGCCGCCCCACAGGTCGACGTCAGCGCGATTGACCTTGTAGTACTCGCCGATGCCGCGGCCGGTCTTGCCCACCGTACCCGCCGAGTGTGCCTCATCGACCAGCAGCAACGCGTGGTGCTTCTTCTTCACCTCGATGAACCTCGGCAGCTCGGGTATGTCGCCGTCCATCGAGTAGGTGCCTTCGATGCAGATCAACACTCGGCGGTAATGCGGCCGGAGGTTGGTGAGCATGCGGTCGAGCGCCTCCCAGTCATTGTGAGGAAAAGGGCGACGTTTGGCACCGCTGAGCTTGGCGCCACCGATGATCGAGTCGTGCGCCAGGGCGTCGTGAACGATGAGGTCACCCGCGCCGACGATGTGGCCGATGACGCTGACGTTGGTGGCGTGACCCGAGACCATCACGATTGAATCTTCGGTGCCGAAGAAGTCGGCCAACGCGACCTCGAGCTCACGGGTCAGCGGCTTCTCACCCGAGGCCACGCGGCTCGCCGACACCGAGGTGCCGTACTTGGTGATCGCGTCTTGGGCCGCCTTCGAGACCACCGGGTTGCCCGAGTTGCCGACGTAATTGTACGACGAGAAGTTGATCATCTCCTTGCCGTTGACGACGGTGGTGTCACCGCAAATCGCCTCGTGCACCGAGAAGTACGGGTTGCGAAGACCGAAGGCCTCGGCCATCTGCAGCCGCTCCTGTAAGTCTTCATACTCGGGGAACTTCGCCGGGTTCCACGTGGCTTCGTCGGGCACCGGGCCGGTCGCTGGAGCAATCGCTTCGTTGGGCACCTTCGCCGGAGCGAACTGCGGGTCGCGCTTCTTGAACTCGGCCTTGGTGCCGGTCATGTACGCCAACACGTCGCCCTTCTGGTCGTGCCAAACCAGGGTGCCCGAGAAGAAATCGTCGCTCGAGGTCTCGAAGTTCACCGTGCACTTCACGGGGCCCATGCCGAACGGCTTGAGCTGCACGAAGGTGCCCAGCGCGAGGGGGAAACCGGCGCGCTGCTGCTTGACCCAGGCCCAGTACCCAGCGAGCTGAAACGAGGCATCGATGATCAACGGGTCGACGGTCCATTCCGAGCGCAGGGGCTCTTTGATCCACTCCGAGGGGCGGCTGCCTTTGACCCACCCGACCACGCCGACATCAGAGACCGCGTCGATGCGGGTGATGCCCTGCAAGCGCGGCCCGTGAAAGGTGAAGCCGCTGTAGAAATCGCTCAGCGACATCGGCAAATCGCCGCCCGCGACGATGGCTTTGACTGCGGGCACCGAGCTCGAAACGCCCAACGTCACGACGCCCTTGTACGAGAGGGCCTGCCCCTGGCTCAGGGTGACCTCGATGGCGCCAGCGCGGCCAGCTCGCTTCGCTGAGGTCGTCGAGACCTCGAGCCAGGTGGTGTCAGGCACCAGCACCGCGCGCTGCAAGGCGAAGTCGCTCACGGTGAAGGCAGTGAAGCCCTGCGCACCACTCGCTTCGAGGGCGGCGGCGGTGACGTGATCGAGCGCCGAGGCGAAGGGCAGCACGCGCTGACCGGCCATGGTGTGATCATTCAGGTACACGTGGTTGAGCCGCGACACGGGGAACGTGCCGGTGTGTTTGACGACGCGCTCGGGCAACCCACGGCCGACGAGCACCTCACCCACGCCACCCTCGACCTCGGTCAAGAACGCCGCCATGCCCTCGTCATCGGTCAAGAAGGTCACGCCCGAGGCCCTCAGCTCGGCCTTGCGAAACGCGGGTATCTTCTTGACCATCTCCGAGTCTTCGAACGGAGGAAAATCAATCGTCGCCCGGCCCACCCGAGCCAACATCGCATTCGCGGCCGAGTAATCGGTCTGCGCGGCGTTGCCGAAGCGGCCGGCCCATGAGCCGATGCCGATGAAGCGCTTCGCCTCGGGCACCGCGTCGAGCAGCGCCAGCGCGCCGCCGACCTTGGTCTCGAGCACTGAATCGAGCGCCGAGACCTCCTTCTTCGCGACCAGCGCATCGGCCAGCACCCCTGCCGCGTGCACCACCACGTCGATGCGCCCGTACTGCTTGCGAATTTCGCTCACCGCGTGCTGCACGCTGCTCGGGTCGCGCACGTTCATCACGTGAAAGCTGCACGCGCGCGCACCAGCCGCGACGACCTCGCCGGTGACCTCGGCCGATGAACGACCGGTCAAAGCGATGGTGCACTTCGATTTCTTCGCGAGGGCCTTGGCGAACTTGAGCCCGAGGCCCTTGGCGCCGCCGCTGATCAACACGACCTGATCAGCGCCGATCACCTCACCGGTGGTCTTCATCGCTGGAGCCAACCCGACCGTCATGCGACCCGCCGACGAGAACCCGACCTCGTTGGTGCGGTCTCCGCTGATCAGCTCATCGACCAGCGCCTGGGCGAGATCAGCCGCGTTCAGCGAGAGGTCGACATCGACCGCCTTGACGACCGCGTCAGGCCACTCTTGCGCCAGTGCCCGGGTGAAGCCGAGCGCACCGACCTGGCCCAGCTGTTCACGCTTGGTGCCCGTCAGGCCGAACCGGCCACCGAGGCCCGAGACGGTCATGAAGACCTCGGCATTTTCAGCCGTGAGCTTCTTCGCCAGCGCCAACGCGTTGTGCGTCGGAGCCCGGTAATCGCCGCTCGCCGAGACATCAGCCAGGTGCATCACGCCCGCGAACGGGCCCGCGGTGCCCAGGTCACCAATCTTCGCCGACACACCCTGCTCGGCCAGCTTGGCGACCAGCGCTTCGGCGATGCCGTGCGAGTCACGCGTCACCAACACCGGCGCTTCGAGACGGGTCACCGTCTCGGTCAGGCTGGTCAACGGAGCCGCCAACACCGTCGGCACATACCGCTCGAGCGGCACTGACGCCGTGGGCACCGCTTCAATCGGCGCGGGCACTGTGTTGGTGAGGGCATTGACGACATGCTCGATGACGGTCGCGGCGGTGGTGGTCTTGCTGAAGAGCTCGCGAGGCAGCCCACCCAGCGAGGGAAACCCCTTGCCGATGTCTTGATCAAGCTCGACCAGCATCAGCGAGTCGAAGCCCAGGTCACCGACCAGCGTCGCGTCGAGCTTCAACGTCTGCACGGGGAAAGCGCTGATCCGCGAGACGGAGCCCAGCACCTTCTCTTGCACCATCGGGCGCAGATCTTCGACGACCGGGGGCTTCGCAGCGACGGGGGCCACGACCGCCTTCGCCGCGACCAGGTTCGAAAAGTTGGGAGGCTTCGGAGCAGCAGCGACCGGCTCGGTGACCTGCATTGGCGGCGTCACCGCGGGGCCCGGCAGCGAGGGCGCGAGCGCCGGCTGCCCACCGGCCAGTGCCACGAGCGTCGCCGACTGCGCCTTGAGTACATCAGCCTGGGTCTGCAACAGCGCGTTCTGCTGCGCGAACAAAGCGATCAGATTGTCCATCGAGACACCCTTGGCCTGCAAAACCGGAGAAGAAACGACCGTGCGCGACAACGGTACATGTGGCGTGCGGGCGGTGCGCTCGATCGCCCAATACTTCTGCGTCTCGAGCGGAGTCGGCGACACCATCGCCAAGCTCGCCTCGGCGCCCTCGAACAACGCGCGCGCCTTGAGCGGCACGCCTTTGACCCACAGCTGGCCCAGCGTCGACAACAACTGCGCCCCGTCATCGCCGCCCTCGTTGGGAGCGATCGCCCAGGTCTTCGCGTCTTTTGCCATCGGCCGAGCGAACGAGAGCAACGCCGAGCCGGCACCCACTTGAACGAAGTCAGTCGCACCCGCTGCGACGCACGCGGTGACCGCGTCGACGAACTGCACCGGAGCGGTCGCATGACTCGCCCACACGGCCTTCGCGTCGGCGGCAGAAGTGTACGCGCGGCCCTCGATGCATGAAATCACTGGGCATTTAGGCTCGCCCACCTCGAGCGCTTCGACCAGCGCGGTCACGCCGGGGTCGACTCCGTCGAGCAGCGGTGAGTGAAAGGCGTGCGACACATCGAGGCGAGTCGACTTGAGGCCCGCGGCGTTGAGCTTGATCTCGGCGCGCGCGATGCCCGGGGTCGTACCGCTGAGCACCACCTGGTTCGGGTGGTTGTGATTCGCCAGCCACACGCCTTCGGGGCCTGACTGCAGCAGCTGCTCGACCGCCGAACGCTCGGCCATCACCGCGATCATCGCTCCCGCATCTTCGAGGGGCAGATCAGCCATCAACTGGCCCCGTTGCGCGACCAGCCGCACCGCGACCTCGGGGGTGATCATCTCGGCCGCGGCCGACGCGGCGAACTCACCGAGCGAATGCCCCAGCACCATCGCGGGCACCACGTTCAGCTCTTTCAAGAACTCACTGAGCGCGAGACCCAGCGCGGCCATCACCGGCTGACACACTTCGGTGCGTGTCAGATGCGCCTGCGCCGCGGCCAGGTCTGCACCCGCAGCGGGGTACAACGAGGGGAGCATCGAGACGCCCGCCGCCAGCTCGTACTGCGCCAGGCGCGCTTTGATCGACGGGTACCGCTCGACCAGGTCTTTGAGCAGATTGACCCGCTGGGCCCCCTGACCGGGAAACAAGAAGGCCACCTTCGGAGCGGCCTCGCCCACCAGCTGCCCGTTCACCGAGCGAAGCGCGCTGATCAGCGCGTCACGGCCCTTGGCCACGAACGCCGCCCGCGCGGGGAAGACGGTTCGCGTCGACAAGGTGTAGGCCACGTCGGCCGGGCGCAAGGCCTGCGCGGCGACCTGATCAGCCAGCGCGTTCGCATAGGTGATCAACAGCTCCGGAGTCGGCGCTGAGACCAGAAACAGCTCGTCTCGATCAGCCGGCACCTCATCACGCACCGGAGTCTCTTCGACGATTACATGCGCATTGGTGCCGCCAAACCCGAAGCTCGACACCGCCGCCCGCCGGGGAAAACCATTCGGTTTCTCCCACGCACGCGCTTGATCGCTGATCTTGAAGGGCGAGTGCGTCAAATCGAGCTTGGGGTTCAGGCTCTCACACCCTGGCTGCGGAGGAATCACGCGGTGATGCAACATCAAGCAGGTCTTGATGAACCCGGCGACGCCCGCGGCCGACATGGTGTGGCCGATGTTCGCCTTGATGCTGCCCAGGTACGCGAAGGGGTGGGTCAGCGCGTGACCGGCCTTCTCATCGAAGAATTTCTTGAGCGCTCCGACCTCGGTTGCGTCGCCGACGGTGGTGGCCGTGCCATGCGTCTCGACGTACCCAATCGTCTCGATGGGCACCTGAAGCTCGCTGTGCGCCCGGCGCATCGCCTCGATTTGCCCCTCGGGCCGCGGAGTCATCGGCCCTTCGCCGCGACCGTCGTTGTTGCAGCCCGACCCGCGCATCACCGCGTAAATTCGATCGCCGTCGCGAACCGCGTCTTCATAGCGCTTGAGCACCACCAGGCCGATGCCCTCACCCATCACGAACCCGTCGGCGCGCTCGTCGAAGGGCCGGCACACGCCGCTCATCGAGATGGCACCGATGCGTGAGAACCCGACCAGGTTGTCGGGGTGCAGGTTCAGGTACACACCGCCAGCGATGGCCACGTTGCACTGCCTCGCGCGCAGGTTGATCGACGCTTCGTGAATCGCCACCAATGCCGAGCTGCACGCCGCGTCGATCTGCATCGCGGGGCCGTTCAAGTCGAAGGTCTGCGAGACCGAGCAGGCGATCATGTTCAGCAACGAGCCAGCGATGCTGAACGCGCGAATCGGCACCACGTCGGCGACCGCTGACTTGAGCGAGGCCGCCTCTTCAGGCGACAACCGATCTCCGAAGTCACCGTCGACCATCTGCTGAGCGCGGTGCCGAGCGCCCATCACGTCTTTGTACTCACTGACCGACGCGCCGATGAACACGCCGGTGCGGGCCCGGTCGAAGCCCTTCACGTCGTACCCAGCGTCGGCCAACGCCTGCCGGGTCATCTCAATCGCCAGGCGCTGCTGCGGGTCCATCACCTGCACGCGGCGCGGAGCGAGCCCGTAGTGCAACGCCGCGAACTCCTCGACGCCGTCGATGAAGGCGCCCTTGCGAACGTACGTCTTGTCGGGCGCGCGAACGTCGGTGGGCTCGAAGAATGACGAGTGCGTCCACCGTGAATCGCCGATGTCTTCGAACGCGACTTCTCCCGTGCTGATCAGCTTCCACATCGCGGGCAGATCAGCCGCGTGCGGAAATTTGCACGACATGCCGATCACCGCGATGTCGGTGCTGCGGGAGCTGTCGTCGTTCGAGCCGTCAGCCATCAGGTCACCTCGTCAAACTTTAGAAACTGACTTCAGTGCCCGGAGGCGACAGCCGCTGCACCAGCGCACCCAAATCGCCCAGGGTCTGCACCTTCGCGAGGTCATCATCAGGCATGCGAATGTTGAGCTTCTCTTCGAAGAAGCTGACCAGCTCCATCACCGCGACCGAGTCGAGCCCGAGCTTCGAGATGACCGTGTCTTTGGTGAGATTCGCGAGCTTCTTGCCGTTCACTTCTTGAGCGGCCTGCGCGAACAACTGCGTGATGCTGACCTGAGCCATGTGCTGTTTTCCTTTTGTTGCGTGAGGCTTGAAGAGGCTTTTCAGCCGAGGAGGGTCGAGACGCGCTTCGAGAAGTAATTGCCCGCCAACTTGAGCTTGCCCATCGCGTCGGTGACCGAGTGAATCTCTTTGGCGTGCGCGACCACGGCCTTGGCGCGGTGCTGGGTACGGCCCAGCAACGAGAGCGCCACGTGCCGTGCGAGCACCAACTTCTCAGCGTTGCTGCCGAGCGAGCGGTTGCCCTCTTTGCCGACCGTGCCGTCGATGAACTGCTGGCGGGTCTTCGAGCGCTGCAGCTTGCCGCTCGAGGTCTTGGGCAAGCTGCCCAGCGGCGCGATCACCACTTCGGTCGCCTGCAATTGAAGCTGTTCATTGACCTTTTGGGTCACCAGCTCTTGCAGGGCGGCTTTGTTCTCGGTTCGCGACTCGAGCACGATGATCAGCTCTTCGCTCGCCGCGCCGGGCCGCGAGAACGCCACGCTGCTGCCCTTGCGAACCTCGGGCAGGTCGTCGCAGATCCACTCGATGCGCTGCGGGTCGTAGTTGCGACCGTTGATGATGATCAGGTCTTTCTTGCGGCCGGTGATGTAGATGTTGCCGTTGACCAGGTAGCCCAAGTCTCCGGTCTTGAGCCAGCCGTGCCCGAAGGTCTTCTGCGACTGCTCGACGTCTTCGTAGTACCCGGTGGCGATCGACGGGCCGCGCACCCAGAGCTCGCCGATGCGACGGTCGGTCAACCGCAGGCCAGCGTCATCGAACGCCGCGACCTCATGCTGGGGAAAGGCCTTGCCGCAGCACACGAATTCTTGGGCTCGGCCAGCGCTCAGCTTGCTCTGGTGTACCGGCTCGGCGCGCTTTTCGGTCTGGTACGCGTCTTGGTCGACCACGTCGGTCGAGAGCTCTTCGTCGAGCGCGATGAAGCTGATCGCCAGGGTCGCCTCGGCCATGCCGTAGCAGGGCAGCAGCGAGCTCGGGTTGAGCTTGGCCTTGGTGAACTGCGAGACGAAGGTGCGCATCGTGGTGGGGTTGATCGGCTCGGCGCCGCAACCGAAGGCCCGCATCGACGACAGGTCCCACTTCTCGAGTTGCTCGGGCTTCGAGCGCTTCGCGGTCAACGCGTAGGCAAAGTTCGGAGCAAACGAGATGGTGCCCCGCACCCGCGAGATCGTCTCGGGCCACAGCGTCGGCTTTCGCACGAACGCCATCGTGGGGATGAAGGTGATCTGAACCTTGTGGAACATCGGGGCGATGACGAAGCCGATCAGCCCCATGTCATGGTACAGCGGCAGCCACGACACGCCGTGGTCGACGGCTGGGTCGGTCTTCAGGCCGTCACGCATGATCGCCCAGGCATTCGCGCGCAGGTTGCCGTGGGTGACCGCCACGCCCTTCGGAGTCGACGTCGAGCCCGAGGTGAACTGCAAGAACGCCAGGTCGGTGTCGCTGACCTCGGCCGGTTCTTGCGACACGCCAGCAGGGGCAGCGCCGCGCAGCTCTTCGGCGGTGATCACGCCCTTGAGGCTCGAGACCTTCGACAGGCCGCTCCAGAGCACTGCCTGCACCTTGGCGTTGGTGGTGATGTAGGTCGGGCCGGCCTTGTTCAGAATGGTGATCAGCGTGTCGATGTACGAGTCGAGCTTGCCCATCGACAGCGGCGGGTAGAGTGGCACCGGTACCAACCCGGCCCACACCGCGGCCAAGAACGTCGGCACGAAGTCTTCGCCGTCTGGCAGCACCATCGCGAGGCGGTCGCCCTTCTTCAGCCCGTAGCTGCGAAAGTGCGCAGCCCGGCGCTTCGCCTCTTCGCGCAGCCCGTCCCACGAGAAGAAGAGCTCTTTTTGATCTCGGTCGAGAAACGTGAAGCCCTTGTCGACCATGCCTTTCGAGCCATCGATGGCGGCGATCAAATTGGGGTAGTCGTAGAGGTGAGTCATCGGGTCACTCCGGTGAGCTTCGAAAGTGGGCGTGGAATAGACAGGTCACTGTGAGGGGTCAAGCAGGAGACCCTCTGCGCAGTGGTCTTTGCGCAGTTGGAACGCAGGTGCGCAGGGACCCGATCAAGGTCAAATGACGCAGTAATATCATTTGGATAAAACCGCATTGACGCCGAATGGGGTCGCCACTGAGAGGTCGTTTACGCAGCCGAACGAGCAATATATGGCTCAGTATTCGCCAATTCGCACTCGGTTTCAGGCGGTTGCGGCCTCACTTCGACGTCTGTCACTGAGTTGAATGGGCCAAACCGCCCGATTTAACGGAAGTTTAGTGTGAGCAATATATTGCTCGATTTGACTGCCGAACCGCCATTCTCCTACAAGCGCGCACAATGTCGACGACCCCTCAGACGAGCCCAGGCGCAGCATCGGTAGCCCCCGTGATGTCCGGAGACGTGCTCGTGACGCCGGTCGTGACCGCAGCCGATCGCAAGGCGTTCATTCTGTTTCAGTACGAGATCTACGGCGACCACCCGAACTTCGTGCCCCCCCTCGTGATGGACAGGGAGCAGGTGCTCGACCCGAAGAAGAACCCCTGGTTCGAGTTCGGCAGCGCGCAGCTCTACCTGGCTCGGCGCGCAGGCAAGATCGTCGGTCGCATCGCCGCCGTCGAAGACCCCCGCTACAACGAGTTTCACGGCACCAAGGTCGGCTGGTTCGGCTTCTTCGAGTGCGTCAATGACGTGGCGGTGGCGCGGGCGCTCTTCTCAACCGCCGAAGCCTGGGTGAAGGCGCGCGGCCTCAATGACTGCTGGGGCCCGGCGAGCTTCTCGAGCAACGGTGAGTGGGCCTTCTTGGCAGAGGGCTTCGATCAAGACCCGGCGATCATGATGCCCTACAACCCGAAGTACTACTTGGACCTCGCCGAGGCCTGCGGGTACGGCAAGATCAAAGACCTCTGGGCGTGGGACCTGAAGACCGATCACCCGGCCCCCGAGAAGGTCGCTCGCATCGCCGCCAAAATTCAAAAGCGCGAGGGCATCGTGATGCGCCCGGCGGTGCTCAAAGACTGGGACAACGAGGTTCGGCGCATCAAGGAGATCTACAACGCCGCCTGGGAGAAGAACTGGGGCTTCGTGCCGATGACCGACAAGGAGTTCGACACCATGGGCAAGGAGCTCAAGCTGGTGCTCAAGCCCGAGCTGGTGCTCTTCGCCGAGGTCGAGGGCAAGCCAGTTGCCTTCTCGATCACGGTGCCCGACGCGAACCAGTCGATCAAAAAAGCCAACGGCAAGCTCTTCACCTACGGCATGCCGATTGGCCTGGTGAAGATGTTGCTCAGCCTCAAGAAGATCAACCGCGGCCGATTGATCGCGCTCGGCATTCGCCCTGAGTTTCGCAAGCGCGGCCTCGACTCACTGCTGGTGCTCGAGACCTACAACGTCGCCAAGAAGCTCGGCTGGGTCGGCGGCGAAATCGGGTGGACGCTCGAAGACAACGACATGGTCAACCGGGTGATTGAAGTGTTCGGAGCGACCCGCTCGAAGACCTATCGCGTCGTCGGCAAGACGCTCGCCGCGACTGTGAAGAACTAAGAGCGTGGCTCGTCGGGCGCAGCTGGTGACACCGCCGGTCCCGCCTCCGCAGCACGCGGTGGCGGCGGCTGACGTGATTGTTGAAGAGGTCTCTGGCTCGGCCGGGCGCGACGCGTTCGTGCGCTTTCAGCTCGAGCACTATGCGGGTGACACCAACTTCGTGCCGCCCATCGTGGCCGAGCGCCGCGACTTCATCGACCCCAAGGTGAACCCGTTTTTCGGCCAGGCGCGCGCCGCGTTCTTCTTGGCCAAGCGACGGGGCCGCACCGTGGGCCGCATCGCCGCGGTGGTCGACAGCCGGTACAACCGCTTTCACGACAGCCGCGATGGGTTCTTCGGCATGTTCGAGTCGCAGAACGACCCGGGCGTCGCCGCCGCCTTGTTCGAGCGCGCCACCGAGTGGGTGCGCCGGGCCGGCATGCAGCGGCTGGTGGGGCCGATCAACCTCGCCTTTCACCACGACTGCGGGCTGCTGATCGACGGGTTCGATCGCCCTCCGTCGATGATGATGCCGTACAACCCGAAGTACTATTCGCGCCTGGTCGAGGCGAATGGCTTCGTGAAAATGAAAGACCTCTGGAGCTGGGAGCTCGTCGCCGCCCAGGGTCTGCCCGACAAGGTGACGCGCCTGGCCGAGCGGGTCAAAGCCACGGGCCATGTTCGGGTGCGACGGCTCGACACGAGCAACCCCGAGGCCGACATTCGACGAATCAAGGGCATCTACGAAGGCATGTTGCGGCCGGGCTTCGGGTTCGCGCCGATGAGCGACAGCGAGTTCGATGATCTGGTGCACCGCGTGCGACCGGTCATTTTGCTGCGGCCTGAGCTCTCATTCATCGCCGAGGTTGACGGTGAAGCCGTCGCGTTCGGCATCACGCTGCCCGATACGAACGTCGCGTTGAAGGCGGCTGGCGGCTACCTCTTCCCCTTCGGGTTGGCCAAGCTGCTGTGGGCAGCGCGAAAAATCGAGCGCCTGCGCGTGTTGTTGTTCGGCATCAAAGACGGGTTTCGCCGGCGTGGCATCGACGCGTTGCTGGCGCTCGAGACGTTTCAAGCGGCGCAAAAGCTCGGGTATGCGTCGGGCGAAATGGGCTGGGTGCTCGAAGACGACACGCTGATCAACCGAACGATTCAGGCGACCGGCGCTCGAAAGATCAAGACGTACCGAATCTACGAGCGGCCAGTCGAGCCGCGGTGATCACGCCAGCCATTGCCGCGCAGCCGGGCTGAAGAAGATCGCGCTCCCACGCGCCGATTGGGCTCATGGGCAGGAGCCCTTTCGTCGCATCGAAGCCGCCTCACTGGGAGTCGTCTTGGTGAAAGCCCTCGGTGCTCGCGTCTGACGTCTCAGAGGGTGAATCGTCGTCAGCCGCATCTTCTCCTTCGCCGACCTCGACGACGGGGCCGCTCGCCGAGGCCGAATCGAGGAGCTCGCCCAGCGCAGCCCTGATCGAACCAGCTGCCCTCATTCGAGAAGGCAGCCCCGTGTTGCGAGAGAACCATCTCTGAACCGAGCGGACGAAGCGCCAAGCGACCGAAGCGGTGGCCCACAGAAGCACGAGGGCACCGACAATCAGGCCAACGGTCTCCATCAGCCCCTTCTCTTGCGAGTCGGGCCGACGCGAAGGCCGTTTGCCTCCAGCTCCGACGACAGCCGAGGTCGCGACCTCGCTTCGGCGCGACGATTCACATCGTCGCCCAGTGGCCCTCTTGCGGTGAGCACCTGATCGCGGTGACGCGCGCGCTCCCTTCGAATCACTGCGAGCACGCGCCACGCATTGACGCCCAGTACCCAAACCACGACCACCGCCCTCGCGACTTCTTTTGCGGTCAAAATCTGCAGAGCCCTCAGCATGAGTGCCTCCTCGAGACCAACCGCACGGGAGGCCAGGTCGAAAAGCGCGGCCCGAAGAACTTTGCAGCACCATGGTCGAAAACCCGTACCGTGACGCACACTTGCGCCTTCGCTCGCCCATGTCGCGGAGGCCCCGGTGTGTAACGGTTCACACCCCGTGGCGAACCTGCAGATGATCGAGAAGTTGGCCGACGGCACCGCCGCCGAAATTTTCAGTGCCCGCAATGGTGCTGACCACGTGCTCGTCGAAGTCACCCGCCCTGCCCTGAGCGAAGACATCGACCTCTACGCGCGCTTTCTCGATGAGGCGCGCGAACGTCAGAAGCTGAGCCACCCGAGCCTGGTCAGGCGCACCGTCACTGGCTGTCAAAACGACGGCCGCCTCTTCGTGGTGACCGAGCCGCTCGCAGGCCCCCACCTCGGAGAGCGCCTCAAGCGCGGCACCCTCGGCATTCGCGAGACCGCCCGCATCGGCGTCAGCCTCTGCGAGGCCCTCAACTACCTGCACGACCGCGGCATCTTTCACGGCAACCTGCGCCCGTCGAACGTCTACCTCACCGGGCCGTCAGACCTTCCGGTACCCAAGCTCGTCGACATGGGGCTGTTGCTCTTTCGCACCACCCGCTCGCTCAAGACTCCGACCTCGATGGTGCTGGTCGCGCCCGAATACCTCTCGCCCGAGCGGGTTCGCGGCCGGCGGGTCGACGCGCTCTCCGATGTCTACGGCCTGGGCGTGCTGCTCTTCGAGATGATCAGTGGCCGTGCCCCTTTTCACGGTGATTCACTCGAGACGACCCGCCTGCTGCACCTCTCGCAGTCGGTGCCGTGGGTGCCGCCGGGGTTCGAGCGCATGGCGCCGATCATCGGGCTCTGCCTGGCCAAAGAGCGCAGCGACCGCTTTCAATCAGTGCGAGCGGTTCGCGAGGCGTTGCTCCACGTGCTCTCCGAGGCTGATCACCAGTCGACGCCCAACATCCCCGCGCCGATCGAGCACATTCGGCAGGGGTCGCTCTTGCCCGACGACGCCACGGTCTTGGGCAGCTACGAGCTGCTCGAACAGATCGGCCAGGGCGGCATGGGCCAGGTCTATCTCGCCCGGCACCTCACGCTCGATCGCAAGGTCGCGATCAAAGTGCTGCGCAAAGAGCTCGCCACCATCGACGTGCACGTCACCCGTTTTCTGCAGGAGGCCCGCGCGGTCAACCTGGTGAAGCACCCCCACATCGTCGAGATTCACGACTTCATCGACGACCGCAAAGCCGGCCACGTCTGGTGCGTGATGGAGTACCTGCGCGGCCCGAGCCTCAAAGAGGTCATCAAGGCCGGCCCGCTGCCCATCTCGCGCATCGTGCGAATCACCCGGCAGGTCGCGCAAGCGCTCGCCGCGGCCCACGAGGTCGGCGTGGTGCACCGCGACGTGAAGCCCGAGAACATCGTGCTGGTCAACGGCGCCCTCACCGGAGACGGCACTGACGACTTCGTCAAGGTGCTCGACTTCGGCATCGCCAAGCTTCGCGACGAGGCCGAGAACCTCGAGAAGCCACGCACGGGGCATGGAGAAGTGCTGGGCACTCCGGCGTACATGTCACCCGAGCAAGCGCAGGCGCTGTACGTCGATGCGCGCTCTGACGTGTATTCGCTGGGCACGGTGATGTACCTGCTGGTCGCGGGGCGGTTGCCCTTCGACAGCAATGGGTTGTTGCAGATGGCGATGCACCTGGTGACGCAGCCACCGAAGCCGCTCCCGCCGATCGCCGCGTCGAGCGAGCCGCTGCCCGAAGACCTCGCAGCCATCATTCTTCGCTGCCTCGAGAAGTCGCCGACGCGCCGGTACCAGACGATGCAAGAGCTCGACTACGCGCTGGGTCAGCTCATCGAGCCGATTGAAGTGACTGATCTCGACTTGACCGAGCCCGAGCCAGTGCTCCTGGTTGACCGCAAACCGCCAGTCTTCGAAGAGCGAGGAGAGACCCGTCGGTTCGACATCGACGCCGCGAAGCCCCGGACCCGCTTCTTCTTCGTCCTAGCGCTGCTCCTCACAGGCCTGATCGCCGCCGCGAGCACCCAGCTCGACCGCCTCGTTCATCCGGAGGGACTCGAAGGACCTGCCGCGCTCCGTCGCAAGCCCTGACTCAGTTGCTGGTCTGCCCCAACGAAGCCACCAACGGAGCAGCAGGGACCTTCGCCTCAGCCTGATCATGCGCGGCCAGCTTCGCGACGAAAATATCCCTCACTGAATCGGCATGCACCGACGCGGTCTCTTCCTTCCAACTCGAGGTATCGAGCGGAGGCAGCACCTCGACGTCGAGCGTCATCGGGTTGAACTGCAGAAACTTGCCCGTCACCCAATTCTTGTACGCGCCATGAATCACCACCGGCACCACCGGCAACCCGGTCGCGATGGCGAGGTGCACGAAACCGCGCTTGAACGGCAACAGCGAGCCGTCTCGACTGCGAGTGCCCTCGGGCATGATCCACACGCCCAGGCGATTCTTCTTCATGAACTGGCCGATCTCGCGAAGCGCCTCGACCGCTTTGCCCTTGTTGCCGCGGTCGATCAGCAAGTGCCCTGAGAGATAGGCGATTTGCCCGTAGAACGGCACGTAGACGATCTCCTTCTTGAACACGCCGCAGGCGCCGATCGGGCACAGCCACACGCACAAGAACGCGTCGAGCGTCGAGGTGTGATTCGTCACGTAAATCGCGGGCATCGAGCCGGCGAGGCGCTCCCAGTTGGTGACATTGGGGGTCACTCCCGCGAGCCACACGATCGACCGCCCGCACACCTTGCCGTAGATGTTGCACAGCTTGATGCGGGTCACCCGAAACGGAAACAAGAAGGGCAGCAGCACCATGGTGATCAGCGACAGCACCATGATCACCGCGAACCCCACACAGAAGCGCACCAACGACATCACTCGGCCCATGGGCGCGAATCTCGCCGACCTTTGGTCACCCACGCGTCAGCGCCCGTACTTCGCGTTGAGAGACTTGCCGCTCGCCACCCAAGCCACCGTTTTGGCGATTCGGGTCGCGCGGGTCTCGGGCCGCTTGGCCTCGAGAGGGGGGAGCCGCGGCTTTGAGGTACGCATCGACGCGTTTGTCAGTCGTAGGCATGGGGTCACCTGCTCGGCAGCGAAGAGATGAAGCGTTTGAGGGCCACCCAATACTCTGGCGCGCGCATCACGTCATTGTGCCCGTGACCTTCGAGCAGACAGAGCGTCTTGTGAGCGGCAGGGGTACCGGCGGCGTCGAAGGTCAGCTGAGCCTCGCGAGGGCTGATCATCTCGTCAGCGCCTCCGTGCAGTACGAGCAAGGGCACCCGGCCCCGGGCCAACTTCGGCAGCGGGTCGAAGACCGCCCTGACTTCGGGAGCGAAGGCGCTCGGCACGGCCATGCCCCGGCGCCGAATCAGCCCGGTGAAGTCGGCCGCCCCGCTCTCGATGATCGCGCCCAGCATCGTGGCCGGTGACGACCCCATCAGCTCGGCCACCGCGGCGCTGCCCAATGATCGGCCCATCACCAGACAGGGCGCTTTCATCGCGGCGAAGAGCGCGTGCGCGTCGCTGATCAGGTTTCGCAACGTCGGCACGCCTTCACTGGCGCCGTAGCCGCGGTAATCACTCACCCACAGCGCGGCCCCCGCCTCGGCGAACAGACCGGCCGCCTCGTCGTAGTCAGAGCCCACTTCGCCATTGCCGTGAAAAAACAGCAGCGGCACGCCGGGGCCCGCATGTTCACGGAGGTGAAGCCTGCCTCCCGGCACGGCGACGAAATGATCAACCTGACTGCCTCCAGGCTCGTTGAAATCAGGCCGGGGAAAAAACAGCTTCTGGTTGAACTCGTCGCTATCGAACATGCCGAACGCTTTTCGCAAAGCGACGGGCCGTTGTCACCTCAAGGGCATCAACCCAGCGCGCCACCCGTCTTGATCGAGCAGCTCACGGGCTGTCACCCTGATTCGCCGATGAGGGTCGCAGCTGGCCGCCAGCTCGACGCGCCACCCGTCATCGCTGCGCGAGACGCCGATGACGTAGAAGTGCCGCCACCCCTCGCGCTCGACCACGCTCGTCCACGACGTGCCGGTGAGTCGCGCGACCCGCGGAGGCTGTTTCACCGCGAAATCTCACCCATCTTGCCGCTCTGAAAATCAGCGAAGGCCTGCGCCAGCTCGTCTTGGGTGTTCATCACGAACGGCCCGTACCGCACCATCGGCTCTCGCAACGGCACGCCGCCCAGCAGCAGCAGCTGCGCAGCCTGGGGAGCGCCTGGCTCGGTGCTCAGCTCGACCACCTCACCGGGCCCGAGCATCGCCATCTGCCCATCGCGAATCACCCGCCCCGCGATGCTCACCTCGCCCGCAAAGACATAGGCGAACACATTGAAGGCCGAGGGCACCGGCTGCTGAACCCGCGCGCCCGGCTCGAGCGACCAGTGGTGGTACAGAATCGGCGTGCGCGTCTCGATGACTGCCGACACGCCCAGCGCCTGCCCTGCGATGACCCGCACCGTCGCCTTGCCGTCGTCGCTCGTCGCCACCGGTATCTTCGCCTTCGGCACCTCTTGGTACCGGGGCGCCATCAGCTTGTCGCGCTTGGGCAGGTTCACCCACACTTGAAACCCATGCATGCGCCCTCCGGCCTGCTGCATTCGCACCGACGGCATCTCGGAGTGCACGATGCCCGCGCCCGCGGTCATCCACTGCACGTCGCCGGCCCCGATGAACCCCTTGTGGCCCGCCGAGTCTTCATGGGCGCTCTCGCCTTCGAGCACGTAGGTCACCGTCTCGAAGCCTCGGTGTGGGTGATCTGGGGCTCCCACGGCTTGGCCCGGCGAGTAGCTGACCGGCCCCAGCTCGTCGACCAACAGAAACGGGTCGACCTGCTCGAGGCCGACGGTGGGTATGGGGCGGCGAACGGTGAAACCGGCGCCTTCGTGTTGTGAGTGGGCTTGAACGACTCGGGTAACGGTTCGAACTGATTGTGAAGACATGGCGCTCCACCATCACCATGGAGAACCCCCTCCGCAACCTGGTGTCTGATGTAGGTAATGCCAGGCTGACGTGAGCCTCAGAACCGAGCCTGGCGGTCTCATCAAGCAGTTGAAAGCCTCGATTGCCCGAATGCTAGCCTTCGCTTGCCCTGCCCCAGGCCCCGGGCCCGAAGTTGCACACGCACTGCCCCTCGGAGCGTACAGATGGTCTCACTCGTGCTTTTCATTTTGGCTGCAGAACCCAAGTTCATGGGGGGCGTCGAGCCCCAACCGCTGTCGACCACGCCGATGAAGGTCGACGAGACGCCCACCGGCTCGGCCTGCTCGACCGAGACGCTGCGCCGCTCGAAGGCCTGTCACTTCGATGCCCGGCCTGCCGCCGCGGCGTCGGAGGCCGACCGAGATCGCCAGGCCAAAGACAACGTCGACCTCGCCGAGCGCATTGGCCGCGGCATCTGCCTGCAGCGCAACGTCGCCAAGACGAGCGACCTCACCGCGCGGGTCAACGCCTGCGGCACCCGGGTTCACGCCGCCGCCCAAGAATGCGATTTGGAGGGCGTCGAAGCGTTGATCGACACCCAAGGCCGCTTCTCGACGCACGCGCACGGCTGCTACGTCTCGCTGGCCGAGGCCCTTCAGCTGGGCGACGTGCCCGCCACCCCCGCCGACGGCACGAGCCCCGGGCCCGGGCCCGGAGCGGTGAAGAAAGCCGACTCCCGCCGCCCCGCGCCGTCGACCGAGCTGTGACCATTTCGATGACCCTCCAAAGGCCCTTCATGAACCGCTTCACCCTCTGGGCGCTGCTGATCTGCGGCTGCGCCACCACTGCCCCCGAGCGCCAATCGGCCGCCGAGGCCTTCGGTGCCACCAAGCCGGCCCCGGCCTCTGACGGAGCGAAACCGTCGCGCGTCGTCTCGACCGAGAAGGCGCCCGCACCCAGAGACCTCGACAAGTGGGCCGCTGGGTACCGCCGCCCCGTGGAGTGCGGCGTCGGCGCGAAAGAGCTGACCCGCGACTACGGCCGAGACCTGGGCTGGAGCGCGCTCAAGGCCTGCGTCAACAAAGGCGGCTTTTCGCTGCTCAAAGAGGTGTCAGAAATCTGGGGCGAAGACCTGAGAACCCGCTCTGACGCGAGCGTGGTGATGGCGCAGATCATCGCCACCCGCGGCGGCAACGTCGGGCAAGACCTCATCATTCTTCAAGAAAAGCGGGTGCCCCTCTTCGAGCTCGGTGCGGCGCTGCGGGCGCCTGGCACATTCAAGGGCCGGTATGTGCTCTTCGTCGGCCGCATCAGCGAGGTGAAGAACCGCAAGGGCAAGGTCGAGCTGGCGCTCAATGAGATGACCCTGCAGGGCGAGACCTCGAACGTGCTGGTCGGTCGCCGGTATGGCTCGGTCGGCAGCGCGTCAGCCTCGGCCAGCGGGCGCTACGGCAGCACCTCGGCCAGCGGCAGTTACAGCGGCAGCTCGAGCCGGGTCTCGGGTGAGGTCGAGACCCGCTCGACCACCGAGTTCGTCGAGAGCGGAGAGACCGCGTTGATTCGCCTCAAGCAGGCCGACCCGTTCTTGAGCACCGAGCGCAACTTCTTGTTCTTGGTGCGCTTCGACGGCGTGGTGGTCAGCGAGTCTGAAGCCGAAGAAGAAGGCCGCAACACCGCGCTGGGCACGCTGGTCGCCTACTTCGATGTTCAGACCGGCGCTATCTAACCTTGGGCGCGCGCGGCAAGCCGTACTTCTTGAGCAATCGCTTGAAGTACATGCGGTCGATGCCCGCGTTGGCCGCCGCCCGGCTCAAGTTGCCCTCGTGCTTGTCGACCATGGCTTGCAGGTAGCGCGCTTCGAAGGCCTCGAGGAGCTGCTGTTTCTGCTCGAGAAACGGCTGATCCAACTGCACGGCCTCGGGGTCTGCGCCGGTCAGCTTGGCGGGCTCGAGATCAGACGAGGGGCTCAGCGAATCGGCCATCGCCAACGAGCGCTCGACCGCGTTGCGAAGCTCACGCACGTTGCCTCGCCAGGGGTGGGCCCGCAGCCGCTCCCACTGCGTCTCGTCCATCGCGGCGAGCAGGGTCTCGACGCGCCGCTCGTCTCCACCGACGGCTTGAAGCATCAGGTGCTCGACCAGCACTCGCAGGTCGTCGAGCCGCTCGCGCAGCGGGGGTATGCGCAGCCGCACCACCGCCAGCCGGTAGTAGAGGTCTTCGCGAAATTGCCCGTCGTTCACTTCGCGCGCCAGGTCGCGGTGCGTCGCGGCGATCAACCGAACGTCGATGGGCACCGATTTGTCTCCACCCACCCGGCGAATCTCGCGGGCTTCGAGCGCGCGGAGCAGCCGGGGCTGCAGCTCGAGCGGGAGCTCTCCGATTTCGTCGAGAAAGAGCGTGCCGCCCGCGGCCTCTTCGAAGACGCCGATTTTTCGGGTGGTCGCGCCGGTGAAGGCGCCCTTCTCGTGACCGAACAGCGCGCTCTCGATCAATGTGGGCGCTGCCGCTGCGCAGT
This sequence comes from Archangium sp., assembly GCA_031367385.1. Lineage (GTDB taxonomy): Bacteria > Myxococcota > Myxococcia > Myxococcales > Myxococcaceae > JAEUJT01. Next base: position 743 of record JANLPS010000390.1, on the reverse strand, counting down.
CGAACACCACGTACGGCTTCGAGGCGCGTTCACTGGCTTCGTGCAACGCTCGGGCGACCAGCTCTTTGCCCGAGCCGCTCTCGGCGCGCACCAGCACGGTGCTGTTCGAGCGCGAGACCTGGCTCATCGTCTTGAACAGGGCCCGCATCGGCGCGCTCTGCCCCACCAGCGGGCCGAACCGGGCGGCCTCGGTCAACGCTTGCTTCGCGGGCGCTTCGGAGGCGATCAGCAGCTGCGATTCGCCCATGGTGATGAGCCCGGCGGGCACGATGGCGTCGTAGAGCCGCACGCCTTGCCGCCACGATCCGTTGGTGCTGCCCAGGTCTCGCACCCGTACCCCGGTGGGCTCGGCGGAGAGCTCAGCGTGCACCCGGCTGGCGGTGGTGTCTCGCAATACGATGTCGTTGCCGGGGTTGGCGCCGACGCGCAACGGCAACCCGGAGACCACGTGAAAGACCCGCTGGGTGCTGCTCGCGGGGTCGGTCACCGTGACGTGCCACTGGGGCACGCCGCGAAATTCGTCGAGGGGGGGCAGCTTCACCCGGGCCGTGAATTGACTCATGTAGGGTACCGCGGAGTGTACGCGAGATGATCGACCCCTTGCTCGGGAGAAAGCTCTCCGCCGGTCGGATAGAGATCATCGCGCCCCGGGGTGCGGGTGGCATGGGCCAGGTCTACCGCGGCTTTCACCGCGAGCTGAACGTGCCGGTGGCGATCAAAGTGTTGCCACCCCGAAACGCGGA
>JANLPS010000384.1:0-17993 GCA_031367385.1 Archangium sp. | reverse complement strand
ACGCCTTCGACTCGCGCTCGCCCTTCACCAACACCCGCGACAACGCCTCGGCGGCGTACACGCCTGATTGCATCGCCTGCGAGATGCCCTCGCCGGTGGCGTTGTGGGTGATGCGGGCGGCTTCTCCCAAGAACAGGGCGCCCGGGGAGTGCACGTGGCCGACCCAGGTCGTGTAGACGATCGGGTGGCCCTTGAGCTTGCCGACCTGCCGCGCCGTCTTGAGCTGCTCGCCGTAGTGCTTGTGCAAGAACCGGTCGAACGTCTCACGCAAGTTGCGGGTGGTCTTCTGCCCGTCTTCGTCTTGCCCATCGACGCAGATGCCGATGTTCACGCGCGTATTCGACTCGGGAAACAGCCAGCCGTAGAGCGGCGCCAGGTCTTTGTCGAAGATCATCTCGAGCTGACCCGGGGCGAAGGTGAAGTCGTCCCACCAGCCCATCAGGGTCGCGATGCTGCGCTTGGGGCGCGGGTCGTGCGAGAAGATCGAGTTCGCACCGTCGGCGCAGAGCACGTACTTGGCGCGAATTTCAGAGCCGTCGAAGCCGCGAACGCCGATGACGCGGTCGTCTTCTGTGATCAGCCCGTCAGCGCGCCACGGAGCCCTGACCTCGACGCCAAAGCTCTTGGCTTTCTCAATCAGCAGGTTGTCGAAGTGCCGGCGCAGCAGCACCAGGGCCGCCGCGTTCGAGGCCAGCACCATGTCGCGACCACCCGGAGTCACGATCTTCACCGACATGATCGGGTACGCGCGCGCGCGAACCTCGGCGTCGATGCCGAGCTCTTTGATCAACGTCAGCGCGTTGGGCGAGAGGCCCGACCCGCACGTCTTGTCGCGAGGGAAAGGGTCGCGGTCGATCAACACCACGTTCTTCACACCGCGTTGACCCAGGGCCACGGCGGCCGCCGCACCACCTGGGCCACCTCCAACGATAGCGACGTCGTACATGCCGCACGCCGTAGCCCTGGTCAGGGCTGATCTTCAATCGTGAAATTCGCGAACGGAAGTCAGCAGACCAGCCGAGCCAGGCCTCCGCAGAGCAGGCCGATCAGGGCGCCGGCGGCGACATCGAGGGGGTAATGCGCTCCCAAGTAGACCCGCGAGAACCCGACCGCGGCGGCGAAGGTCGCCATCACCGGGCCGAGGGAGTCACCCATCGCCGCCCACGCGACCGCCGTGCCGACCGTGGCTGCGGTGTGCCCGGAGGGAAATGAGAAGGCATCGGGGTTCTCGACCAGCGCGGTGAAGCCCGAGATGCCCGAGTTGGGCCGACGCCGCTTCGAGACGCGCTTGAGGGCTTGAGCGACCAACGCTGCGCCACCGGCACCAATCAGCAGGCGCAACGCCAGCTGGTGACCGACCGAGCCGCCAAGGGCGAGCATCAGCACACCGATGAAGGTGAGGCTCTTGCCGCCGCCCAAATGGGTGCAGGTGCTGAGCACGGTGGTGACGAAGGGCCGCTTCCACGCCGCGACTCGCAGCAGTACGGCCTCATCCCACGCGAGAATTCGTTCGAGCACGCGTTGAGGTTCAAGCACCTCGACGAGGCGGCCTCGTGGAGCGCACGCAACAAGTCGGTGACTGCTCGCTACCGCGAACGCTGCTGGTAGTTCGCCCCACCGTTGTTGAGCCACACGTCGCCCACGTCGCGCGACCCGGCGGTGTCATGCGGGGCGTGGCAGGCGACTCCCACGTGAATGGCGAACTCGACCTCGCTGCCGGGGCTCACGCCCGCCAGCATGAAATGGCCATTGATGACCGGGCTGGGCACGTCGCTCGACTTGACGACATGCACCGTCTTCCACGCGTCGGTCGACCAGTGCAGCTCTTGCCACGGGGTGCTGAGCACCGAGTGCCCTCGCTCGTACCAGCCTCGCGCCTGGGCGTAGGCCTGAATCTCGGGCATCGCGCCATGCACCGCGAAGTGCACCGTGCTGCTCACCTTCGGCGTACCCGGAGCGACCCGCATCATGCCCGAGGGCGACGACGTCACCTCGTCGCGGGTATGCGGCGGCGCCATGAAACCGACGGTGTGTGGCGATGTGCGCGGCAGGTCGTTTACCTCGGGCTTGGTCCACATGCGGCGCACCCTAGTCCTGATCGCTTTGACCTTTCAAAGAGTCGAGGGTTGAACAGGGGTCGTGACCGCGTCGACTCCCAGCAGCCCCCCGTCGCTGAGCCTGGTTCGGGCCGAGCCCGAGAGCGACACCAGCCTCTGCCGGGCCTTTCTCGAAGGCGATTCAAAGGCTTTCGGTGAGCTGGTGCGCCGCCACCAAGACACCGTGTACCGGGTCGTTCGCCGCTACGTGACGCGGCCAGAAGATGGCTTCGACCTCGCCCAGCGCGCGTTTCTGCAGGCCTTTGAAGCGGCCCGGCGCACCCTGCCCCGGCTCGACAGAGCCTCGGGGGGCGAAATTCCCTTTCGGGCGTGGGTGCTGCGCATCGCGATCAACCTGGCCAAGAACCACTCGCGCCAGACCCGGCGGTGGCGGCTGGCTCCACTGCAGAACGTCGCTCCGCTGCGTACTGAAGGGTCGGCTCAGGCCGCGCTCGAGCACGCCGAAGCCGAGGCGATGACCCGGCAAGCCGTCTTGAAGCTGCCGAAACGCCAGCGCGAGGTCTTCACTTTGCGCATCGACGCGGGTCTCCCCTTCGCCGAAGTTGGGCGCACGCTCGGCATTACCGAAGCCAACGCGAAGACGCATTTTCATTACGCGGTGAAGCGCCTTCGCGAAGAGGTCGAAGCGCTGATGCAACCGCCGACTGGAGCACCCCATGCAGTGTGAAGACGCCGAAGTGCTGCTCTCTGAAATGCCCGAGGCGCCCTCGGGCGAGCTGAACGAGCACCTGGCCGGGTGTCGCTCGTGTCGGCAGACCGCCACGGTGCTGGGGTTGGCCTCGCTGCCCGAGCCCACCGCGCTCGAGCGGGCCGCGCTGTCACAGTTGCCGCTGCGAGCCCACCAGGCCTGGCACGTGAAAGAAGCGCGACGGTTTTCAGTGCAGCGCGTCGCCGGGTACGCCCTCGCCGCGGGCTTGGGAGCGCTGGTGGCCTCGGCGAGTTTTCTCTCGTTTCGAGCCCCCACTCCGGTGCTGCCGCAGCAGGTGAAGGCGGTCGAGCAACGACCCGCCGAGACGCTGGGCGAAGACCCCGACTGGGACGTCGGCGATGAAGGCCTCGCCGCCCCGGCCGATGATGAAACCGCCTTTTTCGATGTCTCGTGGCCCTCGCTGACTGAAGGAGAAGAACAATGAAACGCGCACTGCTCGCAGCCTGTCTGTTCTCATCACTGGCCTTCGCCGGGCCCAACGGAGGAGCCGGCAAATCGACTGGCGACCGAGCCGAACGGCAAGAGGAAATCAGCCGCAAGAGCCGCATGATGGCGCTGGTCGGCATCGCCGAGGCGCTCGAGCTCAGCGACGCCGACGCACTCAAGTTGTCAGAAAAGCTCAAGAGCCTCGAAGATCGCCGCAAGCCCATTCGCGACTCGATGAGCGACTCGATGCGAGCCATCAAAGCCGCCGCTGAGGGAGATGTCGCAGCGATGGCCACCATCGACCAAAACGTGACCCGCTTGCTCGACGGCCGCAGCCAGATGGCCGCGCTCGACAAAGAGATGTTCGCCCAGCTCTCGGTCGGTCAAACGCCGCTGAAAAAGGCGAAGCTGGCGATGTTCTTGGCGAAGTTCGGTGAAGAGCTGCGGCATATGAAGGGCAACAAGGGCCGCTTCTTTCGCCACCAGTAAGGCTCCTTACTCAGCCCGCTCGTGAAAATGCGGGCGCAGCTGCTCGAGCAACAGCGCCTCGAAGTCTTTGAGCTCGAGCCCCATCGCCTGCTTGAACGCCGCGTCGAAGGTCAGCCCGTCTTTCATCGCGCGCAAGAGCGAGCTCACCGCGCCGACCCCTTTGACGGCGACCATCAGCTTCACGCCCTGGTAGCTCAAGCCGTAGTCCATGCCCGCGTGGTCAGCGCGCTCGGCGCCGCGCAGAATCGGCCGACGGGCACCGGGCTTGAACGCGTAGCTCAACGGCGCGCCATCACCCTTCGAAATCGCCCACCACGAGATGTCTTCGAGCGAGACCGAGTCTTCTTCGTCGGCGACGTACATCGCATAGCCCTCTTTGAACCACCTCGGCACCGCGGCCGTGCCCGACCACTGGGCTTGTTGCGCGTGGGCAATCTCGTGCAGCGCAATCTCGGCCCAGTTGCGGGGGCGACCGAAGCCGACGGCTCCGATGTAGGGCGAGAGAAGATAGACCTGGGTCGAAGAGACCGCGAAGCCAGCGGCCCACTCGGGCGTGCCTCCCATGCGCGGGTCGGTGGCCTTCTCGATCACGTCGAGGCGAATGGTCTTGCGCAACCCGCCGAAGGTCTTGAGGCGAGGTGAGTCGAGCGCGTGCTGCACCGCTCCGAGAATGATCTCGGCGTCGCCTTGCTTGAGCGAGCGAGGCAGCTCACCCAGCGTGACCGTCGCGTTGGGCTCGACGTCATCGCGCCGCTTCGCGAGTGACGGCCGCGGTTCTGGCGGCGCCGGTGCAGGTGCCGGCTCGGGAGGCTTCGGGCTCGCGGGGGGCGATGGGTCGAGATTGCCGATCGCCACGTCGGGCTCACCCGGCTCGAAGGGCAAGATCTTGGCGCCCTTGGGCACCGACGAGCGATCATTGGTGAAGTGCTCCTCGCCGGCCTTGTCGACCCACCGGTAGACCTGGCCCAGCACCAACAAGGGCAGCAATGGAGCGAGGAGCACCATCGTCAAATCGCTTCGGCCTGAGTGCGGCCTTCGTCCCAGGCGAGGGCCAGGGCCAGCTTGCGCGCCTCACTGGCGACCGACGTCGCAGACGCGTTGCCCGACTGCTTGAGCACCTTGGCCTGGCCCAACAGCGCGCGCGCTTGAAGCATCACGTCACCCGCTCGACCCGCAGCCTCGGCGGCGGCCTCGAAGTGCTTCGCCGCAGTGGGCAGGTCTTTGCCGTGCACGAACAAGGTGCCCAGGTTCATCAACACGCGGGCCTCGGCGAAGGGCCAGGCCGCCGCCTTCCACCGGGCGAGCGAGGCCTCGTACAGCGTGCGCGCCATGGGTATGTCTTTTCGCGCGAGGTAGGCGCCGGCCAACCGCGCCTCGAGCCTGGCGGTGAGGTTGATCTCTCCGTGCCACCGGGCCAGCTCTTTGGCCGACTCGGCGAGCCCGAGCGCTTTTTCAAAGGCCGCCACCGCGCCCGTCATGTCGCCCTCGAGCTCACGCGACTCTCCGCGCTCGGCTTCGATCAACGCCACCAACGGCCCATTGGCGGCCAGGCCCTCGGCCTGCGCCAGCGTATCGGTGGCCTTCGAGCGGCGCGCTTCACTGCGATGCACCCGGGCGAGCGACAGACAGAATTCTGCCGTCGGAGCGCCGAGGATCTTCGCGAGCCCCATCGCCTCGTCGACCAGCGCCCGCCCCAACGCCGCGTCTTGCAGTGAGAAGGCGATGCCGCCTGCCCGCGAGAGCGCGTCGATGCGGCCGCGCAGCAGCTCGCTCGATGATTGCGCCGCCAACCCCAACGCCGCGACCCACCCGCGAATGGCGCCGATCGCATCACGCGGTCGCCGCGTGGCCAGGGCCTGCTCGGTGGCGTGCTTCCACAGCGAGGCGGCGCGGGCTCCATCTTTGGCAGCGGTGAAATGACGGGCGAGCATCATCGGGTCGACCGCGGCAGGGTCGGCCTTGGCTTGCTCGACCAGCGCCGCCGCGATGCGCTCGTGCATCGACGCGCGCTCGGCCGAGGGCGCGGCCAGAATCGCGGCCAGCTGACGGGGCGAGCTGAAAGCCCACTTTTTCGACGGCAGCGGGCGCAGCAGCCGCGTGCCCACCGCTGCCTGCAACGCCGCCGGAGTCGCCCGTGGCCACGCCATCGAAATCGCTGACACGTCGAACGAATCACCCGCCAGCGCCGCGGCCTCCAAGACCCGCTTCACGTCGAGCGGCATCACCGCCAGGCGCCCCGCGAGCAGCCCCGCCTCATCGAGCCCTGGCACTTCTCCGACCAGCCCGAGCATGTTGCCCCGCAGCCGCAGCTGACCGCGGTCATCGAGCAGCCACAGCCAGTCGAGCAACGGCCCCGGCAGCCCCTTCGAGAGATAGGCCAACGTCTCGAGTAGGCGCGCCGAGGGCGGCGCTTCGAGCACCGCGCCCAGCACCTGGGCCATCTCTGGCTGCGTCAACGGCGCGAGCTCGAGGGTCGGCACGTTGCCGAGGCGCTCGGCGTGCAGCTCGGGGGGCGCGAAGCCGACGGTCAGCTCTTTGGGCCCCGGCCGGGTGACCAGCTCGCGAAACACGTCGAGGCTCGGCGTGTCGAGGGCCTCGAGCGCGTCGAACAAGAAGAGCACCGGTCGCTCTGGAGCCCCCGCCCGCACCACCGAGCGCAAGACCTGCGCTCCCTGCCCAGCGGTGAAGGTCTGGGGCGTCTGCGAGACGCCCGCCATCACCAGCGCGCCTTCGACGATGGTGCTGCTCACGCCCAGCGCCACCAGCGCCTGACGCAATCGCGCGGCCCGGTGCTCGGGAGGCACGCCGCACATCGCGCAGACGAGCTCAGTGACTGCGCCGAGGGCGTGCCCGCGCAACGACTCGACCCCTCGCACCTGGCCGACGATGATGCCGCGCTGCCGGGCCCGGTTCGCGACCTCGGTGATGACGGTGGTGCGACCCGAGCCGCGCGCGCCTCGCACCACCACCGGCGCGACCACGCCTTGCGTCAGGCTCGTCAACCGCTTGTCGAGCGAGGCCAACACCGGCTCGCGACCCACCAGGCTGGTGGCGGTGCGGCGGAGGTGGCTCTTTCGGCCGGTGACCTCGAGCGCTTCAGCGCCTCCGGCCTTCACCTCGACCGCGTCACCGAGCACTTCAATCAGGGCCCGGTCGACCAGCAACGTGCCCGCCCCGACCCGGGCGACCAACGAGCGCGCGCGGTTGATGAAGTCGCCGCTGGTGGGCTCATTGGGCGGCGTGGGTATGACGCCTCCGACGATGGCGCCGCGAATCGACGCGCTCTGACCGGGGTAGCGGGCGGCCTCATCGGCGACCTGCTCGCGCATCGAGATCATCGCCAACGCGGCGCGGCCCGCGGCGCCGGGCAAATCATCACCCGCGAAGAGCAGCACGATGCTGTCATCATCCATCGAGTCGAGCACGGCGCCCCAGGCCAACGCGGTCTCGAGCACCCGGTTGGTGGCCACCTCCAGCAAGTCACTGCCTCGCGTGGCGCCGAGCACTTCGATGATCGCCAACGTCGCGCGGGTGCTGCCCGTGCCCAGCTGGGCCCGCCCCGATCGCAGCGCCTCGAGCGGCTTCAAGCCGGGCAACCCCTTCGAACCCGACGACCTGCTCGCCGGGCCCGCCCCGCTCACCGGGCTCGCACCGCTGTTGCCGCTCGAGCTCTTCGGCGCCATCGCGAAAAAATCGTCGGCTTCTTGCGCGTTGGGGGCCGGTGGTCGAAGCGGTGGAGCCGCCGGTGGCGAGGCGGTTGGCAGCACCGGCTTGATGCCGCTGAGCGTGAGTGGCTCGGGGCCCCAATCATCGAAGACCGGCGCGGCGGAGCCCGGGCTCGAGGTCTCAGACCAGTCGTCTTTGGGCACCGCCGCGGTGACGGCCGGTGGGGCTTGCACCACGCCCGCTTGGAGCGCTTTGGAGAATTCTTGAACGGTCTGAAAGCGCGCCTTCTTCTCTTTCGAGAGCACCTTCAACACCGCGTCGCACAGCGCGGGCACCTCGGCGAGCTCGGGGCGCAGCACCTGCAGCTGCACCGGCAGCGCGGTCAGGTGCATGCTCACCACCCTCGAAATGTCATCGGCGACGAAGGGCGGCCGCCCGGTGAGCAGCTCGTAGGCCACGCACCCCAACGCGTAGAGGTCGGTGCGCCCGTCGAGCTCATCGGCCAGCGCCTGCTCTGGCGCCAGATACGCCGGAGTGCCCACCACCATGCCAACCTGGGTCAGCTTGTTCTTGTCTCCGACTTGCCCGGTTCGGTCGGTCAACCGCGCGATGCCGAAGTCGAGAATCTTCACCAGGTCTGAGCCGTCGCGCTTCTTACCCAGAATGATGTTGGGCGGCTTCAGGTCGCGGTGAATCACGCCCATCGCGTGCGCTTCGCCCAGGCCTTCGCAGACCTGCACCAGTATCGCCACCGCGCGCGCCGGAGCCAGCGGCCCGTTGCGCACCAGCACGTCGAGGGTCTGCCCTTCGACGTACTCCATCGCCAGAAACGGTTGCCCCGCGGCGGTCTTGCCGAAGTCGAAGACCCGCACCACGTGAGGGCTCTCGAGCTGGCTGACCATCTCGGCTTCTCGGCGAAACCGCGCCCACATGTCGGGGTCTGAGGCGAGCGAGCGGCGCAGCAGTTTCAGCGCCACCGGCCGCTTCAAGTGCACGTGCGCAGCCCGGTAGACCTCGCCCATGCCACCGGTCGCCAGGTGCGACTCGATGCGAAAGCGCTCTTCGACGACGGTGCCCGGCTCGAGCAGCCCCTCTTCGTCGTCGCCCCAGTCGTGCGCATCGGGCGCGGGCTCGGTGACGCTCCCGCCTGCCGTCTGATCCATCCGTGAAAAGGTCTTGGTCTTCGGGCGTATTCGGGTCGACGCGAAGACTTCAGGCCCCTCTTTCGCCTGGGTCAGCTGGGTCAGCAGCGCCTTGACCGCTTCGGTCGATTCAGCTGAAAGGCGCACCGAGACGCCGATGTTGCCGTGCTCGTCGAAGTCGGGCTGGTCGACGGTGGCCGAGAGCTCGAGCTTGCCCCGGCCAGCCACCACCAGGTCGAGGGCCATCGCTCGCCCGGCGTCGATTTCGTCGGGCCAGGGCACGAAACACAGCCCCGACGAGAGTCGTTGGTCGTACGCGATGCGAAAGTCGTCGACGCTGTCGAAGGTCAAGCCACAGCGTACTTGCTCCGTCATGCTGGGCTCCCGAACACGGGCCCGAGTTTGCCCCGGCTTGCACCCTGAAGGAAACAAGCCGTTTTTAAGGCCCCCGAATGGTAGGACAGAAGCGCAATGATGAAGCTCGGGAGCTACCAACTGCTCCGACCCATTGGCCGAGGTGGCATGGGTGACATCTGGCTGGCCGCGCAAATCGGCCCCGGCGGCTTCAAACGGCCCGCAGTGGTCAAGCGCTTGCTCGAGAGCCTCACTGACGAAGGTGAGTTTCTCGAGATGTTTCTCGAAGAGGCCCGCCTGGCGGCCTTGATTCACCACCCCAACGTGGTCTCGGTGTTCGACTTTGCCCGCGACGGCGAGACCTACTTTCTCGCCATGGAGTACGTGCACGGCGTCACCTTGCGCTCGCTGCTCAAGACCGCGAAGACCAAGAATCAGCTGCTGCCAGAGCCCGTGGTCGCCAGCATCGCGGCTCAGGCCCTGCAGGGGTTGGCGGCGGCGCACGAGCTGCTCGATGAGCATGGCAACCCGCTCGAGCTGGTGCACCGCGACGTGAGCCCCGACAACATCATGGTGGGGTTCGACGGCATGGTGAAGGTGCTCGACTTCGGCATCGCCAAGGCAGCGACGAGCGCGGCGGTGACCCGGGTCGGCACCATGAAGGGCAAGTTGTCGTACATGCCCCCCGAGGCGGCCGCGGGCAAATCGACCGACGCGCGGGGCGACATCTGGTCGATGGGTGTGGTGCTGTACGAGGCGCTCACGCAGCAGCGGCCCTTCGCGGCTGACAACGACGCGGCGCTGTTGGCCTCGGTGGTCAACGCCGAGCCGATACCGCCGCTGGCGCTCAACTTGTCGCTCTCGGCGAACTTCGATTCGCTGGTTCGGTACGCGCTGGCGAAGTCACCCGAAGATCGCCCCAGCTCGGCGCGGGCCTTTGCCGAGGCGCTGGCCCACGTGCCCGGCGGGCTCTTGACCCAGCAAGAGCTCAGCGTCTTCGTTCGCGAGCTCATCGGTGAGCCCGCGATACAAACCGTCAACGCAGCGATGGGCATGATGCCGAGCAACGTGAGCGATCGCGACATCATCATGCGCTCGTTCACCAGGGTCGCCGCGCGCCGGTGGTGGAGCGCCCTGGCGGTGCTGATCGCCGTCGTCATCGCCGGCGTCTTCGGCGTGTGGAGGTACCGGCTCTTCGAGCCTCCGCCCGATGACCCGCGGCCCGAACCGGTGACGGCGGAGGTAGTCAAACCCGTGCCGGTGTTGCCAAAGGTGGTTCTGACACCCAAGGGGCCGACCCCCCAGCCGCCGGTCGAGGTCATTGCTGACGCAGGGGTTGACGAGCGGGCGATCGATGAGACCGCGACGGCGCCGCCCGGTGATGCGGGTGATGCCGCCACGCCCAAGAGCGACCGCGCGCCCGTGGCCCGAGCCTCGTTTCTCGATATTCGCGCGAGCCCCTGGGCCGAAGTCACGCTCGACGGCAAGTCGCTGGGGCCGACGCCAATGGGCTCGGTGCGGGTCAAACCCGGCAGCCACACGCTGGTGCTCTCGAACCCGCAGATCAAGAAGCGCAAGACGATGACGGTCACGGTCGAGGCGGGCAAGACCAAGCGCATCGCGGTCGATTTATTCGACTAGCGGCCGTTGAGGTTGTCGAACACCGCGTCTCCGCCGGCATCGACCACGGAGTAGGCGAAGCTCTCGAGTGCGACTCGCATGTCTCGCAGCGGCACGCCCAGCGGGTCGGTCTGCGTGCCCAGCAAACGCCACTGGCCACCGTGCCCTGCTTCGAACCGCACCACGCCTCCGTCTTCGCTCATGCGCAGGCGCGAGAACCCACCGTCATCGGCGACCATCGAAGCCCAGGTGGCGTTGCCGTTGGCCTGCGAATACGCGCCGACCTGGCCGTTCTCGAAGAGCATGCTGAGCTGGTGCTGATCATCGATTGAGAGCAGCAGCTTGGTGATCTTGGTGGGCACTCTGGGCCCGGGCTTGAGCACCTCGACCTCGATTGACGAGCCCTCGAAGTCGTAGCGTCGCAAGCTGACCAGCGAGGCACCGTCGTTGCCGCCCGCGGTGTGAATGATCAGCACCCCGCCATCGACGAAGATCTTCGAGGTGGCGGTGGTGATGGTGGCCCAGGCGCTGCTGTCGAGCCCGGTGGTGAACTCGTCGACGAACATCGCGGTGGTCGGCACGCAGGCCACGGTATCGCAGCGAATGCCGTTCACGCAGCCGCCGCGAAAACAGCCGCTGGGGCAGCTCGCAATGATGCCGTCGCACAAAAGCGAGCCCGAACACGCCGGAGCGCCCAACGTGCCCACGGCCCGGGTACGGCAGGTGCCCTTGGGCGAGTCGCACTGCGCGCAGGCGCCCGCACAGCGCTCGGCGCAGCACACGCCCGAGGTGCAGAACCCGCTCACGCACTGAGCGTCAGAAGCGCAGGTCACTCCGGTGGCGAAGGTGCCGGCGTCGGTGCCTCCCTGAGGCGCGCCCGCGTCGAAGGGGTCGAGCTTGATGCCTGAATCGCGCGCGGCGTTGGTACAGCGGCCATCGAGGCAGAGCCGGCCATCGAGACACTCGTGGCTCTCATCGCACGCGCGCCCGGCATAGCTGTTGGGGTTCACCACGCACGACGCGCACGCCAACGCCACCCACGCCCACTTCACGGTTGTGCCTCGCTGCTCGGCGCCAGGGTCGAGCGGCTCATCGTCGGCGCAGAACGGGTCAGAAAAAAGGTCACCAGCGAGCTCAACGCGAGCACGCCGCCGACGCCGTAGCCGATGTTCGAGCCGAGCGCGAAGGCCCGCGCCTGGTTGGCGTAGTCGAACGCGGTGACCTCGTAATGGGCGGTGTTCGCGGCGGTTTCGGCCGATTGCGCGGCCAGGCCCAACACCAGGGAGGCGGCGAAGACGATGACGGCTCCGGCGGCGAGCACCAAGGGGGCCAAGTGGGTTTGCGGCGCCGAGACGCGGTACACGTTCGGCGCGACCTCGACCGCGGGCTCAGGCTCGGGCACCGGCGTCAACGCCACCGCGACCGGTGCATCGCTGACCTCTTTGCTCTGCCCACGGGCGGCTTCGAAGACGGTCACCACGCGCGGGCTCTGAAACGGAGGCAGCTCGAGGCTCGGCGCCAACCGCAACGCCACCTGAAAGTCATGCCGGGCCGCGCGCACGTTGCCCATGCCCATGTTGCACAGGCCGCTGTACAGCATCACCTCGGCACGCTCTGCGTCGGGCCCAGGCACCTGCGCGCCTTGCGACACCCGCTTGAGGCAGCGCTCGAAATCGAGGTTCAAGTAATGCGCCTTGGCCTGCACGAGATACGGGTTCGGGGCCTGCGCAAAGGCAGCGGCCGAGAACACCATGGCTGTTGAGACGATGGCGCGACCGAGCACCGGAGTCAGTCAACCACGAGAACGGCACCAACTCACTTTGCTGACCCCACGGCGACCGTTGCGGGTGGGTCAACAGCGCGAAACAATTAGCCGCGGTGGCCGGTGCTGCGGGGTTATCGTTGGTGTTGATGCACTCGGGTCTCGTGGTGGCTGGAGGCTGGTGCCGCGAGCCGACTCGCCGGTGGGCGTCGTACGGCGCGCAGTCGCAAGATGCGGTGTGGCCTCAAAGCTTCTTCTGCTTGCGGCCCGAGCTCGGCCTGGTGCTGTGCATTCGCGGCATGGGCGGAGGCGCGCAGCAGGCGACCTTTCGCGGCACGCTCGAGGCGTATCTGGAGTCGGCTCTGGCGCAGTGGAGCCCGGCCGGCACAGTCGAACAATCGCTCGAGGCGCTGCGGAGGTTGGTGCAACGCGAGTTCGAAGGCGCAGCATGGCGCGATTGTGTTGGCGACCCTCGGCTAAGCGTTGAGGAGCGGCCTCATGGCCCGTGCGCAATGGTCCCGGAATCACCCACGGCCCAGACGTCATTCGTGCCGAACCCGAACACGCCCCAAAGCGATGCGCCGGCAGTGGCCCACGCCGTCGACCAGTTCGAACCGTCGAAGTGCTCGACGCCGCCCGTGCCGACGGCCCACACATCATTGGCCGAGCTCCCCCAGAGGCCCAGCTGGTACGAGCCAGGGTTCGACGGTGGCGCCAAGACCCAGGTTGCTCCATTCCACCGGGTTTTGTCTCCGCTGAAGCCGATGGCCCAGATGTTTGAGCCCGAGCTCCCCCAAATGCTGACCAAGGTCGTGGTGGTTTGACTTGAGCCAGCGACCCAGGTGCTCCCATTCCAATGAATGGCGGTGCCTGAGTCACCGACGGCCCAGAGGTCATTCGGGCTGGCGCCCCACACGCTGTTCAGGTTCTTTGCGGTGGCACTCTGGGCAACGGCCGACCATGACGTGCCGTTGAAGTGCAACACCAGCCCGTTCGCTCCCACCGCCCACACGTCGGTGCGCGAGAAACCGGTCATTGCGTTGAGCACCTCGGTGGTGCCGCTGGTCACAGAAGCCCAGGTGCTGCCGTCCCAGTGAATGATGGTCCCTCCTCGGCCTGCCGCCCAGACGTCATTGACGGCGCTGCCCCACAGCCCTCGAATGTTTTGGGTCGCCGGGTTTGGGCTTTCCGACCAGCGGGCGCCGTCCCAGTGTGAGATGCGGCCCAGAAACCCGATCGCCCACACGTCGTTCGGGCTCGCACCCCAGACAGTGCGAAACGAAGGGCCTGCATGCAGCGGGTTCGACCACGCGGTGCCGTCCCAGTGCCAGACGTCTCCGTGGTGCCCCACGGCCCATGCGTCGGTCGCGCCCGAGGTGACCATGTCGGTGAAGTGCGCGTCGGGGTCATCGCTCGGCACCGAGACCTCTGACCACGACGTGCCGTCCCAATGCAGGGGGTTGCGCTTGAAGCCGTTGATGAGCCACAGATTGTTCGGGCCTTTGCCGGTCGCGGTGAAGACCAGCTCAGTCGTGGGCGACGTCGTGGGCAACCAGACGCTTCCATTCCATCGGAGCGCGAGGCCGTTGTCTCCAAAGGCCCAGGCATCGTTCGGGCCGCTCGTGTAGGTGCAGTAGAGGTCAGCGCTCGTACCGCTGGGCACCACCGCCCACGACGTGCCAGACCAATGGCGAATCGTACCGCCGGCAGAGACTGCCCAGACGTTGTCGGAGCTGCTCGCGCTCATGCCAGACACCCGTACCGACGAGGCGAGCGAGAGCGTCCAGGTGGAGCCATTCCAATGGTAGACGGTTTGGTCGCTGAGCTCGCACCAGACATCGGCGGGGCCCGTGCCAAGAAAGCGACTCGCATTGGCCGTGGTCGAGATGGCGCGGCTGGCCCAGCGGGTACCATCGAAGTGCTGAACGCGGCCCGCGTTGCCGCCCACCCAGACATCGCTCGGGCCCGAGGCCCAGACCCAACCGAAGTCGATGTGAGCGCCGATGTCGACCGGTGACCAGACGCGCCCATCGAAGTGCGTCACCTCGCCTTGAGCGTTGACGACCCAGACATCGGTCGCGGAGTTGCTCCAGACGCTCCAGAGGTCGCCGAGGTGGGGGTCTGGCGCGACGTATTGCCAGCCCGCGTCCCACGTTCGGGTGGGCGTGCCCGCGTCGATGACGGCGGTCGCCTGGCAGGCCCCCGAGCGACACTCGAAACCGCTGCCGCACGCGCCGCAGGTTTGCGCACCGGTGCCGCACAGCCGGTTCGTTTGGGTCGAGGTGACGCATTGGTCACCCGCGCAGCAACCGGTCGGGCACGTGGTGGGCGTGCACGCCGCCGAGACTGCGGTGCACTCGCCTGAATGGCACTCGGTGCCAGTCGCGCAGGTCTTCACGCTCGGGGCGTACGCACAGGCGCCATCGGCAGTGCATTGACCGGCGGTGGCGAACGTTCGAACCGTGGCGAGGTCGACGCAGAGCGCGGCAGGCGGGTGGTTGCAGACGGTACCGGTGCACGGGTCATTCTTGCAGGCGCCATTCGCGCAGCCTTCGGCGCAGCTCGAGTCGGCGCTGGCGTAGCTGCAGCGGCCATCGGCGCAGCTGCCAGTCGCTTGATACGAGCGCAGGCTGTTCGCATCGAGGCACGTCGATGCCGGCGGGGCGTTGCAGGAGACTCCGGCGCAGGCGTTGCCAGCGCAGACGCCATTCGCGCAGCCGCCGGGGCAGTCGACGGCGGTCGCAAAGTACGAGCAGCTGCCGCTGGTGCAGACCCCTGAGGCGCCAAAAATCGTGAGATGGCTGGCGTCGGCGCAGGCCGCGGCGGGCGGGTGGTCGCAGAAGAGGCCCAGGCAGGGTTCGCTCACGCAGGCGCCGGCCTCACAGGCGGTGCCGCATTGCACCTGCACTCGGGTGTAAGCGCAGCCGCTGGCTTCAGAACATCGACCGACCGAGGGAAAGGCCTCGAGCGTTTGAGCCGAGATGCAGCGCGCGGTCGGCGGTGTGTTGCAGGCGCGAGCGCACGAGGGCTCGTGGCTTGGGCCCGCGTCGAGCGTGAAGTGGTACTTGCTCGAATCGAGGTCGAAGCAGCCGCACAGCAGGAGCAAGAGCCAGACGCGAGACATGGGCAACAGGGCCATACGTGACCTGCTGACGCGCGGCGACCGACACCTGCGCAATTTTGATCGCGAAGGCCTTCAAGGCGTCGAAATCACAGGTCAAAAATGGAGAACGGGCGACCGCCACCGCCACCTCGGCAGCGGGTTCAGCCGTGCGAAACAACGAGGCGATCGTCGAGAGGCCCCACCCCGCGTAGACCACGATGGCCAGCGCGACCACGACCGGTTCGAGCAGCGAATACCAGATGTTGGCGAGCCTCGAGCGGCTGTGCGTCTCGGCCATCACCGCCCGGGCCCGTCGCCGCAGCGCCTCGGCCTGGGTGGTCTTGAGGTCGAGCGGAGCGAGCTCACGGAGCTGGCCGAAGACGGGATCATTCAGGTTCATGAGAGGCCTCCAAGGGCTGAAATCAATTCGGGGTCATCGACCTTCGTGAGCAGCCGGGCCCTGGCGCGGGAGAGGCGCTGGCGAAGGGTTTCGGGGGTCACTCCGAGCACCGTCGACGCTTGCGCCGGCGAGAGCCCCTCGACGCCCACCAGCAACAACAGCTCTCGATCAGTCGGTGTGAGCGCATTCAGCGCACGCTCGAGGGTTCGCTGCGCCTGGGTCGCGCTGACCGCTTCGAAGGGCGAGACCTGCTGGGCTTTCGGCACGAACAGCGCTTGGCGAACCCGCTCGAAGTCGACCACTTGCCACCGGCGGTGGCTGCGGGCGGCGTTGCTCGCGACGGTGAAGAGCCAGGCGCCCAGGTCGGTGCCAGGTGTGAGCGAAGCTCCGGAGCGAGCGAGTCGCAGCCAGACCTCCTGGAGCAGATCTTCAGCGACCTCGCGCCGCCCCGTCATGCGCGCGAGAAAGGCGAAGACCCCAGGTCGGTACCGGGCATACACCGCGTCGAAGACCTGGCCGTCACCCCGGGCCAGGCCGTCGAGCCATTCGCGCTGCTGCTGGGCGGAGTCCTCCATCAAGGTCTCTTGAACGCGGCGGGTGAAAAGTCGTGACAGCCTGTCACGCCGAATTCGCAGCCGCGTTACCCCTTTTTGAAAATCAGCGGCAAGGAGCCTCACTTTGATTCAATTCATGAAGAACGGCGGAGTGCCGATGTGGTTCATCTTGGCCTTCGGGGTGACCACGTTGGTCTCGGCGATTGCCTTTGCGCGACGGCCAGAGGCGCACCGCATTCGCTTCGTGCTGGCGATGGGGCTGGCGACGGTGCTCGCGTCGATCAACGGCCTCGTCGCGGCGCTGGCCATGGTGTGCGTGTTCGTCGCCGATGACGCCGAGCTCTCGCATGGCCCCGACCTGCCGCAAGTGCTGCTCCGGGGCCTCGGGGAGTCGCTGGCCAACCCCATTCTCGGCTTCACCTTGCTGACCCTGGCCTCGTTCGTGTTGGCGATGGGCCTTCGCCGATTGCCGCGCGTCGCCGCGTAACGCTCGTTCACTTCTTTGTTGCCGTACTCACCCCACCCGCTGGCGGCTTCGCCAGCAAAAAGGCCTCGTCATGTCGAAAATCGCTTGGAGCGTCGCAGTGGTTCTTTGTGTCGCCGGGTTGGCACTCGCGGGTTCGTCGGCTCCCAGCCCGGCTGCGCAGGCGTCGTGCGTGAAGGTGTTCGAGCGTCAGCGGGCGTGCACCGACACCTTTATTCCCGCGTTGGTTGACCTGCGGGTCAGCCTCGACAAACCGGCGGGCATCGCCGCCTCGGTCAAGAAAGACGGGCGCGACACGATGATCTCGGCCGCCCTCGAGGAGTGGAAGAGCGACTCGACCGACGCCGCCATCGCCAAGACCTGCGCCTCAATGCCCGCCGCCCGCGCCACCGCAATGAGCAGCACGGAAAAGTGCCTCGACGCGGCGAATTGCCAGGCGTTCAGCGAGTGTCTGATACCGCTCATGCGGTCGACGATGCGCTGAAGACTCTGCTATTGCCGTAGGCGTATGACTCGATTTGCGCCAATGGTGGTGCTGCTGATCACGTCAGGGTGAGCGGAGAAGTGAGCGTGCTGCGCTGCGCGGCGGTCACACCCTGCAGATGGATTGCCCCGCCCAGTACAACCCGAAGCTCGGCGCCTTTCTTGAAGATCGAGTAGGCCGCGCACCCGGGTCAGTCAGCTTGTGTATTGCCCGGCAGCGCCGTCTTGAAATGCTTGGCGCTCCAGGCCGAGCCGTACCCGTCGCCCAAGATGTAGTTGCCCACCGTGAGCACCCCGTCGCTGAACGACAGCTTCGCGTCTTGGACGATGGCGTAAATGACAATTTCTTTGAGTTGCTCGGACAGCACTCTGGCTCCAACCGGGTCGGCCGCTGTCTGAGCCAAGCCGTCGTTGAGCGGGTTGAGCATGGAGCGGCTGAGCGCCCGGTGCCCCAGCATCGTAGCGCGGTGCAGAAACATACCCGGGTCTGCCTGCGAGGCCCCCGATTCGACTCCCGAGGGGCCGTCGGAGCGCATGGTGATTTGGGCTGAGCACTTGCACGTCGCTTTGACCCGGTCGCGAAACGGCGCGACCTCTTCGGTCTCCATTTGCTCGATCGCGCGGGCGTGACCCAACACCACTTTGCTGCCCACCCGGGGCTCGTCGATCTTCAAGGTCCACTCG
>JANLPS010000344.1:0-14652 GCA_031367385.1 Archangium sp. | reverse complement strand
GAGACCTCGATGACGGGCTCATGAGTGGCGCCCAACAGCTCGAGAATTTCAGTGACCAGCGCCCGGGTATCGACCTTTTCTTTGGTGCCGCGCAGCCGCCCGGCCCGCGCATAGATCAAGATGCCGTCGACCAAGGCCCCGAGGCGCTTGGCGCGATTTTGAATGAGCGAGAGCTGCACGCGCTCTTCTTCGGTGGCTTTGGGGGCCAGGCTTTCGCTGAGCCACTCCGAGAGGTTGGCGATGCCTCGCAGCGGTGCCTTGAGGTCATGTGACGCGACCGAGGCGAACTCATCGAGCTCGGCGTTGGCCTGGGCAAGGGTCGCGATCATCGCTTCGCGCTCGCGCCGGGCGGTCACCTGCTCGGTCACCTCGACCGCGAAGATCATGATGCCCTGCACCGCTCCGGTGTCGTCGCTCAACGGCTGGTACACGAAGTCGAAGATGGCGGTGGCGGTCTTGACCTCGGTCTCGCGCGCGAGCTCGAAGGGCACCTCGGTGCCGACGTAGGCCACGCCGTTCTTGAAGGCTTCGTCCATCTGGCAGCCCAGGTCGGCCTGGCCCATGACCTCGGGAAAGGCTTGCGCGAAGGTCTTGCCGGGCAGGTCGCGGGGGCCCACGATGTCGGTGAAGCGGCGGTTGGCGGTCTCGATGACGTGCTTGGGGCCCCGGGTGATGCAGATGGCCGCTGGCGCCTGCTCGAAGATACGCTGGAGTGTTCGGCGCTCGAATTCGGCGTCGGCCAGGGCTTGTTCACGCTGCGCGAAGGCGGCTCGCAACTCGCTGATGTAGCGCGCGTTTTCGAGCGCGAGCGCGGCCCGGGAACCAATTTCTTGGGCCAGGTCGAGGTCTTCGGGCGTGAAGCGGCGGCCCGAGTCGACCGAAGTGAGGAGCGAGATGATGCCGACATTTCGCTCGATGGCGCGCATCGGCACGGTCATCAATGACGAGGGGCCCATTTCGCGCTGGGCTTCACGGTGCTCGGGGCTCATCGCAGCGTCGTCGAGCTGTTCGTCGGTGAGCACGGCCACGAAGCGCGCCGTGCCCTTGACGAGCGACTCATTGGCCGGGTGCTTGGGGTCGTAGAGCGCGGCGGGCCACTGAAAGAAGCGCTTGGCCAAGCCTTGACGCATCGGGTTGGCGCAGGCGACTTGCACCCGGTCACAGGTGCCGTCGAGGCGCAGCAGGTCGATGAAGCACCAGTCTGCGAGGTGAGGCACGCAGATCGAGGCGACCTCGGCCAAGATGTGCGGCGCGTCGAGTGAGCTCGAGAGCCTCCGGCCGGCCTCGAGCAGCAAGCGGTGGCGGTCTTCGGAGCGGCGGCGGGCATCGACGTCGGTGTTGGCGCCGTACCACTGAACGATTTCGCCGCGGTTGTTGCGCTCGGGCAGCGCACGGGCCTCGTGCCAGCGGTAGGCGCTGGCCTTGACCGACCAGAGGCGAAATTCGAATTCGTAGGGTTCTCCAGAGCCCAGCGACATGCCCCACCGCTTCGTACATTCGGCCACGTCATCGGGGTGCAGCGTGTCGAGCCAGCCCGAGCCCAACAGCTGCTCGTGGCTCCGACCGAAGTATTCGAGCACCCGCTGATTCACGTAGGTCAGCTGCCCGTCGGGGGCGGCCGTCCACACCTGGTGGGGTATGGCGTCTCCCAAAAAGAGAAACCGCTCGTCGCCCTTGAGCTTGAGGTGCACCCCGGAGTCGGAGGTTGAAACGAAGGGCGACGCATGTTCGTGAATCAGCCGGGCCAGCGAGGGCGCCGCGGCGGTGAGCTCGGCGATGATGCTCTGGGGCAGGTCGGTGCGCCCGAAGACGGCGAGCACTCCGACGGTGCGGGTGCCGATCAACAGGGGGCACCCGGCGAACGAGGTGAGCTCTTCTCGCACGGCCCACTCTCGGCTGGCGATGGCCGGGTCATCGAGAAAGGCGTTGGTGAGTACCGGGAGCTGATCGGTGGCGATCAACCCGATCTTGTACTTGCCGACCCGCATGCGCTCGTGCACCGCGTGAAGTCGCGCGGCTCCACCGCTGGCCTGGAGATCGAGCAGATTGTCATTGGAGGCGAGCGACCACACCGCGCACAGGGCGACGTCGAGGCGTTTGGCGAGCGCCGCGCAGCGTTCGCGAATCAGGTCTCGAAGCGGCAGCTCGAGCGGCGTCGGCGTGTCATGGCTGATGCTGTGCATTCGCGCGGCCTCGAGCAGGTCAGCAGGGTGGTTACCGCAGCCTCAAGCTCATAGCCCGGCTGAGAAATTTCATCACGGTGGCCTCGGCGGCTTCGGTCGCGAACCGGCTCAGCCTCGAGCGCCACTCGACCTTGGGGTGGTAGGCGACCCGGTAGAGCGAAGCGGTCTTGGCGCGCTCGAGCAGATACTCGTCGCTGGTCGCCAGTCGATCGACCAGGCCCAGCTCAATGGTGCGGCGACCGAGCCAGTACTCGCCGGTGGCCACCTGCTCGACGTCGAGCGAAGGGCGGTGGGCTTTGACGAACTCCTTGAACAGGCTGTGGGTCTCTTCGAGCTGATCTTGAAACTTGGCCCGGCCCTTCGAGCTGATCTCGCCGAAGAAGCTGACCGTTCGCTTGAACTCGCCGGCGGTCATCTCTTCGTAGTCGACGTCGTGTTTCTTGAGCAGGCGGTGGAGGTTCGGCACCTGGGCGACCACGCCAATCGAGCCGACGATGGCGAAGGGCGCGGCGATGATGGAGTCGGCGACGCAGGCCATCATGTAGCCCCCGCTGGCAGCCACCCGGTCGATGCAGACGGTGAGCTTGATGTCGTGGGCCTTGAGCCGGGCCAGCTGGGCGGCGGCAAGGCCGTAGTGGGGTACCGCGCCCCCGGGGCTCTCGAGGCGTACCACGACCTCGTCATTGGCCTGGGCCAGAGAGGCGATGGCGGTGACCTCTTCGCGCAACGACGCGGTGGCAGTGGCCATCAGGTCGCCCTCGAAGTCGAGCACGAAGACCTTGGGCTTCGAGTCGCTCGCCTCGGGGTCTTTCTGGGCTTTGAGCCAGGCCTTGTAGGCCTTCTTGCCCATCACGTGGGTGCGAAGGGCGCGGCCGAGGCTCTCGAAGCGCTCATTGAGCTTGCGCACCTCGAGGCGGGGGCCGCTGTCACGGCGCCGTCGAACCAGCGAGGCGATGATCATCGCGATGACGCCGAAGACCACGGTCACCACGACGCCCTTCAATGCGAACTCCACCGAATCGGTCACCCAGGTCATGGCGGCTCTCGTAGCCGCCTGGCTCACATATCGCTACCTCCGAAGGGCTGGTGGTTCGCGGTCTTCGCGATTCAACACACTGTGGGCGAAAGAGCGCGTTCAAAATCTGCGCACTCGCCTCAAGGAGGTCGCCACCTCGGCGATTCTCGACGCGGCCGAAGAGGTGTTCGCCGACGAGGGCCTCGACGCGCGCATGGAGACCATCGCCGCCCGCGCCGGGGTCTCGGTGGGCACGCTCTACAACCACTTCGCCGACCGGGTGAGCCTGGTGGCATCGCTCACCGACACCCGCCGCGCGAAATTTCACGAGCTGCTGAAGAACGCGATTGAAGCGTCGAGCGAGCTGCCTTTGCGAGAGCATCTGGTGCACGTGATTCTGTTGGTGTGCGACGTGAGTGGCACCCAGGCCCGGTTTCGTCGCCGGTTGATCGAAGCCCACGCGCTGGGCATGAGCACCGCCGCGCTGCCCTCGAATTTCGTCTTGGCGAAGCCGCGCTGACGCCTCGACGCCTCGAAGCGGCAGGTGCGGGTCGAGGTCTCGGAGCGTCTTGACCAGCTCGAGGCGGCGACCGCGGCGATTGACGTCGCAGGCACGGCCATCGCCAGCGCCGATGAGTCGTATCGGGTGACCAACGCCCTGGTTCAGGCCGGTTCGGGCACAACGACCGATTTGTTGGCTGCGCCGTCGGCGCTGACGCAGGCCAAGTTGAACCTCGTTCGCGCCACGTACCAGCAGGCGCAGGCGCGGGTGCAGCTGACGAAAGGGCGATTGGGCAAGAGGGTTTGCGTCTCGCTTTGACTTGACGCGGCGGGGGCTCCTATAGCGACCGTTGTGTCTTCGAGCATTACCCAGCCGCGCGTACCGCCGTCGCTTCGTGAGCGGCTGCGGGTCTGGCTCGCGGTGCCGCTGCTGGCGTTGCTCGGCAACGCGGCGCTGATCTGTGCGCTGGTCGGGCTGTCGACGCTAACGGCCACGGTGAAGCCACCGAAAAAAGTGTCTCGCCCGGTCAGCCTGCGAAAAATCGACGCGCGGCGGTGGGCAGTCAACCGCGGCAAGACGACGCCGGCTGAGAGCATGCTCGAGAAGCCGGCCGAGCTGCACCCCAAAGGGCAAGTCGTCGACGTCGCGGCGGGCAATGAGCAGCTCTCGCCCGACGCGAAGTACCTCGCCGAGACCAACAACCGGGTGCAGAAACAGACCGTCGCGAAGGAGCAGACGAACAAGTACAGCAAGGCGACTCCGAAGACGACGGCGAACCCAATGGCGATGCCGATGGCGCACGGGCGAGCGGCGCCCTCATTGCTCGGTACTTCTCCGGCAGAGCTCTTCACGAGCCCCTTGGGCATGCGGCCCAAGCTCAGCGAGCTGTTTCAAAAATCATCGCAGGGCCACGATGACACGGCTCCCGAGACCAGCGCGGTCGGCTCGCAGGCCTCGAACGAGGCTCCAGTGCCGGGCAGCGAAGCCACCGAGGGCGGTGGGGCGCCGAATGACGATCTGCACGATGTCGCGCAGGGCGACGGCACGTTCTTGAACACCCGGGAGTGGAAGTTCGCGGCCTTCTTCAACCGGGTCAAGCAAGCCGTCAGCGCCCAGTGGGACCCCAACGGCCGAATGCGGGCCAAGGGCCGCCAGCTGGGCGCGGTCGAGCGAAAGACGGTGATGCACGTCGCGCTGCGCCCCGACGGGTCGATCGCCGATTTGTTCGTTCGCCAAAGCTCAGGCGTCGACGAGCTCGACCAAGAAGCGATGAAGGCGTTCGAAAAAGCCCAGCCCTTTCCGAACCCTCCGGCGGCGCTGGTCGAGAACGGGTTCATCGTCTTCGAGTTCGGTTTTCTGGTCAGCAACGAGGGCATGGGCGGGTTCGGCTCGCCTCAGTTCTTTCGCATGAACCGCTAAACGGCTGAGCGTTTCCCCGAAGGAAAAGGTACGGTGCGGCCCGCATGCGACGACGCCGAGATGCTCTCGCCGACTTTCGACTTTCAGACGCCGTGACCTTTCTCGCGGTTCGGCGGCAGGGCTCTTTGAGCGCGGCGGCGCGTGAGCTCGGGGTGACGACCTCGCAAGTCTCGAAGGCGATCGCCCGGCTCGAAAATCAGCTCAACGTGTCACTGTTGGTGCGCTCGGCCCGCGGAGTCGAGCCCAGCGATGAGGCGGCCCGAGTGGTGCCGCTGCTCGAAGGGGCGATCGCCCGGCTGCGGCAGGCCCGCCTCGACGCTGGAGCGCCCGGCCCGGTGCTGACGGTGGCTGGCCCGTCGTACGTGATGCAGAACATGGGTGGCCCGCTGGCCGACGCAATGCCCGCTCAGCGGCTTCGCGTGCTGCAGCTCGCGCCCGCCGAAATTCGGGCCCAGGCGCCCACCGGCATCTTCGACGCGGCGTTCATCATCGGCCCGCCCATCTCGCTCGATACGTGGGACAGCGTGGTGCTGGGAGAGCTGCAGAACCGGCTGTTCGCGACGCCTGAGGTGGCGAAGCGCCTGGGGCCGCAGCCGGTCGACGTTTCGCTCATCAAAGGAGAGCGTTTCGTGAGCCCGGTGAACTCGAGCGACGGCAACTTCGTGCCGCTCGACGATGGGTGCCCGTTGCCATACGGGCAACGCCTGAACGGGCACGAGGCGCAGACGCTTCAGCTGGCGCTCGACCTCGCGGTGGCCTCGAGTCAGGTGGTGTTCGGCCCGGTTGCGGCGGCGATGGGGCGAATGCACTCGGGGCAATTGGTGCCAGTCGAGGTGGTCGGGTGGGACACGAGCCAGACCCTGTCATTGGCGTTGAACGTCGATCGAGTGACGAGCCAAATGCGCACCGCGATCATCACGGTCTCAGAGCATTTTCTGCAGCAATCACGGCTCGAGAGCCACCGGTGGTCGCCACCGCGTAAACGAGGGGCGTAATGGTTTCACTTGTGTTGATCATGCTCGCGGCTCAACCGGCGGGCCCAGAAGTGGTCTCGGTGGGCGCGTACCTGCACCACATTCCTGAGATTGATTTGAAGTCGAACACCTACATGGGCGACTTCTACATCTGGTTTCGCTGGCACGGAGAGCTCGACCCGACGAAGAGCTTCGAGTTCATGAACACGGCCGACGCGTCGTCGATGGTGAAGACACCGATCTTCGTCGACGCCGAGGGCAACTCGAAGCCCGACGTGCTCGAAGACGGGTCGAGCTATCAGCAATTTCACATTCAGGGCCGGTTCACGCACCCGTTCTCGGTGAAGAATTACCCCTTCGACGAGCAAGACGTGGTCTTCGAGATCGAAGACAACCGGGCCACGAACAGCGAGCTGGTGTACCGCGTCGATGACATCGGCCGCAGTGGCGTGCACCCAGGTCTCTCGCTCGCCGGGTGGGACTTCGAGAACGTGAGCCTGTCGGTGAGCGACATGAAATACGACACCAACTTCGGAGACCCGCGAGTGACCGCGAATGCCGAGGCCTACACGCACTTGAACGCCAGCATTCACGTGAAGCGGCCGATCTGGAGCTCGATGGTGAAGTCGATTTTGCCGTTGTTGATCGTGCTGCTGATCACGATGGCGGTGTTTCTGATTCACGGAAAATATTTCGACGCGCGCATGGGGCTCGGCATCACCACGCTGATTTCGGCGGTGGCGCTGCAGCTGACCAGCAGCTCGGAGCTGCCCAACGTCGGGTACGTGGTGCTGCTCGATAAGCTCTACAACCTGAGCTACGCGGTGATCTTCGTCGCGCTGCTCGAGTCGGTGTTGGCGGTGAACCTGAGCGACGCCGAGCAGTTCGACAAGATGCGGTTCTATGACCGGTTGTCGCTGGCCGCCTGCATGCTGCTGGCGCTCGGGTCGGGCACCCTGTTGATCGTCTTTCGCTAGGCGCGAGACGCCCCGTCGCTGTGGCAGTTTGGCGGGGGCACCCCCCGTATCCGGTTGGAATTTCTCAAACGGAGGGTGTAGGGGGTGGCACACCCGATGCTCGGAGGTGCGGGTATGACTCGCGTTCAACTTGCTGTGACGTTGTCAGTGATTGCGGCGATCATCGCGTTCACCGTTGGGGTGAAGATCGCGGCCTCGAATACGACTCCGCCGAAGATCGTGCTGCCTGAGACCGTAACGGCGCCGGTGGTGCGAATGCCGACCGAGGCTCCGGTCGCGGCGGCGCCTGCGCGCCCAGCGGTGGTTGCTGCCGCCCCTCAAGAACCCGTCGCCGCAGTGGCGCCGGTTCCCGTTCCGCTCCCGCCGCTGCCGGTGCCCCCTCATGAGGCGGGTGCGCCCGCGCCGACGCCTGGGCCTGGAGGCGTGCCGAGCCCGGTGCCGGTTCCCGCTCCGAAGGTGGGCGGGGCGGCGGTCGCGGCGATGCAGCAGGGGGTGGTACCGGTGATTGCGCCAGCGGTGGCTCCGGCACCAACTGCGGTTGCCGCGGTTGAGGCGCCGCCTGCGCCTGCTGAGCCGGCGACGCCTGAGACTGACCGGCGTGAGGCGCTCGAAGAGGCTCGGCGCGCGCAGACCAACGGTGCCGTCAATTCGCTGCTCGCCGTTCAGCAGCAGCTGACCACGGGCGATATTTCAGGCGTTGACCGGGCGTTGCAATCGGCTGCTCCTGCGATGAACGCGGTGGGGCAGGGGGCGCTGCAGCAAGCACGTCAGGCGTTGGCGAACAAAGACCTGGCGGGCGCGGCGCAGCTGATCAACCAAGCGGTGCTGACGGCGTCGGCGACTCCGCCGGTTCAGTGAGCCATCGTCACTGCCACTGGCAGTCGATGTCGAGCGGGGGCGGCATGCCGTTCATCATCTGCTTCTCGTAGCGAATGACGCTCGTGTTGGTGAACACCGCCAGGCCGTTTTGGGTACCGAACGCATGCGAGTTCGCCACCGCCTTGCCGATTTGTTTGCCCGCCCCTTTGTACACCTGCCACACGATGCCGCCGCCCGTGTCGACGAGGTAGAAGAGGTCGTCGCTGACGATGGCGATGGTCCAGTCTCCGATGAGGTTGCCGTAGGGCAGCGCCACTGAGATGGGCGCGCCCATCTCGACGAGCGTCAGCGGGTCGAGCTTCTGAATCGCCGGCGTGGTGCCGTTGGAACCCAAGACCCAGACGGCGGTCGGCGTGCAGGCCACGTTGATGAGGCTGGTGAAAGGCCAGGTGTCACGCCGAGCCGCAGAAGTGGTCAGCGTCACCGCCGAGGCCAACGACGCGGGGTCGCCTCCAGCGTCGAAGCGAATGCCGTACTTCTTGGTCGTGTACTGGCCGCCGAAGAAGTAAAAATTGCTGCCGCACTTCGCGAAGCGCCCCTCGTTGGTCATGTTCGAATCGAGATCACTGTTGAACCCGGTGAACTTGATCGTCACCGAGATGCGGCCGTCCCACGCGCCGCCGCCGGGCATCCACCAGAAGGTGCCACCGACGGTCGCCGTGCCCTGCGCCGAGCCGGGTTGATCGCTCGAGCCCTCGGCGATGGGGCTGTTGCTGCCGAAGGTGAGAAGAGGAGCGGGAGGCGCAGGGTCTTGCTCGACCGCGGTCTGGCCTGGCGCCACGCGGAATCGGCGAATGTCGTAGTTCTGGTACATGTTCCACTGGCCGTGGGTCACGTAGATCTCGCCGTTGGGGGCCATGTACATCGATTGAGAGGCCCACCACACCGTGCCTCCAGGCACCGGCTGCGTCTCGACCGGAGTCACGATGCAGTGCGGCCGCTGGCAAATGAGGTTCTCGCACGCCAGGCCCTTCACGCATTGCGGTGTCGTGGTGCACGCATGCCCAGCCGCCCACCGGCAGACGTTGTCTTCGCAGACCAAGGGGTTTTGGCAATCGGTGAGGGTGGCGCAGGGCCGAGCACTCCGGAGCGGCAGACGCCGTTCTGGCACGTACCGCCGTTGGGGCAGGGCGCGCTCGGGCCGCAGGAGGCGCAGACGCCCCCGACGCACAGCCGTGATTGGCATTCGAGATCGCCTCCGCAGCCACGGCCCTCGGTGCACGTCGGGCACGGCGAAGCGCAGCTGACCTCGCAGATCGCTCTGCAGGTGCCCATCACACACACGTCAGTACCGGTGCAGGTCTTGCCGACGCATTGCGGGTCGATGCAGGTGCCCATGCTGCAGACCTTGGTGCCGGCGCAGGTGACCGTGGCGCACTGCGGGTCGATGCACGAGCCCTTCTGGCAAATCTGCGGGCCGGTGCAGCTCTTGCCGACGCACTCTGGGTCGATGCAGGCGCCGAGGCTGCACACCTGAGCCGAGCCGCAGGTCTTGTTCACGCACGCGTCGTCGATGCACATGCTGTTCACGCAGGTCTTGCCCGTGGTGCAGCTCATCGCTCCGCACACGTCGACGCACGTACCCTTCGAGCACATTTGCGTGCCGGGGCAGGTGATTGCAGCGCAGGGGTCAGTGCAGGTGCCCTTCGAGCAAACCTGGTTGCCGGTGCAGGTGACCTGTGCGCAGGGGTCGACGCAGCTGCCCTTGGAGCAGACCTGGTTGCCGTTGCAGGTGACCCCGGCGCAGGCATCGACGCAGGCGCCGCCGCGACACGATTGACTCCCGGGGCAGGCGACGCCCAGACACAAGGCGTCGACACAGGTCTCTTTGTCGCAGACTTGGCCTGTGGGGCACTGGCTGGTGGCACAGGCGGTCGAGGCGCAGGTGCCGCGAACGCAGAGGTCACCGGCGGGGCAGGCGACGCCGAGGCAACGCTCATCGACGCAGGCGTTGCTGGCGCAGACCTCGGTGGCGCCGCAGGTGGTGGCGGTGCACGAGCGCGCGTAACAGACGTTCTTCGTACACTTGCCATCATTGGCGCAGCTCGCGTCGCTGGTGCACGCGCCGCCCAGCGCGATCTTGACTGGAGAAGTACCGGTACAGGCCACCAAGAGCGAGAGCGCCAGGCCGAGGCAACAACGAATCATGGGGGGGGCTCCACTCGAGATGGTTCGAACGACGGGCGCGAAGTGTACGTGAACCGCAGCCCCGTTCCACTCCGCCGCCTGGAGGACAGAGCGGTTGGACGTTGCCACCTGCTCGGCAGTCGGCCCAGAGTGCGCCCATGTTTCAATTTTTCACGATGGTGATCATCACCGGCGGGCTGGTACCGATTGACGCGGGCGTACCGGTGGTCAAGAAACCTACTCTCGACGCAGGGGTCACCGTGGTTGAGCCGCCGAGGCCGCTCGCGCCGATACCGCACCCCGTCATCGCAGAGGTCGACCAGCTGCGTCGCGACGTCGTCGACCTGAAGACCCGCGCCGCGTTGCTCGAGCGTCAAGCGAGCCAAGCCGAGGCGATGAGCGCGCAGCTCGACAAGCTGAGCCGGCAGATCACGAGCCTGCAGACGCAGCTGAGCGACACCGAGAACCGAAGAACCGAGAAAGAGCGCCAAGTCGCCGAACGACGCGCGCAATCAGAGCAAGCGGTGGCCTCACTCGGAGCGGCACAGCAACAGCTCGCGACGGGCAACGGCAACGTCGGCGCGGCTTTGAATTACGCGGAGAGCACGTTGACTGGCAACGCGTTGGCGAACATTCAGGCCGCGAAGGCGTCGCTCGCGAACGGTGACCTGGGCTCGGCGCGCATTTGGATTGGGCTGGCCATTGCGGAGGCGCAGACGCCGAGACCCTAGCCCTCGGTTGCCGAGGGCGGTCTCAACCTTCGAATCTTCGAGTATTAATCGCGACGCGACACCGTGTACGCGAGTGATTTGCATCAGCTCAGAACCCCCATTTTCCTCGCCCCCCTGGGACGCGATGATCGCCACGGAAATCGACGAGTCTGGTCTGCGCTGGTTCTTCACTCCAGACGCGCAAATGCACGGCCTCCAGGGGACCAGCGGCGGCAGCAACTTCAACTACCACCACTCGTCTTTCCCTGCGTACGGCGCGGCGAGCAGCCCGACCTGCAGCTCCACCGCGTACGCGACCGGCAAAGACCACTACAGCATGGTGGTCGACTTCTTCGACGACGCCACTGGCGAAGAGCGCGGGCTACGAACCGGCCAACCACTGAATCAACGCCACCGCCTTGGCTGGGCCGAGGGGCTTGGTCGTCACCTTCTTGAAGTCCCATTCGACCTTCGCGTCACGCGCGGCCTTCGCGATGGCTTTGGGTAAATTCGCAAGCGTACAGGTCACACCGCGTTGCCACATCGAGCTGCTCCCAGCCGTGAGCGTCTCTTGGCCGCGATTCACCCAAAAACCTTTGGGCTCATTGCTGTCGAAGACGAGCGAAACGAAGTCATACGTGTGGCGCTCGGCCGGCTTTTTTGCGCGCACCTTCACCGTCAATTTGAAACGCCCGTTCTTCGCGAGACCAAATTTCTCGCCAAACGCCAACACCGGAGAAGCCGCACGCTGCGAAGCGGTCTCCGTGCGAATTCTCGCAAAGAGCGGAGCCGTCGCCGCAGTCTCATACCGCGCAAGAGCGTCGAGCACTCTGAGTCGAACGGGGTCGCCCATCGCGCGCTCGAAATGAGGCAGGAGCGCGTCAATCGAAGCCGCAGAAGCATCGATGACCAACAACGCAAGCACGTCTTTGGACACGTGCTCACTGCCCACTGCCGAGGCCTGCCACGCCCCGAGAATACGAGCGTTCTTCGCCACTTCGCCCAGCTTCTTGCCTCGCTTCGTCGCGTCGAACGGGTACTTCTGAATGTCGTCGAGCGCAGCCATGGCCTCGCGCCAGCTCGCCACGAGCGCTTCATCACTCGCATCGTCGACAAGCGCTTTGATGAACGTGGCCGAATTCTGCACCGCCTTCAGTGTGTTCATCAGCTCGATGAACTTTCGAATCTCCGGCGCGGCAAATGGCTTGCCGTGGTACGCAACTTTCGCCCACCCCTCGCCGCCGCGAACCAAGCAATCGATGAGGTCTTGGCTGGTGTACATGTTCAGTTCTTCTTTCGTGTACGGTTACGTCTCCGGCGGCGGCGGTGCTCGCTTGACCTGCGAATTCACGAGCACCAACAACACCAACATCGCAGCGCCCGCATAGAAACCAGCCGTCAACTGCTCAGAGTCGGGGAAGAGCACGTTCGCCAGCCCCATGCTGTACACAAGCGAGACCGCCAATGCCAGCGTGTACGGGCTCAGCGTCTGCAAGATGCGCAATTGCCACTTCCGGGGAAAACACCGTGCACACAATCGACTGCACCAACAGCAGCGCCAAGTCTCGAAGCGAGAGCGCGCTCCCATTTCCTTCGTGAGCCCTGTGCTTTCGATCACGTGCGCGGCAAAATGAGCCAAAACCGGTCGCCGACCAGAAAAGGGCCGCAATTTCCCCGAGTTTTTTGGGAGCGTTCGCAAACACGCGAGCGCCGGTGGGCCTTGAGCTGGGACGCTCCCAAGAAATCACGGCCACGGTGGCCGTTTTTTCATCGCGCTGGCCCAAACAGCCGCATCTTCGCGCAGTTCTCGAGAAACGCGCCGTGGGCCGCTCAGCGGGGCTGAGCCATCACAGCTTCGACCGTGTCTTTCGGGCAGTGGCTGTGAAAGCTGGCCTCGCGTGCAGCCGTCCACGCGCCGGTGGGCTTGCCGAAGAAGCCGTAGAGCACCGTCGCGGCGGCTTTGCATTGCGCGGCAGTGTCGCCGATCGAGGGGTCTGCCCAGATGCGCGCTTCGAGGGCCTCGGGGGTGATGACGCCTGCCTGCATGCGTGGCCCACCGCCGGCTTTGCTGTCGAGCACCATGAATTGCCCTGCGCCATACGGAGCCCACTCGGGCAACGTGCCATCAACGCCGCGGCCGGGAGCCCCGGTGATCGCGAAGTTGGCCCAGTAGGAGCTGATCGCATCAGCGAGCTCGATGCGGCCGGGCGCGTTCTCGTCGCTGGCGATCTTGAACACGTCCATCTCCGCGGTGACGTCGTCGAAGACGAAGCCGATCTCGAGCCCGTGGGCCGCTCCGAGCAACCTGGAGACGGGCACTCCGAGGCGTGTGGGCTCTTCGTCCCAGTCGAAGCGGTATGCGAAGACCGAGTTGCCCTGCGCCTGCGTCAATGCCCGGGCCGGGCCGTCGGTGCCGATCGCCTTCCACATGTCGGAGCCTAGCGCGGCGTCGCGGTCGTACACCGCCTCGTCGCGAATGAAGGGAAAGAGGCCCAGCGTCTTGCCGACGTACCTGGGGTTGAAGGCCATGAACAACTTGAGCTCGTCGCGATTGGTGCCGAGCAGCACCGGCACGTGATTGCCCTGTGCGGGGTCTGCGAGCACTTCGGTGATCGACGCGATTGGCTCGACGAGGCCGTCACGAAAAATCGCCGGCGCCGCGTACATGCCAAACGGCGCGCCCTGCAGCGGCGCCAGCAACGCCGCGGGTGACTTCGACCGCAGGTACGCCCCGACCTCGGCCGTCTTCATCGAGCCCAGCAGCTTCTTCGCGTCGTCACGGGTCGCCGCGCGGCCATCGGCGATGAGCCACTTGAGCAGCAGCTCGCTCGAGCTCGAAGCCAGGCCCGGGTCGGGCGCGTCGGAGAAGTTCTCGGCTTCAGCGATGGTGCGGCTGGCGGGCACTCCGCTCTCGATGATCACCCGGTGAAAGAGGCCCTGCGCCAGGGGTGACGCCAGCAGGCTGAACGCGTTGAACCCGCCGGCCGACTCGCCGAAGACGGTGACGTTGCCGGGGTCTCCGCCGAAGGCCTTGATGTTGGCTTGGACCCACTTCAGAGACGCGATGAGATCGAGCGTGCCGAAGTTGCCGCTGGTGTCTTCGGGCGTCGCATCGGCGGCATTGATGGCCGCGTGGTGAAACCAGCCGAGCAGCCCGAGCCGGTAATTCACCGAGACGACGATGACTCCGTACTTCGCGGCCAGGTTGCGCATCGCGCCGTACGCGTTGCCGGTGCCGATGGAGTTGCCTCCGCCATGCACCCACACCATCACCGCGCGGTGCTCACCCGCGACCTGCGCGGCGCTCATCTGGGGCGCCGCCACGTTGAGCGTCAAGCAGTCTTCACTGCCGATGACCTCGCTCTCTTTGCCAGCGGTCAACGCATTGCCAAACTGAGGGCACACCGCGCTGTACACCGTCGCTTCGCGCACCGATGGGCCCCATGACGATGCTGGCCTGGGGGCT
Source organism: Archangium sp. (assembly GCA_031367385.1). GTDB lineage: Bacteria > Myxococcota > Myxococcia > Myxococcales > Myxococcaceae > JAEUJT01. The sequence continues at coordinate 400 of JANLPS010000344.1, read as the reverse complement.
CTCCAGCGAAGATCGGCGACGGGAGGCGCGGCGTACGGCAACCCCAGCCAGGCGTGGGTCTTGGCGGAGTCAGCGAAGCCGATGACAGGCCCCTGCGTCAGCTCGCGGCGAGTGGCGGGGTCTGAGACGCCGCGCACCTCGGGCCACGGCGTCGGGCGATGACCGGTACAGGCGATGAAGCAGAAGGCGAAGAAAGCAGTCGCGCGCATGGCCTGGGTTTTCTCACCATTCACGAAACGAGAGTGAACCCTTTCACCTTCGTTACGGCGCGAGGCCACCCTCGGCGACCCGCTTGGCCACATAGGCCTCGATGGTGGCGACGTCTTTGGGCTGGAGCGCCGTGAACTGCACGCCGAACATCGTCGAGGTCGAGATGTACCGCACCTGCGCGCGGGTCTTG
>JANLPS010000276.1:0-20730 GCA_031367385.1 Archangium sp. | reverse complement strand
CTCGAATCGGGTCAGCATGGCGCTTCGTTGCTCAAGGGTGTGCCGGGCGTGCTCCATGGCGCGCGGAGCTACGTGCTGCAGAACGCAGACGGGCAGATCAACGACGCTCATTCGATCAGCGCTGGGCTCGACTACCCCGGCGTGGGCCCAGAGCTGTCGGCGCTCAAAGACAGTGGGCGGCTCACCTTGATGTCGGCGACCGATGATCAGGCGTTGGCGGCGCTGCTTCAGCTCGCTCGGCGCGAGGGCGTCATTTGCGCGCTCGAATCGGCGCATGCGGTACACGCCGCGCTCGAGCTGGCCCAGACCATGCCCAGTGGGTCAGTCTTGCTGATCAACGTGTCGGGCCGCGGTGATAAAGACCTGGCCACCATCGCCCGGAGCACCTCATGAGACTCGATCGCGCCTTCGCCCGAGCCAAAGCCGAGTCTCGCGGCGCGTTGATCACCTATGTGATGGGGGGCGACCCAACGCCCCAAGACTCGGTCGAAGCGGCCCTCGCCTGCATTCGCGGCGGAGCCGACATCGTCGAGCTCGGGTTTCCCTTCAGCGACCCGATCGCCGATGGGCCGACGATTCAACGGGCGGCAGAACGCGCTCTGGCAGGCGGCGTGACCTTGGCATCGGTGCTGCGAATCGCCTCTGAAGTGCGGGCCAAAACCGCCGAAACACCAATCGTTCTGATGGGTTATCTAAACCCAGTGCTCGCCATGGGCCCTGCCCGCTTCTTTAGCCGCGCCGCTGAGGCGGGGGTCGACGCGGTGATTTTGCCCGACCTCCCTCCTGATGAAGCCGCTGAGCTTCGCGCCGAAGCCAGCCGCACTGGGCTCTCGATCATCTCGATGCTCGCCCCGACCTCGACGTCGTCGCGCCGAGCCGCGGTGCTCGCGGTCGCCAGCGGCTTCACCTACTTCGTCTCGGTCACCGGAGTCACCGGCACCCGGGTGGAGCACGCCGACATCTCGGCCCCCTTGGCCGCGATTCGAGCCGCGTCGAAGGTGCCGGTGGTGGTCGGGTTCGGCATCGGCACGCCTGATCAAGCCCGCGCGGCCTGCGCCCATGCAGACGGGGTGGTGGTCGGGTCAGCCATCGTCGAACGCATCGCCCGCCGTGAGCCCCTCGAACCGTTCGTTGCTTCTCTTCGCGCCGCACTCTCACTCTGAGGTTTCACCATGCTGGTCGTCATGTCACCGCGTTGCACTCCCGAAGACATCGCCAACGTCGAGGCCCGAATTCGCTCGTTGGGCTTCACGCCGCACCCGATACCGGGCGCAAACCGGTTGGCCTTTGGCATCACCGGTAATTCGGGGCCGCTCGACCCGTTGATCTTCTCGGTCTTGCCTGGCGTGGCCGAGGCGATTCGGGTGACGCAGCCCTTCAAGCTGGTGAGCCGCGAGGTCAAAGAAGAGGCGACCATCGTCAGCGTCGGCAACGTCAAAATCGGTGGAGGCCACGTGGCCATCATCGCTGGCCCCTGTGCGGTCGAGTCGCGTGAGCAGATTCTCGGCGCGGCGCACGCGGTCAAGGCGAGCGGCGCCACGCTGCTGCGAGGAGGCGCGTACAAACCCCGCACCAGCCCGTACGATTTTCAGGGCCTGCGTGAAGAAGGGCTCGAGCTGCTCGCACTGGCTCGTGAGGAGACCGGGCTTGGCATCGTGACCGAGGTGAAAGACACCGAGAGCCTGCCGCTGGTGTCGAAGTACGCCGACATGCTGCAAATCGGCGCGCGCAACATGCAGAACTTCTCGTTGCTCGAGCGGGTTGGCGAGCTGCGAAAACCGGTGTTGCTCAAGCGGGGGCCGAGCGCGACGGTGAAAGACCTCCTGATGGCCGCTGAGTACATCGTCGCTCGCGGCAACTCGCAGGTGGTGCTGTGTGAGCGCGGCATTCGCACCTTCGAGACCAGCAGCCGCAATACGCTCGACATCAACGCGGTGCCGATTCTCAAGTCATTCACCCACTTGCCGGTCATGGTCGACCCGTCTCACGGCATCGGCATTCGCCAGCACGTGCCCGCGATTGCGCGTGCCGGCATCGCCGCCGGAGCCGACGGGTTGATCATCGAGGTTCACCCCAAGCCTGATCAGGCGCTCTCTGACGGGCCGCAGTCGCTCACGCCAGTTCAGTTCGAGGCGCTGATGAAGCAGCTTCGCGGCCTGATTGAAGTGCTCAAGGCCTAGAAGGGGGCTTTGGCCTCGAAGGTCAGCCGCTGGCCCGTCGCGGGGTGGGTGAGCGCGAGCCACTCGCAATGCAGCAGCAGGCGCTCACCTGGGTGACCGTAGAGTCGATCGCCGACGATGGGCGCGTTGAGCCCCGATGGGTGAGCGCAGTGCACGCGAAGTTGATGCGTTCGGCCGGTCAGCGGCGAGAGGGCCACCCGGGTACGCCCATTGTCCCGCGAGATGACGCTCCAGGTGGTGATTGCCTCTTTGCCCCTCTGCGCGTCATGCATTTGCCGCGGTCGATCATCGACGTCGGGGCGGAGCGCCAGCTCGATGGTGCCCTGTTCTGCCTCGAGCGACCGTTCGACCACCGCGACGTACCGTTTCTCGACGTGCCGGCGAGCGAACTGCTGCTGCAACGCGATGTGGGTGGGCTCATCGAGGGCGAGCACCAGCAGCCCTGAGGTGTCGAGGTCGAGGCGGTGCACCACCCAGGCCTCGGGCATGCGCGTCTCGACTGAGTCGACGTGCGTCGCTTCTCGCCCCGAAACCGAGAGCAAGCCTTCGGGTTTCTCGATGACTCGCAGCTGCGCATCTTCGTAAATCACCCGCAGCGGGGCGTCGCGATCGAGCCGGGTGATCAGCCGCCGTGGGGCCCCAACCTCGAGACCCTCGAGCATGAACGGCAGAATCGGCGCGCACTTGAGCTTGCACGCGGGCACGTGTGCCCCTCGAACGCGGCCGCTCTCTTGGGTCGGCCCCCACCAGAATTCAGCCAGCGCGACGGGGGTGAGGCCCAGTGCGAAGGCCCGCGAGAGCAGCTTGGGCGCAGCGCATTCACCGACGCCGCCGGGAGGCACTTTGGAAAAGAACGAGGCGATGGGTCGCGATTCTCCGCGGGCGTTGGGGACCCGAGGCAGCTCGATGATCGGCTTGACCAGCTTCGCCGAGGCGTACGAGAGCAATCGCCGAGCGGCTCCAACGCGGCGCTCGAGGGCGCCGAGGGTCCCTCGTGCGCGAGTCAACGCTTCAGCACTTCGCTGCGCGAGGGCCCGCTTCTCGGCCGTGTCACCGCGGCTGAGCTGATCTGCTTCGTCGCCCGAGGCCGCAGCGGCCCGAAGGGCGGCCCGAACCTGACGATTTTCTCGGTGGCGCAGCGTCATCGCGGCCTTTTCGGCGGCGTGCGTTCGTTCGAGTCTGATCAGCGCCTGGCGCGCTTCGATCAGCTCAGCGCTCGAGCTCACAGTGGCGAGGCGCTCGTGCAGGGGGGTGATCACCGCGTCACTGGCGGCATCGAGGCGCGCGCGAACCTCCACGTCGAACATCGGAGGTGCGAACCCCTCGACCACCCAACGACCGCCCCACTTGCCCGAGAAGGCCTTGAGAAACCCGAACGAGCCAGGGGCGTCTTCGACCACCAGCACTCCGAAGACCTTGCCCTCGGCCTGATCATCGTGCGCCAAGCTGCGCTGAAGCAGGTGCGCGGCTCGCTGTGCCAGTGGGTGTGGCCCCACTTCATCGAACGCGCTGGGAAATCGCGGTGGTCGCTCGCCGAGGTCAATGGGCAGTGGCGTCAATTCGCCCGGGGCCAATGTGCGCATTTCGCGCCGACTGTCGCACGATGCGCGTGGTGACTGGCGATGCAATCGAACCTGCCTGATCTCGTCTGTGGGGCGCGACTTCGGGCGATGAAGTTTTGCCCGAGGCCGAACGAATCACCTTCGAATGCGGTGACTTGCGGCGCATTTTGCCGGGGGCCACCCGTTCGTCTTCAGAGGAGAAACGCCATGTTCACCAATCAACGGGGCAGTGTCGGGCTCGCCAGCATCGTCGCAGTCGCCGCGGTCATCGCGCTTCATTTCGCCAGCGTGGCGATGTGCTGGAAGGCCTACCGTGAGGGTGGAACGAACGGATCTTCAAGCGTTTGCGAGGTCGCGTGTCGGGGAAATCAAAAATCGCCATCACATGGCTGATCATTTTTGAGAATCTGCAATAGACTGAGACACTCATCGTTACCGAACAACTTCAAAGGGCGTCATTGTGACGCTCGACGGGCCAGGCGGGAGTGAGTTCCCTTCTGAAGCACGCGAAACACCTGATGGTCCGCACGGAGCACCAGGTGGGGGTACGAATGCACCTCATTTTCCGCGCTGGCCCGGCCTTTTGAAGGCCCCCATCAAAATCCTCCTGCAGTCTGACGCCTCAGTCGCGCTTTTCTCGAGGCACTGAGTTCGCGCCTGCACGTGGCCGGGCGTGGGAACCCGACTGGCAAGGCAGTTGCTCAACGCCGCTGCATGTCTGTCAAAGCGCGCCCCCAGAGCCACGAACGAACGACTCCCGCTGCGAAAAAGCCACGGGGCGCCCAGGCGCTGACCTCGGCGGCCTGGCTGAAGGTGTGCGTGGCGATTCGGGAGCTGGCGGAGCCTGTGACGCGGGGGTAGCTACACTTCGTCTTCGTCTTCGTCTTCTTCATCGATGTCTTCGATTTCGAGCTCTTCGCCGTCTTTCTCAGCCGCTGCGGGAGCGACCGGTTCGACGATTTTAGGCACTGCCGACAACCGGCTCCGGCGGCCTTCACTGGCGGGCTTGCTCGCGGCACTGTCACGCTGATCGGCCCCGCACTTCGGGCAAATCGGGTCTGGCTTCTTCAAGTCGTAAAACTTGGTATTGCACTTGAAGCACAGGTACTTGGTGCCAAAGTCCTTCGCTGGCATGAACGTGTCCTTGTGAGCGGTGAAAAAAATATTTCGGCGGCGGCGGGTTGCTAGCGTTGCAACGTTTCCAAGTCAACGACTGGCGAGGTACGATGCCGCCCGGTACAGTTTTGACTGAAGGGCCGGCGACTCACCGTGAACGTTACCTGTAATAAATGCGGCAAGCGTTACGTGATTGCCGACGAGAAAATCGCCGGTAAGGCGTCGGTCAAGATCCGTTGTAAGCAGTGCCAGAACCTCATTCAGCTCACTGGAGGCACGGCCTCATCGGCTTCGTCGGCGGCGATGCCGGCCGCGGCGGCCCTGGTGACCAGTGCTTCTCCCAGCGCGGTCTCGATGTCGGGCGAAGCGGGTGCGGCCCAGCGCAGCCCCTGGGAGGACGAGGCGACCCGGGCGATGCCCGCCCCCGACCTCACCACCCAGTGGTTCGCGATGATTCAGGGCAAACAAGAGGGCCCGCTCGACCTCCGCGGCCTGGGCATGAAGGTCAATGGCGGAGAAATCACGCTCCGCACCTACCTGTGGAAGCCGGGCATGGAGGGCTGGAAGCGAGCCGCCGACGTGCCCGAGGTGAGCTCGGTCTTTTCAGGGGGTACGGGGGCCAGCGCCACCGCGACCGGCCCGATGCAGGCCTCGCCGGAGACCCAGCGTGCCGCCAGGGCCTCGGCTCCGCAGCGTGACGTGGCGGTGGCCAATGAGATGCCCGCGGCCGACTTTGCGTCGGTGAGTCAAATCATTGCGTCGACGCCCTCGACGGCACCGGTGGCGGCTGCAGCTCCGGCTGCCGCGGTGGTTGCCGAAGCGCCGCTCAAAGACCTCTTCAACGACGTGCATGACGGCCCCGAGGGGCATGTCAACGGCAACGGCAAGGCGGGGGCAGCGGCGTCGGTGCCCGACAAAGACGACGAGGAGCCGACCAAAGGCGACGTCGACCCGTTCGCCGCGTTGGGAGGCTCGGGTGAGAACGACGCGCCGCCCCCTGGAGAAGCGACGAAGTTCTTCATGGCCCAAGCGGGCGTCAACCGCCGCAACCCACCGTGGAAGATTGCGCTCTTCGTGGTTTCGGTCTTCGTGGCGCCTGCGACCGCGCTCTACTTGCTCTCGACGCTGCACGTGTTGCCGACGGTGACCGTGACCACCGCCGATGGCGAGGTCGTGCAGGAGAATTTCTTTTCTCCCAGCGGTATCGGCGGGTTGAAAGACATTCTCACGGGTGACCAAAAGCGCAAGGCGGCCGAGGCTGAGAAGCGCAAGGCAGCGGCGGCCCTCGCGGCGAAAGAGAAGGCAGCCAAGGCCCAGGCGGTTGCGGTCGCTCCGGTGAAGACGAGTGAAAAGCCCGACCTGGTGCCGACGCCGAAGCCGCCCGACAAGGGGTTGGCCGACTTCTATGGCAACGACACGAAGAAGGTGAACGTGCCGAAGGGTGGCCGAGACGATGACCGGCCTCCGGTGGTGGCGCAAGGCGGTGGGTTGTCGTCAGAGGCGGCGATGAAGATCGTGGCCGACAAGCGCAAGTCGTTCGAGCAGTGCATCGACGCGGCGCTTCGGCGTACGCCGAACCTGGCGGTGGGTAACATCGTCGTGGTGCTCACGGTGGGCTCGTCGGGCGCGGTGAAATCGGTCGGGGTGACTCCCAAAAAGTGGGAGGGCGCTGACTGGGCGGTGTGCATGATGACCGCGGGCAAGCGCATCGTTTTCCCCGGCTCAGACGGTGACACCGACATCGAAGTGCCGCTGAAAGTCGGCGTCGCGCTGTAAGCATTGATTTTGGCCGGTGAATCTCCGAGTGTCGGCGCCTCATGTACCTGGGTCGCGTCATTGGAACGGTCGTCGCTTCGAAGAAAGCCGCAGGTCTCGAGGGCGCGCGCCTGTTGGTGGTGCAGCCGCTCGACCACGCGCAAAAGCCGGTGGGCCCAGCCGAGGTCGCGGTTGATCGCGTTTCGGCGAGCACGGGCACGCTGGTGATGCTCGAGGGCAGTCGTGAAGCCGCGCTGGCTTGCGACCCGTGGTTCGTGCCGGTCGACAGCGCGATCGTCGGCATCGTCGATGAGGTCGACACATGAATCTGTGTCGAGTGCTGGGTACCGTGGTGGCGACCGAGAAGCACCCGGCGTTCGCGGGGCGAAAGATTCTGGTGGTGCAACCGGTCGACGAGACCAAGAAGCCGTTCGGCGCGAGCTACCTCGCGGTTGACCACAGCTCGAGCGCGGGCAAGGGCGACCTGGTGCTGGTGATGAACGAAGGCGGCGGCGTGCGGGCGGTGCTGGGTGACAAGACCCTGCCGATTCGCAGCTTGATCGTCGGCGTGGTCGATGCCGTGACGGTGGGCTGATGCCGAGCGCTCCGTTGCCGAAGGTGAAGGCCGAGCTGGTGGCGACCTCGCGCCGGCTGCAGCAGATGGGCTGGGTGGCGAATCACGATGGCAACGTGTCGGTGCGGCTGACTGGCGATCGGTTGCTGATCACCCCGACCGCGGTCTCGAAGCTGAACGTCGACGAGTCGATGCTGTTGATTGTCGACTTGAATGGCACGGTGCTCGAGGGGCGGCGCAAGGCCTTCAGCGAGCTCGAGCTGCACCTGGCGATGTACCGGGCCCGGCCGGAGGTCGAGTGCGTGATTCACGCGCACCCCCCGACGGCGACGGCGTGGGGTTTGACGGGCGCTGAGATTGGCCCGCTGGCGATGCCCGAAGCGGTGGTTTCGCTGGGAGACCGAATACCGACCCTGCCCAGAGCGATGCCTCGTTCGGTCGAGGGCGTGAAGGCGGTCGAGGCGGCGGCGGCGAAATACGATGCGCTGCTGATCAACGGCAACGGTGTCTTCACCCAGGGCGTCGACCTCGAGCAAGCGCTGCTGCGAATGGAGCTGGTCGAGCACGTCGCGAAGATTCTGACGATTGCCCGAGGCCTGGGGCCGGTGGCGCCGCTCGACCCGGGTGACCTGGCGAAGCTGCTCGAGGCGAGAAAAAAGGCCGGCCTGGGGCCGAAGAGCTGAGTGGGCACGATGCCAGGCTCTGTTCCGGCGATCGTCGTTGAGAACCTGAAGAAGACATACCGGGGGGCATGGGGCCCGGGGCACGAAGCGCTGCGGGGGCTGAGCCTTCGGGTCGAGCGCGGTGTGGCCTTCGGGTTGATCGGCCCAAACGGCGCGGGCAAGACGACGTTCATCAAGCTGCTGCTCAACGTGGCGCGGCCGACCTCAGGCACGGTGATGGTGCTGGGAGGAGACCCTGAAGAGGTCTCGATTCGGGCCCGAATCGGCTACCTGCCCGAGCGAATGCATTTGCCGACGGCGCTGACCGGCATCGATTTCTTGAAGAGTGTCGCGACCTTGAAGCGAATGCAGGGCGCTGAGGTCGAGGCGCGGGGCCTGCTGGAGCGGGTTGGGCTCGGCGTCACTGTGCAGCGCATCGGAAGTTATTCGAAGGGCATGCGGCAGCGGCTGGGGTTGGCGGCGGCGATGCTCGGCAAGCCCGAGCTGCTGATTCTCGACGAGCCGACCGATGGCATCGACCCGGTGGGGCGGGTTGAGGTGCGGGCGCTGCTGGTCGAAGAAAAACAGCGCGGCGCGACCATCTTGCTCAACTCGCACCTGCTCTCAGAGACCGAGCGGGTGTGTGACCGAATCGGAGTGCTCGAGCGGGGCCTGCTGAAGCTCGAGGGAGGCATCGACGAAGTGCGCGCGGCCGCGAACCGGTGGCGGGTGCGGTTCGCGGGGTCGTTCAATGAGTCGGTGCTGATCAGCGCGGGCTTCACGTGGGATGGCGCGAGTTGGCACTTCGCGGGTGATGACGTCGTCGCGCTCAACGCGGCGCTCGAGAAGGTGCGGGTGGGCGGTGCGTTGCTCATCGAGCTGGCAGCGGCGACGCGCGACCTGGAGCAAGTGCTGACCGAGGCCCTGTCATGAGTCAGTTGCTGCGGGTCAGCGTCGACTTGCTTCGTGAAGCGTTGCGGCGAAGGTGGTTCTTGGCGCTGTTCTTGGCCATCACCGGGGTGTTGCTGGTGCTTGGGTTGTCGCTGCAGATTGAAGTGGTCGACGGGGCGATTGCCGGGTCGAAGTTGTTCGGGGCCGTGTTCAGTCGCGACATCGTGATGGCCGACCGGGTGCTTGGCGCGGTCTCGATGGCGACGGCGTACGGGAGCTTTTACTTCGGTGCCTTTTTCTTGGCGGTGGCGTGCAGCGACTTTGCGCCAGAGCTGCTGGCCCCGGGGCGAATCGAGCATTTGCTGTCGCTGCCGGTGGCGCGCTGGCAGTTGCTGTTCGGCACCTACCTCGGGGTCGTGGTGTTGGCCGCGGCGGCAGTCGGGTATGGGGCGCTCGGGCTGACGGTGTTGCTCGGAGTGAAGACCGGGGCGTGGAGCGGGTCGCTGTTGGTCGGCGCTGGGATTGGGTGGTGCGGGTTTTGCGCGTTGTACGCGGCGATGCTGACCAGCGCGTTCTTCGTGCGGAGCGCGGCGCTCTCTGCGGCGACCGGGGTGGCGACGCTGATTCTGGGGGTGTTGTCGAGCTACCGGGAAGACGTCGGTGACGTCATGAGCCAGGGCATCAACCGGGAGGTCTTCAAGGCAGCGATGTTGCCCTTCCCTCGCTTGGCGCTGCTGGCGAATGCTTCAGCGCACTTTGCGGCGGGGCAGCCGATGCAGGTCGAGGTGATTGTGCGGCTCATTCTGGGGGCCTTCGTTTTTGCGGCGGCGTTGTTGTCGATTGCAGCGTGGCGGTTCGAGCGCAGCGACTATTGAGCGGCGCTGTTGCAGGCGGCCTTGACCTGGTTGCCGTAACTTGCAAGGGAGCCGAATGCGTCGGCTCTGGTCTCTCGTTCTGGCAGTGGCAGTGACTCATTGCGGGAGCACGGGCAGCATGGCCGTCATTCCCGCTCCCCGTTGCTCGAGCTCGAACTGCGCCACTGGGTGTTGTCAGTTCACGAGCGGCGACGACACCGGAACATGCGTGACGACTCAGTCTGCCTCGGCGTGTGCTCCCTCTGGGCAGGTGTGCTCGGCGTGTCTCGATGGCAAGGGTTGCAACAAAGGTCTTTGCGAGTACATCGACGAGCCGTTTCCGCCCGGTTCGAAAGCGATCTTCATGACGTCGGGTGCCTATTCGGGGAACCTGGGTGGCCTTTCGGGCGCAGATGAGAAGTGCCAGGCTGCGGCCACGAGCGCGGGCCGAACGGGCACCTACAAGGCGTGGCTGTCGAACTTCGATTCAGACCTGACCACCGGTACCGTGCTCGTCAACATCAGCGCCTACAGTCGCATCACGGGCGACGGCCCCTGGTACCTGACCTGCCGTGACGTCAGGAAGAAGGTCATCAAGGCGTTCGCGAACCGGTCATCACTTCAAGGGAGCCCGCTGGACTTCATCAACTGTGATGAGAACGGCATGGTGCGCTCTGCCGGCGGAGAGGTCTACGTGTGGACGGGAACCGAAACAGGTGGCGGGCCGGAAAAGAAGCCGAGGACCACCGCGAATTGCTCGGGGTGGACGAGCACGGGTGGCGGGTTCACCGGGCTGGCTGGAGAAAACAGCTCAATGCTCAGCCACTGGACGCAATTTCTAGAGCACGAGTGCGCCCAGACCGGTCGGCTGTACTGCCTCGAGCAGTAACCCGCGCCTCAGTGGCCGGTTCGAAACCGAAAGCTCGACCCTTCGAACGCGGTCATCGCCATCGAAGCCAGCTGCGGCGGTGCGATGCTCGACGGGCACATGACCGAGATGTCGACTCTGCCCCCCACCATGCGCCCTGAAACACTCAGGTTTTCATCGAGCAGGGCAAAACCGCCAGGCGCGAACTGAGCGGTCGCTTTCGACTTCGCCAGGTCGTGCACCGCCGCCAAGAAGCGTTGCGCCGCGGGTTGAGGCTGCGCGCGACAGCCATGCACGCTGATGCTCAACGTCTGTTGATCAGTCGGCGCTGATTCAATCGGCCCCCGCTCGAGATGCAGGGTCACCGTCGCGTTGCTCGCGCCGAAACCCTCTTTAATCAATGAGACGGCCCGCTGAAGGTTCACCGAGCTGCCGCAGGTGAACAGGTCGACGGCGGCAAACCCGTGCTCGGGCCAGGTGTGAATCGCGAAGTGCGACTCTGTGATGATCACCACGCCGCTGATGCCTTGGGGTGAAAACTGGTGAAAGTGCGAATCGACCACCGTCGCCCCACTCTGCTTCGCCGCCTTGATCATCACCTCTTTGACGACGTCGGCATCGGCGATGCGGGCGCGCTCGCAGTGATGCAGGTCGATGGCCAGGCTTTGACCGAGGGGCAGACGCGTGGTGGTCATGGTGCGCGCCGCAGCTTGGCGTTGCGCGAGCCGATTGTCACCTCTGACTAGAGCGTCGCCACGTCGCGCCCCGTTGCGTGCTCGAGTCTCACCCGGGCGATGCGTGCATCGATGCGTGCGTTGATCGCCTCGAGGCGGGCGCGGGTCAGCTCGGTCTCCGAATCAATCACTTCGACCACGGTGGCGCGCCCATTGCGAAAGAGGTCTTGGCGAACGCGATAGGCCTCTTCGGCTGAGAGCAGCGCCTTCTGGGTCGATGACAGTGCCACGGAGCTCTCACGCACGGCGAGCCACGACTGCCGCACCTCGAGACGCAGGGCATCGAGCAACCCGAGCTTCTGCGCTTCGACCTGGCGCACCCTCGAATTCGCCACGCTCACCTGGGCCACTGCCGCTGGCACGTCGGTTGGAGACCAGGAGATGGAGGCCCCCACGTCCCAAGTGAAGCGCCAGTCAGCCACTCCGGGGATGAAGCGCGGGTTGGGGTTGGCGTAGAGCAGGTTGGCGGTGCCGTCGAGCCGCGGCACCACGTTGGCCCAGAGCGCCTTCTTCTGCGCCGAGAGGGCTTCGAGCGACTCTCCGAGCACTTTCAGCTCGACCCGCTGGCCGACCGCCTCTTGCACCAGGGCTTCGAAGTCGTCGGTCGCCTCGAGGGGCGGCAGCTCGCGAAAGATGTCTTCGCCGACCTCGAACGACGCGCCGGCGGGCGCATGCATGGCGATTGCGAGGCCCTCTTGTGCGAGCTGAGCCGCATTGTCGGCTCGGGCGACGAGCAACCGAGCCCCTTCGACGAGTGATTCACCGCGCAAGACGTCGGCCCGCGAGCTCGACCCGGCTTCGAAGGCGTGCCCGATGTCTTCTGAACGACCCCTCGACTGCTCGAGTGATTGATCAGCGACGATCTTCTGCCCGCGCCCCCGCACCCATTGGTAGTACGCGATGCGCGCGTCGGCGGCGGTCTTGAGCCTGGCTGCCTGCGCGTCCCACGTGGCGGAGTCGCGCTGGTGATCAGCCGCCGAGACCTGCTGCGCGCTGCGCCACACGTAATCGGAGATGGGGATCGTCAAGCCCGCGCGAACCAGACCGTTGTCGAGAATGACCGGGAACTTGAAGTCAGGCGCAGCGAAGAGCTGGCGGTCTCCCAAGGGGCCGGCGGGGCCGGTGGTGACGACGAAGCGCCAGCTGTCTCCGAGGCCCAGGGCGGGCGGGTCGATTTCGGAGAGGCGGGTGTACCCCACCCCGGCATTCACTCGGGGGATGTAGGCGAAGCGGGCGGCGTCGAGCGAGGCCTGGGCTCCATCGCGGGCGGCGTCTTTGGCCATCACGTCGCGGCTCGAGGCGACCGCCTGTTTCGCAGCGTCATTCGCGGTGAGGCCTTGGTTGGCGAAGAGCTGCGCGAGGCGAGCCTCGAGGCCCGCCGGTGGGTCAGCGGCCTGAGCGGCGCCAGCGTTGATCAGCGCGCACACCAACACCACGCGAGGTGAAAGAAGAGTCGAAGCAGTCATGGGCAAACCCTGATCAGTGCACCGCGGAGGCGTCGATCTTTCGATCGGGCTTCGCGAGAAAGAAAACGACGATGAGCGAGAAGGCGAACATCAGCGCGAGCGTTGAAAACCCGTCGCTGAAGGAGAGCGAGAGCGCTTGGGCGTTGAGCCGCCCGTTCATGATGCCGTACGCAGCCGCGCTGGGGTCACCGGCGCGCGAGCCGATCGCCCCTCGCATCGCCAGGAGCTGATCTTGCGCAACCGGGTTGAAGGCGTTCACGTGCTCGGCGAGGTAGGTCAGGTGCATTTTGGCGTTCGAGGCGAGGCGCGTGCTCATCCACGCGAGGCCGATGCTGCCTCCGAGCTCGCGGGTGGCGTTGAAGAGGCCGGCGGCGTTGCCGCGCTGGTTGGGGCTGACTCCCGAGAGGGCGGCGATGGAGAGTGGCACGAAGCAGAAGCTCAAACCGACGGCGCGAATGAAGATGGGCCAGGTCATCACCGCGGTGCTCGCCTGCGAGGTGAGGTTGGCGTTGAGCACGGTGGAGATGGTGACCATCGAGAGGCCGAAGAAGATCAAATAGCGACTGTCGACCTTGCCGATGTTGCGGCCCACGATGGGGAGCAAGAAGAGTTGGATCCAGCTCCCGCGCAGGAAGATGTTGCCGATGTCGATGGCCGCGTACCGCATGATCGTGCCGCAATAGAGCGAGTAGAGAAAGCTGCCACCGAAGAGCACCAGACCGATCAGTGCGTTGAGCATGGTCGCCGCGGTGTAGCTGACGCTCTTGAAGACCCGCAGGTCGACGATGGGGCTGGGGTGCTCGAGCACGTGCACCACGAAGGTGATCAACGAGACAATCGACACCGCGGCCAAGACAGCGATCAGTGGGCTGTCGAGCCAGCCGTCGCGGTTGCCCTCTTCGAGGGTGTACTGTAGCGAGATCATGCCGACCGCGAGCAGGCTGGCGCCGACGGTATCGAAGGGCCGGCGGTCTGGCTCGAAGCCGACCTCTTCGATGTTCGACCACGCGAGAAAGGCGGCGAGCAGCCCGATGGGGATGTTGACGTAAAACATCCAGTGCCAGGAGGCGTGCTCGATGAGCACTCCGCCGATGGTGGGGCCGAGGAGCGGGCCGGTGATCGCGCCAAGCCCGAAGAGCGCACCAGCCATGCCCGCTTCTTTGGGAGGGTAGCGGGCGAAGAGCGTGGCCTGCGCGGTGGGGATGATCGCTCCGCCGCCGATGCCTTGAATGATTCGAAAGATGACCAGGGTGGGCAAGTTCCACGCGAGGCCGCAGAGGGCGCTCGAAGCGGTGAAGAGCAGAATCGAGAGGGTGAAGTAACGGCGAATGCCGAAGCGGCGCTGGAGCCACCCCGACATGGGGATGATGGTGATGTTGGCCATCGCGTAGCCGGTCGAGACCCAGGCGATTTGATCGAGCGGGGTGCCGAAGCTGGCGCGAATGTCAGAGAGGCCGACGTTGACGATGCTGATGTCGAGCACCGACATCAACGCCGCCGCCATGGTGGCGATGGTGATGCCGACCTTCGAGCCGGTGATGGCGCCCTGGTTGCCTTGTCTGCCTGCGGAGCTGACGGCGGTCGCTGGGCGCATGGCTATTCTTTCGTGCGCACGACGACGTTGGCGCTCATGCCGGGGCGCAGCACCACCGACGGAGCCGCGTCGAAGCGCAGCAGCACCGGCACGCGCTGAACGACCTTGGTGAAGTTGCCAGAGGCGTTGTCAGGGGGCAGCAACGCGAAACGGCTGCCCGTGCCGCCCGCGATCGATTCGACATGCGCGCCCAACTTCGCCGCAGGAAAGGCGTCGATGGAGATGGTGGCTTTGGCCCCCGGCTTCATCTCTTCGAGTTGATCTTCTTTGAAGTTGGCGACGACCCAGACGTCGTGGAGCGGCACGATGGCCATCAGCGCGCGGCTGGGGTCGACGAGCTGGCCGGCCTCGACGTTTCGGCGCGAGACGACGCCCTTCGAGGGAGCGCGGAGGGTGGTGTACGACAGGTTCAACGTCGCCGTGCGCAACGCCGCCTCTGATTGTTTGACCCGGGCCTGGGCCAACCCCAGGGCTGCCTTTGCGGTCTCGACCTGTTGAGGCCCGGTCTGCGCAGCGAGAAAACGGCCCTTGGCGAGGGTGACGCCGCCGACCGAGCCGTCGATGACGGCCTGGGTGCTGATCAGCCGAGACTGCGCCTGAGCCCTCGCGGCTTGGGCTTGATCAAACGTCGAGGTGCGGCTGTCGACCTCGGCTTTGGAGATCGACCCGGTCGAGAAGAGCGACTTGCTGCGCTCGAGCTCGGTCTTGGCCAACGTCAGTCGCGCTTCGGCCGCCTGGAGATCAGCCTTCGCCTGTTCGAGCTGCGCGCGCGACGCCTCGACGCTGCTGGTGGCCTGGCCCAACCCGCCCTGGGCCTGGGTAAGCGAGGCCTCGGCGTTCTTTTCGGTGAACCCCAATTGGGCCTGGGCGCTGGCGAGCTGGGCCTGGGTCGAGAGCAGGTCGGCCGCGGCGGCGTCACGGCGGGCCTCGAGATCAGCGGGGTCGAGCTCGACGAGCACGTCGCCTTCATTGACTTCTTGGTTGTCGATGACCTTCACCGCGGTGACCTGGCCGGCGACCCGCGAGGCGATGGCGATGACCCGGCCTTCGATGAACGCGTCGTCGGTCTTCTCTTTGCCCATGCCGAGGACGTAGAAAATGGCCCCGGCAGTGACGACGGCGACGATCAGCCCGATGAAGACGAAGCGGGCCTTGCTGGCGGGTTTGGCAACGACGGGAACGGCAGGAGTCTGAACGAGTTCAGCGACTTGGGTGGCCATAGGGGGGTCTTTGTTAGGTGCCGAATTAGATATCTGAGAAGGCGGAGATGCAGTCGGCGACCTTGCCGAGGAGGCGCTGAAGCTCGCGCATCTCGTCATGCGAGAGGCTGCTCATCAGCTTGGTAAGGCGGCGAAAATGGTCGGGCAACAGCTTTTCGAGAAACCGTCGGCCGGTCAGCGTGAGGCGCACCATGAACGAGCGGCCGTCATCGGGGTCGGGCTCGCGCACGACGTGGCCGTCTTTCTCGAGGGTGTCGACCAGGCCGGTAATGGTGGCCCGAGTGACGCTGCACGACTCTGAGAGCGCCGCGGGGGTGACCGAGTGGCCCTCGGCCCGAATCAAGTTGACCAGCACGATGAACCGGCCAAAAGAAAGGTCGTGGCGGGCGAGGTGCACGTCGAGGCCCCACGAGAGCAAGCCGTCGAGGCGCCGCAGCGTGAGGTAGGTGCGCATCGCCTCCGGGTCGAGCTCGGGGAAATGGTGGGCGTAACTCTCGATCTGGTCGAGGCGTGAGGTCGGCCGCGGTCGGTCGGAGGTCATAAGGAACCTAACTATTCCCCTGCCCTTCGGCCTCGCAACCCGTTCGGTGTGAGTTTTGTGAATTCAGGGGGTTGCCTGGCTCCTGCAACCAGGCCATGAGGTGGGCCGAGAACCCAAGATGCTGCCGCTGTTGACTCCCAAGCTGCCTGTGGTGCCCGACCGACGAGACCCCGACTCGGTTCGCACCCTCTTTGACGGCATCGAGGCGGCGGCGACTGAGCGGCGTTCACGCAGAGACCGGCGAGCGACGCCTCGGGTGGCGGTGATGCTGAACCTCGAGCTTGAGAATGGCGCGCCGGGGAGCGGGCTGCGGGTGGTCTCGCAAACGCACGACGTGTCGACCTTTGGCTTGGCGATTCGAACCGGGCCGACGCCGGCGGTGGGCGCCAGGGTGAAGCTGCGCATCTACCTGGCCGACGACATCACCGAGCCGCTGGAGCTCGATGGCGAAGTGCTGGGGTCGTTCGACGCTGCTGGTGGGGCGCGGGTGAAATTTCTGAGCCCCGGCGGCACCGAAGTTCGCCGCCTTCACCGGTTTCTCAAATGAGCGCGTTCGAGCGGCGAAAGCACCATCGGGTCGAGGCGTCGATTGCGGTCGAGGTTCGAGACGAACGTGGTTTTTCGCTGCTCTCGACCCGTGACTTCTCTGGGGGCGGCGCCTTCTTCGATCGCTCGATACCCAAGGCTGTCGGGCAGCGGGTCGAGGTTCGATTCACCCTGCCTGGGGAGCTGCGCTCGATTCGGTGCGAGGCGCAGATCGCCAACGTGCCCGACCGCAACGGGTACGGCATGGGCGTGCGCTTTCTCGACTTGTCACCCGGCGACGAACAGCGAATCACCGAGTTCGCCAGGGTGTTTTCACAGCGAAGCGCGTAGCGGTGCCTTCACCTCGCCGCTGCAGCGGCCAACGCGCGGGCTGCGTCGCGAACTTCGGTCAATCTGGTGAGTGACAGGGCGTGCCCAGTGGGCCCTTGCGGCTCGCCCAACCCGGCGTCTTTCTCGTGCTTGAGCATGCCGAGCATCAGCTCGCGAATGGCGTCGGCGTTCTCGAGGCCGGGCAGCTCGATGACGTGCAGGTTCTCGCCAGGCTGCTCTGAGCCCCCCGCGCCGGCGGTCGAGAGCCGCAGGGTCTTGAAGCCGAAGATGCGCTCCAGCGGGCCCTGGGAGACCTCGAGGTTCTGCACGTTGGCGTAGCTGACGGTGACCTCTTTTCGGGTGATGGCGCCGAGGCTGACCCGGAGGCTGCGGTCGCCCACCAGGTAGTGGCGCATCTCCCAGTCGACCCGGGTGACGACCAGCGAGAAGGCGACGATGGCGAGCTCCACCAGGGCGAGCGCGATGGCGATGACGATGCCCCAGCGCTCGACGCCGGTGATGGCGAGCACCGCGAGCACGCCGACGCCGATGACCTGGTTGAGCAGCCCGAAGAGCACGGTGAGATAGCGAAACGAAAGCCACGCATCAGAGGGTTTGAGCTGACGCACCAGGGAGCTGCCTTCGGGCAGGTGCGGCGGGTACTCGGTGAGCTTGAGCAGGGGCATGAACACCGGCTTGAGAAAGCGCAGGAGCGTCTCCATCACCCTGCCCTCTTTGCAAGCGAGGCCGCAGCGGCGGTGAGCGCGTCGCGAATCTCGGTGAGCAGCAGGTCGGCCGGTTGTTCGTGGGTGGGTTCGGTGCGAACGCCGCGCATGCGGGCGTACAGGTAGTCGCGAATGGCCTCGACGTCGCGCACGCCGACGATGCGCAGGTTGCCGCCCTCACCCGAGCCAGCCGTCTGCACCACCAGCGTGCCGATGCCCAGCCACCGCTCGAGCAGGTTTTGCGAGAGGTGAATGTCTTGCATGCGCGCATACGTTAATTGCAGCTCTCTGCGAAACAGAATGCCGTAGCCCATCGAGACGCCCTCGTCGGTGAAGCGATACCAGAGGGTGTGGTAGCGAAAATACAGTGGCACCAGCGCCAGGGGTGCGGCGCAGAGGAGCGCCAGGGAGGTCAGGAGGTAATAGGTGAACAGCGCAGCTTGAGGCCGAACGATGGCGTGCACGCGGGTCTTGAGCGCGGTGAACTCTGAGTCGAGCATTTTCGTATTCCTATGTGTGCTTATTTTCGGCGAATCGAGACCGAGGTGAGCCACAGGTAGAGACCGCGGGTGATGGCGGCAAGGGCGAGGGCCAGCCCCAGCCGAGGCAAGACGACGGTGGTGGCGTACTGCCAGTTTTCATCGATTTCATCGGTGACGGCGCTGCCCTCACTGAGGGCACCCACCAGGGTCAACAGACCGAGGAGCGCCGCGAGCACCGCTCCGAAGGCGACCCAGTAGAGGCCAATGGTGCGGGGGTCTCCGCGGAGGCCGAGCTCGAAGAGGGAGAAGTGGCTGGGGGCGAGCGGGTTGACGCTCAGGTCGAGGTTCGCTTCGGGCAGGGCCTGGGGCATGCGGGCCCCTGGCAACGCGTTGATCAGCACCCGAACCGACTCGGCATCGAGCCCGGTTTGAGCGAGCGCCTGGGCGATCTGCAGCGGGGTGTTGCCCTCGGTCAGCAGCTGTTGCGCGTGCTGCCAGGGGGTGCGCTCGGGGGCGGAGGCATCGTCGGCTCCGGTGGGCGCGGTCATGCCCGAGACGGTCTGTCAGGCGAGGCGACTTGTCAATTCACAGCGCTCTCTGCCATGAGCAGCTGCAACCCATGCAGACCGCGTTTGACGTCATCGTTGTCGGGCTTGGCCACGCCGGGTGCGAGGCCGCGTTGGCCTGCGCGCGCATGGGGCTGTCGACGCTCGGGTTGACCCTACGCAGCGACCGCATCGCGGTGATGAGCTGCAACCCGGCCATTGGCGGCACTGCCAAGGGCCACCTGGTTCGCGAGCTCGATGCGCTGGGCGGCGAAATGGCCCGCGCGGCTGACCTGACCGGTACGCACTTCATCACCCTCAACGCATCGAAGGGGCCGGCCGTGCGTGCCACCCGCGTGCTGTGCGACCGCGAGCTGTACGCGGCTTCGATGCAGGCGACGATTGCAGCTCAGGCCGGGTTGATGGTGGCTGAAGGTGAAGTGGCAGAGCTGATCGTCGAAGGCGGGGTGGCGCGAGGCGTTCGGCTCGCCGATGGTCGGGCCTTTTCGGCGAACGCGGTGGTGGTCACAACCGGTACGTTTCTGCAGGCGCTGATGCACCAGGGCTCTCGCAAAGAGGTCGGTGGCCGGTTGGGCGACGCCGCGGCAAGTGGGTTGTCGATATCATTGAAATCGCTGGGTTTTGAGCTCGGTCGCTTCAAGACCGGCACCCCGCCCCGACTGCTCCGCAGCTCGATTGACTGGAGCCGGACGGACCCGCAGCCGGGTGACGCCCTGCCCCGCCCTTTCTCGTCGCGAACGCCGCGGGCGCCCTTCCCGCTCCAGCCGCGGGTTGACTGCGCCGTCACCTACACCAACGCCCACACGCATCAGATTCTGCGCGACAACCTGCACTGCTCGCCATTGTACATCGGCGAAATCGTCGGTCGCGGGCCGCGGTACTGCCCCTCGCTCGAAGACAAGGTCGTTCGCTTCGCCCACAAGCCGCGGCACACGATTTTTCTCGAGCCAGAGGGCCCGAACGCCGACCTGGTGTACCCCGCGGGGCTGTCGACGAGCCTACCGGCCGAGGTGCAGGTCTCGTTCTTGCGCACCATCGCCGGCCTCGAGGCGGTCGAGGTCGTTCGCCCGGGGTACGCGGTGGAGTACGACTTTTCGCCGCCCACCCAGCTGCGACCGACGCTCGAGACGAAGCGGGTGCGCGGGCTGTACTTCGCTGGGCAGCTCAACGGCACCTCTGGGTATGAAGAGGCCGCTTTTCAGGGGCTGATTGCGGGCCTCAACGCCGGTCTGCAGGTCAAAGGTGAGCCCGAGCTGGTGCTTGGCCGCCATGAGGCCCACGGTGCGGTGCTGCTCGACGAGCTGGTGAGCAAAGGCGTCGATGAGCCATTTCGAATGCTGACCAGCCGTTCGGAGCACCGGCTGACGCTGCGCGAGGGCAATGCCGCTTTTCGGCTGCAGGGGCATGGGCACCGGGTGGGCCTGGTCTCGGCCGAGGCATGGGCGAGCACCGAAGCGCGACGGGCGGCGGTGCAGGGCGAGCTGGCCCGGCTGGAGCGGGTGCGTCTGTTGACCACCCTGCGGCGGCCCGAGGTGACGTACGCATCGCTGGCGGCGAGTGACTCGACACGGCCCGAGCTGCCGGCTGAGGTGACCGAGGAGGTCGAGATCGAGGCCAAGTACGCCGGGTACATTGCGATGGCCCAGGCCCAGTGGGCGCGCCGAAGCGACGAGCACGACGGGTGGAAGTTTCCACCCGGGTTCGGCTTTGGGGGGGTTCAGGGGCTATCGACCGAGGTTCGGGAGCGCCTGGCCAAGGCACAGCCCGTGACGATCGGGCAGGCGAGGCGACTGCCCGGGGTGACTCCAGCGGCGGTCGGCTTGTTGCTCGTGCATCTGAAGCGCGGGGAGCCCTGAAGCGACCTGTTGCACGTGGAACACGCGCGTGTGCACAACCCTGTGGACAACGCTGAGGATTCTCATTCACTGAGTTGTTGCGGGGCCTTGAGCCCACCTGACCGAGGCCTAGACTGTGGACAAATCTCCTTTGGCGATGCTGCACGACGGGCTGGGTCAGCTGGGGGTCAGTGCGGCCCCAGAGGTCGAGCAGGCGTTGTGGGCCTACGCGACCACGATGCTCAAGTGG
>JANLPS010000244.1:0-30630 GCA_031367385.1 Archangium sp. | reverse complement strand
GGACCTCAGGCAACGCATGCGACTCTTACTGCTGCCGCCACGCCGTCCGAAGCGCAGTTTTCCACGCGTCGTGAAGATCAAGATGAGCGCTTACGACAAGAAATGGGTCCAGCGCCCCGCTGCTAAATGACCAGCATTGCCCCTAAGGAGCGCTCAGCTCAATCGCCACCACCGCGTCACGCTCGAGGGTCACTGTCAGCGCCGCGCCAGACCACGTGGTGTCTTCGACCAGCTCGAGGCCCTGCGCTGCCTTGGCCTGACTAAGCGACAGGGCGCTCGCGGTGCCACCCGCGGCCTGCCACGCGCGGTACGAGTTGCTGGTCTTCGCGTCGACGACGAAGCGACGAAGCCGAGTGAACCCAGCGGGTACGCCCCTGAGCGAAAGGCTCGCGGTGACGGGGCCCTGCGCCGAGAGCACCTGCCGGCTCCTCGCGGCGAGCACATCAGCCAGTGCCTTCGCAGGGGTGCTCACCGGGAGCTGCGCGCCCGTCACCGTGAAGTCGATCAGCAGCGCCCGCTTGGTCGCGTCGGGCAGCGAGTCGATCTCAGCGATCAGGGCCTTGTCGGCGGCGTGTTCGACCGCGATGAATTGTTCGAGGGCGAAGCGCCAATCGGGCACCGCGTTCACGAGTACGACCCAGGCTGAATCACTGGCCACCGAAGCGACTCCATCGAGCAGCGGGGCCTCGCCCGACACCGAGACCGACCCCAGCTGCCCGTGCAACGAGCCCAACAGCCGCATCGCATTCCACACCGGTTTGCGGAGCCCCGCGGTGGTGGTCAACCCCTGACCCCCGTGAAATTCACCCGGGCCATTCGACCAATCGGCGAGCGCTGAATACGCGTGTCGGTCGAGCCCGGCGCGATGCATCTCGAGCAGCTGCCGTACGGCCCATGCGGCGCCGAACTCTGAATCGGTGTGAAACTGATCGCTCAGGCCACCCGGAGGGTTGCCCTCGGTCTGCACGTTCCACTCGTCGACGCTGAGCGTCGCCGCGGGGTACCCGGCCGCCGTGGCCCAGCGTCGCACGTCGTGAATCGCGTTCGACGAGCCACCTGGCAGCAGCCCGTACTCGTGCCAGACCACGAAATCGACCGGCGTTCGGGCGAGCCCGAGGTCGGCAATCGGGTGGCTCGCGCAGTATGCCAGCCACTGCTCGATGAACCCTGGCGTCGCGCTGCCCGGCTCTGTACCGGCCCAGGGGCCCGAGACGGCGGGGCCTCCGACCAGGGCGCTGGGGTCGGCCTGCCGAACGCCGCGCACGGTCGCGAGGTAGAGCTCGAAGAATTGGGCCGGGGTACCGCTCCAGAAAATGCCGTCGGGCTCGTTCCACACCTCCCACAAGGGGCCGCTGCCCACCTCGGTCACGATGGCCGAGACCAGGGCGGTCCACTCCGCGAGGTCGCGCGGAGGGCACGTGCTGAACAGGGGCCACCCCGAAATCGGTTCGATCTCGGTCTTCTCTGGGCAGCTCGACAGGTACCGCGGCGTCTCGACCAGATTGAGCGTGATCTGCGCACCCGTCGCTCGCAAGGCCTCGACCTGCGCCCGCGCGTTCGCCCGTTTGACCCGCGCGACCGCGTCAGCCGCGCTGGTCGCTGGAGACATCACCAGGTACCCGAGGTCGAGGCGCACGTGCCCGACCCTCTGTTCGGTCATCAACGCGCGGCCCACCTCGTCGGCGGCGCCGTTGAGCTGCACGCCAAGTCGAAACAGCAGCGGCGAGGGCCCTGCGTCGCGCGTGAAATCGACGCTGATGGAGGCATCGGCTGCGTTGACTGAAGCGTCGGACGCGCTGACTGAGGCATCGGCTGTGCTGACGGATGCGTCGGAGGCGCTCACTGAAGCGTCAGATGCGCTGACTGCGGCATCGGCCGCGTTCATCGACGCCGCACCCGCATCGCTCAGCGCGAAGCGAAACGCGCCCTCGGCCCCACACCCGCACACCGCCAACAGAGCAAACCAGAGCACGCCGCGCATACATCTGCAGACACGCTGCGCCGTCGAAACGCAAAGCGCTTTAGACCTTCGGGCACCAATACGAGTGAAACCCGAGGGGTATGCGCTGCGGCAAGTGCACGACCGCGACTTCTTTCATCTGCGCAGCGTCGATGATGAAGGCCGCCGAGGTGCGCTCGGCCGCATTGGTGCCAAAGCTCACCAACCACCCGTCGTCTTCGGCCCGCGCGTTCGGCGCCGGAGCGAATGACGGCTCCCCCACGAACCAGCCCCGCGGAGCCTCCCAGGTGGTGCGCCCAAGCGTGCTGAGCTCGTACTTCACCAGCGCGTCGAACTTGAGATCAGCGGTCTTCGCCAGCCGGGGGTTGTAGCTGTAGCGCGCCTTGAGGCCCTGCACTGAATCGTTGATGCGGGGAAACTCGGTCGCGAGGTCATCGAGCTGACGCTCAGAGACGGCGCCGGTCTTCAGGTTGAAGCGCCACTCGTACAAGTGCGGCACGAGCTCAATGATGTCGAGCCGCGCCACCGTGCCAGTGGTGTCTTGCCGCTCGGGTATCAAGTCTGAAACCCGGCACCCGATCAGCACCACCTCGTCGCCCGCCTCGTACGCGTTGATCGAGTGGTACATGTAGCAAGGTTTCGCCTCGAACCACTTCACGTCGCTCGCATGCCCCAGCCTCGGCAAGATGCCAAACCGGCTCGGCGAGCCCTTGTCGAAGGCGATGCGGCGCTTGCCCTCCTTGAGCTTCGCCACGTCCCACCCGAGGGGAAAATCCATCAGCACCGAGAAGTGCTCGGTGATCGCCATGTCGTGAAGAATGTGCGGCGAGGGCGATTCGATCGCCTCTGAGCGAACCAGCTCGCCCTTCGCGTCGACCACGCCGTAGCGAATGAAGGGCTTCTTGAACATCGAGAAGTCGAAGAACACCAGCTCGCCCGAGCGGGGGTCGACCTTGGGGTGCGCCGAGAACCCGTGGGTGAGCTTGCCGCCGAACGTCGCCGGCCCGACCGTCGACAGGTCAGCCGGGTTGAGCTCGTACGGCGTGCCCGAGAGCCACCAGGTCGCCAAGATCTTGCCGTTGTGAAACACCAAATCGGTGTTCGCGGTGTTCTTGATCGGGCTCGGCGCGTCGGGTCGCGGTCGCTCGAGAATGCCCGTCCACAGCGCTTTGCCCGCGGCCTTCTCGGTCTCGAAGTCGGCCGTACGTGTCCACCGGTTGAGATACGACGCCTTGCCTTCGCGCAGCCGCAGGCCGTGCACCATGCCGTCGCCGTCGAACCAGTGGTACTTGCCGATCGGCTCGAACTGGGGGTTCGGCGAATTGCGCACGTACAAGCCATGGAGCCCGCGCGGCAGCTCGCCCGTCACCTTCAAGTCGGCCGCCTCGATTTCGCGGGTGACCGGCTCGTGATCTGCGACCAGATAGAGGTTCAAAAAATCTTCCCCGGGCCGACGATGAGGGCGGGCTGCGCGTCGTAGTCGACCTTGAGCTTCGGGGGAGGCGCCGGGCTGTCGGGCACCACCACCACCACGCGCACCCGCACCGAGACCGGCTTGCGCGCGTCGACGGCGGTTTTCAGCGGAGTCAGCGCGTCGCCCTGCAATGAAATCACCCGCGGCAGTGAGCTCAACGCGCTCTTATCGGCGACGAGCTGCCCGTTGACCGCCATCGAGACGCTGGTGATGCGGGTCGAGGGGTCGATGCCCGCGCCCGAGTCTCCGTCGGTGAAGGCGAGCTTCGAAACCTTCAGCTCGACCCGCTGCACCAGGTTCGCCACGCCCTTGAGCTCGGGTATCGAGGCGTAGTCGTTCGCCGTCAGCAGAGGTACGTCGCGGTCGTATGAAAGCTCACACCCGCCCGTGACCACGCGGGTCGAGACGGTGTCGCTGCCTGCGCTGATCGGCTGCCCGCAGGTGAAGGTGCCGAGCGCGATGGTGGTGCTCCCCTTGACGGGGGGTACTCCGCGCGCCTCGTCGATGCGAATTTCAGCTGGGCCGCACGCCGCAAGCACGGCCACACAAACGCACGTCAGCCAGTTCTTCGAACCCATGCGCGCTCCGTTTCGTTGAAATTCGAGCATGACAGACGACGCGCACAATCCGTACACTCTTCTTACGCGTGAGCACGTACCGGGTCACCCGAAAGCTCGGAGTCGGTACGCTCTTCGAATCGTACGCTGGCGTCGTCCGGCATTCGCAGGGAGCCGAACACCCGGTGTGGTTGCGTCGCCTGGTCGCTCCGTGGGCGCAAGACGCGGGGTTCATCGACCGGTTCTCGATGCTCGCCGAGCACTGGCGCGCGCTCTCGCCAGAGGTCGTCACGCCGCTCGTCGAATACGGCACTGGCGCTGACTCGACCTGGGTGACGCAGTCGTTGGTCGACGGTGAATCGATTCGCACGATGTTGAGCGCGCTTTCAGCCAAGCAGCTTCGGCCGCAGACCAACGAGGTGGTCGCGATTGGCATTCGTGTCGCGTCGGCGCTGGCGACCATTCATGATCAGTCACTCGACCTGCATCACGGCGATCTGTGCGCGAGCACCATTCACCTGACTCCCGACGGGCGGGTGTTGTTCACCGACTTCGGTATCGCCACCGCCGCGGGCCTGACACCGCAGACCGGCCCGGCCCGGTGCGAAGCGCACGCGATGGCCCCGGAGCAGCAGGGCGGCAGGTACTTCGCGTCGTCTGACGTGTACCGGTTGGGGTTGGTGCTGCTCGAGCTGGTCACCGGCCGCGCCTCGCCCGGCTCGAGCTGGCCCGGTGTACCCGAGAAGCTCGCCACTGCCTTGTCGTGGATGCTCGCGAAAGACCCAACGCAGCGCCCGCAAGCGCGTGATGTCGAGAACGCGCTGCAAGTCGCCGCCGAGCAGTCGGGCTGGTCGGTCGACTCGAATGATCTGGTTCGATTTCTCGCCAGGCTGATGCCCGACCGGGTCTCGCAGACCGCGATACCGCCCACCGGAGGCACCGAGCTGCAGCTCAAGCCCGCCGCGTCGAGAGAGCCGCAGCTGACGCCGACGCCTCCGGGTGCCACGCTGGCCCGCATCTCGACCAGAAAAGTGACCGCCGAGACGCTGGCGGCAGAGAAAGAGCGGGCTGAAAAAGAGGCCGCGGCCCGGGTGCCTCCGACGCCCCCGTGGAGAGAGACCAAGGTCGCCGAAGCGTTGATCGCTCGGCAGAAGCTGACCGCCGATCAGCTGCAAGAGGCGATGGCCCACGCGGAGTCGGTGCAGGGCACGGTCGATGATGCGTTGATCTCGATGGGGTTGTGCGACGAAGATCTGGTCATCGCCGCCGAGGCCGAGCTGACCAAGACGCCAGCGATACCGAGCAAGCGGCTGCTTGAAACGAAGCCGCCGCCCGAGGTCTTGGGCCGGCTCACAGCCGAAGACGCCGAGGCGCTCAACGCGGTGCCGCTGTGGCTCAAAGCGGCTGATCAGCTGGTGATCGCGGTGCGTGACCCCCTGCAGCCCGAGCTGGTCGAGAACCTGCGGCGGTTGACCAAGGCGGGGTCGATTCTGGCGGTGCGGGCCGGGCCGGCGGCGTTGGCGCGGGCCATCGGTGCGCTCTACCGCGGAGTCGATGTCGAAGACCCCTCGTCGTGGCTCGAGACCGCGTCGGGGGCCCCTCTGGCGAGCGCTCCGCGGGCGTTTGCAGACGCGGGGCCGGGCCTCGAGCTCGAGCCGGGCCCAGGCAGCGAGGCGATGGAGCTGGAGTTGCGCGGCACCCTCGCCAGCCCTTCGAAGTCGAACGCCACGCTCGATGACCCCCAGGCGACCTTGTTCGAAGCGGTGTTGGGGCTGTTGGGCGAGAAGGGCAAGCAGGTCTCGAACCTGGTGGCGCTCGCCGGGGGGCTGACGCGGAGGTTGGGCGCGAGTGAGAGCGACGTCGGCAAGGTGCGCTTCGGCGCGGCCGCCATCGGCGTGGTGAACGTGACCGCCGGCAAGCAGCCCTGGGAGCCCGTGCGAGCAGAGAGCGTCGCGCCGGTCGCAGGCAGCGGGTGGCGCTCGGTGCACGAGCTGGTCGGGCGGGCGCTCGAGGTGAGCAAGGGGCCTCCGAGCGATCTGGCGATGCTGGCGTTGATGACGGCGCTGGTGCTCTCGGCCGCGGCGGGCTCGTCGAAGCCGACCGGGCCTTCGCTGGCGAATGGGCTTCAGGCGTTGAAGACCAGGCAGTTTCCGAAGCTGGTGCTCGACGCGGTGGCCAGAGAGCTCAAATAGCCGTTACACGGCCGACGTCACTGCGATGTGGACGGCAGCCAGGCCCTCTTTGATTCGGCTGACCAGCTCGTCTCGCTTGAACGGCTTCGACAGATAGAACGACGCCCCGGCGCGCATCGTCTCGCTCACCGTGTTGACGTCGGTCTTGGCCGTCACGAAAATCACGGGAATGTGCGTGGTCGCGGCGCGCTGCTTGATGGCTTTGAGAAACGAAATGCCATCGAGGTTCGGCATCATCGAGTCGCAGATGATGATGTCGGGGCGCGAGGTCTCGAGCTGCATCAACCCTTCGAGGCCGTCAGAGGCGAAGGTGGTCTCGAAGCCGTGCGCGGTCATCATCTTCACGATCAACGTTCGAATCGACTCGTCGTCGTCCAACACCAACGCCCGCAGCCCGTCACCAATCGCCATTATTCGAAAACCCTACCAGCCAGCGCCTGTCTTCTCGCTGTCGGTGAATGTCAGTCTTGCAGTCGCCGAACGGTGAGGCGGCGCAGCACGCACATCGCAGCGAAGAGCGCCCCGAGGCTGCCCAAACCACTCGAAGAACAGGCACACGGTACCGGCACCGGCGAGCTCGCGCCGCTGCCGCCATCTGCCGACACCGTGCCCGCGTCACCGCTCCCGAGCGCACCCCCGTCAACGCCTGCGTCGATGACCGCCCGGGGCGTGACGATGCCCCCGTCGCAGGTCGTGGCCAATTGCCCAGCCGGGTAGATCGCGCACAACCCGCTCGCCGTGCCGGGGTCGATGACGCGCTTGGTGAGGTCTCCGGGGCTGCTGGCGGGGTACAGCGTCGAATCAGCGCGCGAGACCGACGCGAGCCCGAGCCACCGGCCAATCGCCGGAGTCACCGCGTTCTGCACATCGGTCGCCACGCAGCTCTGCGCAAAATTCGGTGCCACGCAGACCGGCGAGTCGACCGTCGTGAACACGAAGCTCGCCAGGTTCAGCTCGAGGTCGGCGTCGAGCAGCTCTCCGGTTCGCTCGAGAAAGGTCAGCGTTGGCACCGCGAACGACCCGGCTGCGTGGGCCCAACACGAGTAGGCATTGCCGCACGAGTTGCTAAGCCAACACGCATCTGACGCAGCCACGAAGTCGGTGCACTTCTTGGCGCGAAAGACGATCACGTTCTGGTTCGGCCCGGTCGCCGAGTACTCGATCTTGGCGTGGTCGACCCGGCCTCCATTGACGAACTTCACATCGCTGCAGGCATTCGAGCTGGCCTGCCAAGCGGCGAAGGCCTTGTCGATGGCGGCGAACTCGGCGTCGCCGGCGATCTCATCGTCACCCGCCGCGTCGACGAAATAGGTGAACGTGCGCGACGGCCAGTAGAGGCATTCGCCGCTATCGATATTGGTCTGGGTGCGCCGAAACGCCTGCGCCTGCACCACCGACGACAGCAGCATCACCGCGACTACCGGGTAAGCACGTTTCATGGTGCAGCTTCCTACTGCAGAAAAAACCATTCTGTCTTTGGGAGGCCCGCGCTACGACCCGTCGCATGAGTGAGTCAGTCGAGAGAGACCCGTTGCGCCAACGCCTGGCCCAGCTCGAGGCCGCCGCCGAACAGGGCGGAGGCGCCGATCGCATCGCCAAGCAGCACAAAGAGGGCAAGCTCACCGCTCGCGAGCGCCTCGACCTGCTGCTCGACCAAGGCTCGTTCACCGAGCTCGACAAGTTCGTCACCCACCGCGCCACCGACTTCGGCATGGCCGAAAAGAAGATCCCCGGAGATGGCGTCATCACGGGCTACGGCACCATCGACGGCCGCCAAGTCTTCGTCTTCGCTCAAGATTTCACCGTCTTCGGCGGCTCGCTCTCGGGCGCCTACGCCCAGAAAATCTGCAAGGTGATGGACCTCGCGACCCGCGTGGGAGCGCCGATCGTCGGGCTCAATGACTCCGGTGGCGCGCGCATTCAAGAGGGCGTCGAGTCGCTCGCAGGCTACGCCGACATCTTCTTGCGCAACACCCTGGCCTCGGGCGTGGTGCCGCAGATCTCGCTCATTCTGGGGCCCTGTGCCGGCGGCGCGGTGTACTCGCCGGCGATCACCGACTTCATTCTGATGACCAAGCAGTCGTCGTACATGTTCATCACCGGCCCCGAAGTGATCAAGACCGTGACCCATGAAGAGGTGACCAAAGACGCCCTGGGCGGAGCGCTCGCGCACAACCAGAAGTCAGGCGTGGCGCACTTCGCGGCCGACTCTGAGCAAGCGGCGATCATGCTCACCCGCGAGCTGCTCGGGTACCTGCCGTCGAACAACACCGAAGACCCTCCGGCGCAGCCTTCAGAAGACGAGGCCACCCGCGCCGAGGCCGCCCTCGCCACGCTGGTGCCGGCCAACCCGAACAAGCCGTACGACATTCGCGAGCTGTTAAAGCTGGTGGTCGACAGCAAGCGCTTCTTCGAGGTGCAGGAGCACTACGCGAAGAACATCGTGGTCGGCTTCGCGCGCTTCAACGGCCGCGTCGCGGGCATCGTGGGCAACAACCCGGCGGTCTTGGCCGGCTGCCTCGACATCGACGCCTCGGTGAAAGCCGCGCGCTTCGTGCGCTTCTGCGACTGCTTCAACATACCCCTCGTCACCTTCGTTGACGTGCCCGGCTTCTTGCCAGGCACCAACCAAGAATGGGGCGGCATCATCAAGCACGGCGCGAAGCTGCTCTACGCGTACGCCGAGGCCACGGTGCCCAAGGTCACCATCATCACCCGCAAGGCCTACGGCGGCGCGTACGACGTGATGGCCTCGAAGCACATTCGCGCTGACGTGAACTACGCCTACCCCACCGCCGAGATCGCGGTGATGGGCCCCGAGGGCGCGGTGAACATCATCTTTCGCAAAGAGCTCGACACCGCCGCCGACCCCGTCGCCGAGAAGGCCCGCCTGGTCGCCGATTACCGTGAGAAGTTCGCCAACCCCTTCAAGGCCGCTGAGCTTGGGTACATCGACGAGGTGATTCGGCCCGAGCAGACCCGCCTGAAGATCATTCGCGCGCTCGAGATGCTCAAAGACAAGCGGCAAGAGAACCCGCCGCGAAAGCACGGAAACATACCGCTCTGAGTGCTGCGCACATCGGCGCACACGGGTTTCTGATCTAGGGTGAAGGCTCGATGCTGGTTTTTCTGGTCGCGCTCACGGTGATGGCTCAGGGCCCCGAGACTCGGAGCCCCGTCGCGGTGGTCATCTCGAGCAAGCGGCCCAACGCCGAGGCGTTTTCACCCAAGCTCGCCACCAAGGTGCTCGAGGCGCTGCGCAAAGAGGGCATCGGGCCCCTGCTCGACGACAGCGCGGCCACTCGCGAGCTCAAGCTGGCGGGGTTCAGCGACCCCAAGAGCTGCGCCGGCGGTACCAGCTGCGTGGCCAAGCTCGCCGTGCTGCTGGGCGCGAAGGCGGTGGTCATCGGCGTCGACGTGGGCAAGGTCTCCAAGTCGCTGGCGATTCACATTGAGGCGATGGCGGCTGACGTCGAAGACCCGCTGGCGACGGTCGACTTCCTCGCTCCGGCTGACAAGTGGGCCGAGAAGTCGGGGCAGCCGATTGCTCAATTCGTGAGCGCGCTCAAAGAGAAGTTGGTGATCAAGAAACACAGCGCAGGGGTCGAGCCGACGCCCGAGGTCGCGCCCGTCGTCGCCACTGGCAGCGACGTGCCGCGCAACACGAGCCTCACCCCGGCCCCGAGCAAGGTGACCGAGCCTCCGCTGGTCGCGGTGAAGCCCCAGGGCAAGCCGGTCAAGGTCGTGCCGTGGGTCTTCGCGGGAGCGGCGGTCGTCACCGCTGGCGTCTCGGGCACCTTCGCGGGCTTAGGCTTCGCCGACAAAGCGACCTTTGATTCGAAGCGCATCGCGCTGGGCAACGGCGAGTACGGCTCTTCGCTCACGCAGCAGCAGGCGACCGGGTTGGCCACCAGCGCGAACGCCAAGCTGACGGTCGCGCTCACCAGCGGCATCGTCGCCGCGGCGTTGGCAGGCGTGTCGGTCTACTTCTTCACCCGCGACTGACTCGAAGTCTCGCAGTCGCCCTGCGCGCGAATGCAAGCCCATGATTCGTGAGCGCTTCTCTTGGGCCGGGAGATGGCAAGCCATGTCGCGTGGGGCCAAGAGCGGGGCCAGGCGATGGCAAGCCCTGTCTTGGGGGGGCTCAACCCGCGATTCGGAAGCGACTGCCATTTCGCGGGGGCGCTGAAGTCGCAATTTCGAGTCGACTGCCATGTCGGAGGACGACTCAAGTCGCGATTTTGCAGTGAAGGCCATGGGGCGACGGGGAAAGACTCCGAATTTGACATGGCACTTTGCTGTTTTCGGTGGGTTTCGCCCGTTTTGGGCGATTGGTGCCAAGTCGTAGCCGACTTTCGCGGGTCAACCGAATGAAGGTGGCTCCTGCGCCGTGACTCGAGCCCATCAACGACATCACGACCGGTGGTTGCAGCGCCCTTACCGCAGCGTGCCCTTCTCATTGAGCAACGCCCGCAGGGCCGCGAGAATCTGGCCGGCTTTCTCTTGGGTCTGCACCGCCGTGCGCAGCCGGGTCAGCTCGGCTTCGCCAAAGTCAGCCGTGTCATCACCCAAGATGTCGTTGAGCATCGAGTGGGCTGACGAGGGTTTGAGCGCGGCGATGCGGCCGGTGACGCCCGAGGGGCTCGGCGCCATCGGCATCGACACCGCCTTGCGAGCTCGATTCTCTTTGGGCGGCAGCTCGATGTTTTTGTAGTGCTTGGAGATCGCCGCCAGAATCTCAGACCCGCTCGCCAGATGCGGTTGCACCCGGGCGCCGTACTTGGCCTGCACCGCGTCGATGACCTGCAGCTGGGTCGGGTCGAGCATCGCGAG
This sequence comes from Archangium sp., assembly GCA_031367385.1. Lineage (GTDB taxonomy): Bacteria > Myxococcota > Myxococcia > Myxococcales > Myxococcaceae > JAEUJT01. The sequence continues at coordinate 19,614 of JANLPS010000244.1, read as the reverse complement.
CGCCAGCACCCGGTCACGCAGCGAGATGGGAAAGACGAGGTGCTCTTCGCAGAACGCAGCGTCGAGCCTCGAGAGGGCGTTGGAGTCTTTGGGCACGGTGCCCAGGTGCATCACCTGCATCTTCAGCGCGCTGCCGATGACCTCGGTGACCTTCTCTTCATCGACGAAGCCCAGCTGCACCACCACGTTCGCGAAGGCGCCGCCCCACTTGTCGAGGTGCGCGTTGGCGCTGCGCACCTGCATGTCGTCGATGAGACCGGCCCTGGTGATGATCTCCTGAACGCGGCTGACCTTGCGAGACGATGCCATGGCCCGCCCAGTGTACGTCGCGGTGGGTGGCCTTGTCGCATTCTGGGCCAGGCCGGGAGTACGGTGCGGCGAAATGGCGCGTACCCACTGCATTGCTCTCTTCATGTGCTTGTTCGCGTCTGGAGCCAGCGCGGCCGAATGCAGCCAGGCGAGCCAGACCGAACGCTGGGTTCCGAAACAATTTCCGAAACACCTCGGAGCGCTCAACTCGAATGGCGAGCCGCGAGCTGCCGGTGGTGGGTGCGGCGTGTCGGTCGCTTACGCTTTCGAGGAAGAAGGGCTGGTCTGCACGCTCTTCGTGTACGACGGCGGCCGCGCTGACATTGGCACTGGCACGACCGCGGCGGTCGAGGCGGAGTTCCCCCAAGTGCTCGCGGCGATCGACGACAAGAGTGACCCGTGGCTGGGCGCGAAAACCCTCAAACCCGCCCTCGAAGCCAGGGTCGCGACCTTCACACTTCGCGATGGTCAGCTCGAGAGTATGGCGTTTCTCACGGGGTACCGGGGTCAGTTTCTCAAGCTGCGCTGTACCAACCCCTCGGCCAGCGCGGGTGCCAAGCGAGCGATGTGGGGTTTCGTCACTGCTGTCGGCGAGCGCCTCGACGAATTGATAACCAAAGCACCGAGCGAGAAGTGAGCTCGCTTCAGCGGGCCGGGCGCATTTGCAAGAAGTTCAGGGCGGTGCGCAGCTGGGTATCAGGCGCCTTGGCCGCCGCGTCGCGCTCGACCTCGATGTCAGGGGCGATGCCTTCACCCTCGTACGACTTGCCATCGGGCGTCTTGAACGAGGCGACCGTGTACCGCATCACGTAGTGGTTCGGCAGCTCCTTGAGCACCTGCACGCTCCACTTGCCGAAGGTCTTGGTGCCGATCAGCGGTGCGTGCACGCCCTCGCGCAGGGCGGCGGCGGTGAGCTCAGCGCTCGAACGGGTCGCGCCGTTGATCAGCACAACCATCGGCACGGTCGTCAGCGGCTCGGCGTCGTTGGTGCGTACGTCGTCTTTGCCGTGCCGGTACTCGAGGCGGGTGATGACCTTGCCCTTGGGCAGCAGCAGCTTGGCGACGTCGACCGAGCGGTCGAGCATGCCGCCCTCGTTGTCGCGCAGATCGATGATCAACGCCTTGGCGCCCTTCATCGCCACCAGTGCGTCACGAGTCGCCTGCGGCGTCGACTCGATAAAGCCGTGAATGGTGAGCACGCCGATGTCGCCCGGCAACAGCTCGTGGGCGACCGAATCGAAGCCGATCTTCTGTCGCTCGATCGTGCTGGTGACGATGGCAGCGTCGCGCAGCAGCGCCACGGTGACCTTGCCGCCGGGCTTGCCGCGAATGGCGTTGACCAGATCTCGAATGCCCTTGCCCTTGTACGAGACTCCATCGACGGTGAGCACCGCGTCGCCGACCCGCACCCCCGCCTTCTCGGCCGGAGAACCCTTGATGACCCCGGTCACGTCGGCTCGACCGCTCGGTGAATCGAACTTGAACTGCACGCCGATGCCGACCAGCTCGCCCTTCATCTCGATGGTGAGCTCGGCGAACTGCGCGGGTGACATCAACTTGTTCGCGTCGCGGCGTGCCGGGTCGACCGCCGACAGCATGCCCTGCACCGCCGCCCGGTAGAGCGCCTCTTCGCTGACGTCTTTGACGTAGTTCTCGAGCAGCTCCGCTTTGACGGCCTGCAACATCTTCTCGCCGTTCTCGAACTTCTCGTAGGGGCGGTTGGTCCACTCCTCGAAGTCTTCGTTGAGCGCGCCGGCGTGGGCGGCGAGAGAGATGACGAGGGAGGCTGCGAGCATGAAGTGGGTGCGCATGGTTTCTTTCTGACTAGAGGAGGTTCGAAGCGGCTTGGCTGGTCGGCGAGTCGACCAACCCACCGACGGGCGTGGCGGTGAGCGGAGCGAGCGGAGAGCGCATCACCCACATCGCGCCCCACACCGCGAGGGCGAGGGCAGCGACGGCCATCACCCAGACGGCGGCGGCCTTGCGCGGCACCCGGCGCTTCGACGCGACCACGCTGCGCAGCCGGTGTTGAAGCTGTGGAGAAGGCCGTTCATCGAACGCCGAGCCGTCTTCACAGACGCGCTTGTGGGCCAAGAAGTCGCGCAGGCAGGTGGAGCACCCGAGCAGGTGCTGGTCGATGTCATCGCGCAGGCCGGGCTCGCACGCGCCGAGCTGATAGCCGAGCAGTTGGGGTTTCACGTCGGTGCAAGCGTTGCTCATGGCATCGCTCCTTTGAGTTGGCTCACCAGCGAATGCATTCGCGACTTCACGGTGCCCACCGGCACCTCGAGCACGCCGGCGATTTCTTCGTACGAGAGCCCCGAGGTGCGAAGGTGAAACACCTCGCTCAGGGTCTGGGGCAGGGTTCTCACCGCGCAGTTCAAGGCGGTGGCGCGCTCGTGTTCTTGTGCGCGGTCTTCGGGCGTGGGCACCAGGTCTTCGGTCGCTTGGAGCCGCAACAGCGCACCGTCACCGCGCGCGCGGCCCCGATGCTTGTTGGCGCAGAGGTTTCGGGCGACGCGAAAGAGCCAGGCCGAGAAGCGAGGCGCTCCGTCGAAGCGGGCGGGAGCCTCGAGGACTTTCAGAAATGTGTCGTGAAAGACCTCTTCAGCCTCGGCCGCATCGCCCAGCAACCGCAGCGTGAACCCGAAGAGCCGGTGCTCGTACCGGGCATACAACCGGTCGAAAGCACTCGTGTCTCCCTGTTGAGCGAGCGCACAGAGCGCTTCGTCGGTGTCCATTGCGGCTCAGGAAAACACCGATGGCCTGAATTTGTTCGCCGAAGTTTTTCGAACGAGAAGGCCGTGCGCTTACCCGCAGACGCCGGTGGTCGAGTTGCAGGTGCCCGGGCAGGTGTTGGGCGAGGTTCGGCAATCGGGAAAGCAGCTGCCGTAGGCGCCGGAGTACGGGTAGCAGGCGTAGCCAGAGCGGCAGGTGTTGGCCCCGTTGGGGTTACAGCCCTGCGTGCAGTTCCACCCGATGCGGGGGCCTTTGCTGTCTGAGCTCAGGGTGTAGGGCAGGCACGAGCCGCCGGTGCCGCACCAGCTGTCTTCGAGCGACTTCGAGCAGTCGCCGGTGCACATGCCGCCAGGGTAGGCGCTGTAGCAGTACTGATCAGTCGACGGGCCACACTGCGAGTGCTGCGTGCAGGCACCTCCCGCAGGGCCGGGGTTTGGCGCGCCGGCGTCGACGGCGGCGGGGAAATTGCCGTTGGGGTACAGCCAGCAGCCGCCCCTCGGGTTGGCGGCGGTGCCGAAGTTCATGCACGCATACCCTGTGCGGCAATCGGTCTGGGTGCTGCAGCCCAGCACGCAGAGGTTGTCGGTCTCACCGAGCGGCCCCAGCGAAAAGCTGCAGACGCTCGCGAAGCCCTTGGCGGCGTTGGGGCACTGTGAGCTCGAGAGACATCGACGGGTGCAGTAGCCGCCGGGGTAGCTCGTGTTGCCGGTGCTGGTGGTGTGCTTGCAGTACGCCGTGTAGCCGCTCTCGATCTTCACTCCGGCACAGTCGGTGTCGATGCTGCACGCAGCGCCGAGCCCGACCACTTTGGGCGGCGTGCACACGCCAGCCTCGCAGGTCTCTGTGGTGCCGCACGGGTGACAGGCCGACCCATTGATGCCGCAGTTCGTCGAGGTGGGCGTGTCCAAGCAGAGGTCGGGCGTGAGCAGGCAACCAGTGCAGGTGAACGGAGGGCCGGCGTCGGCGCCTGAGCCCGCGTCGACGCGCGCATGGGTACCCCCGTCGGGTATTGCGTTGTCGCCACCCGCGTCGGTCATCGAGCTGGTGGAGCCTCCGTCGGTGCCGCTGGTGGAGCCTCCGTCGGTGCCACTGCTGGAGCCGCCGCCATCGCCGCCGGTGCCGGGCACGCCGCCGCCGTCGGTGCCGGTCACGCTGCCGGGAGCAACGCAGACCGAGTGCGCCGATTCGCAGACCTGGCTCGACGCGGTGCAGTTCGAGCACGCCGACCCGTTGCCGCCGCACACGGTGTCATCGCGGCCGGTCATGCAACGGCCATCGCTTGCGCAGCAGCCAGCGCAGTTGATGACACTGCATTTTTTGAGTGCCTCACCGGCAGGCCCGCACGACACGGTCAGCACGGCCAGACAGAACACGAGAGAAAAGGCACGCATGGCGCGGCCGCGTAGCACCAAAGCGAATCGAGACGCTATCGCATGTGCTCGAGGGCCTGAGCCCACCGGCCAGTCGCTTTGAGCACGAGCTCGAGCAGCTCTCGCGCCGCGCCATGGCCACCGGTCTTCCTCGAAATGAAGTGCACTTCGCTGCGCACTTCGGCCACTGCGTCGGCTGGGCACGCCGAGAGCGCCACCTGCCGCAGCGCAGGGAGATCATTCACGTCGTCTCCCATGTACGCGCAATCGCTCGGAGAAACGCCCAACTCGCTGCACAACGTCACCAGCCCGGCGCCTTTTTCGCGTTGGCCCTGCGCGACCTTCGCCAACTTGAGCTCGGCCGCTCGGAGCTCGACGATGGGCGAGGTGCGGGCGGTGAGAAGTGCGACAGGCAATTGGGTCAAGCGCGCCAACACCATCGCGTGACCGTCTTTGACATCGAAGCGCTTGAGCGCCTCGCCGGCAGGGCCGTACCAGAGGGCCCCGTCGGTGAGCACGCCGTCGACGTCGAAGACGACCAGCTTGACCTTGGCCGCGCGCTCGGTGACCGACGTCACGGTGCCGGCCCGCTCACCGCGTCAATCGCATCGCGCACCATGCTCAGAACCGCGTCGACCGCGCGCGCCGCCGACGGAGCGTCTTCGATGTAAATGAACGACACCGTGACGATCAGCGGCCCGTCGCTGAAGACCCACATCTCTCTGCGCTCGTTCACCGGCGTGCCGCGGCGATCGACCGTGTGGGCGACGACTCCGCGAAGAACGCGTGGGCTGTTCGGCAGGGTGCGCGTGACCGGTGTGACCTTGGCGTCGGTCAGCTTGCTGAGCTGGGCCTCGGCCCCGGCGAGAAAATCAGTGATGGTCTTCTCATCTTTGGCCGCGTCGCTCTTGCCTGAGATGCCAACCGTCGCGGTCAGGTCGCTGATGTGCCGAAGCAGCAGCGTGTTCGGGGTTTGCTGAACGATGGCGAAGCCGCCGGGCAGCTCGAGCGGGAGCGGGCCGAGCATCACCTTCGCTCCCTCGACCGGCGCCGGTTTGGGGGCGCTGACCTGGGCTGGTGGGGGGGCCGGAGGCGGCGGTTTCGGCTCGTCGGGGCAGGCGGTCAGGGCCAGGCAGAGCATCGAGAGCAGGGAGCGGTTCACTGTGCCCTGGAGCGTGCGCAGATATGCGCTCGCGGTCAATGAATCACCACCGTCAGGCGAGGGTGATGGCCTTCGAGAGCACCACGGCTCCGTCGCTTTGCACGTCGTACGAGAGCACCACGTTGCTCAGGGTCAGGCCTGATTCAGAGACGACTTTGTCGCTCGTGCCGACGGTGACCTTGAAGTGAATGTGCGTGGTGCGCGATGCGTACCAGCCCGGGTAGATGCCGTCGAAGGTGACTCGCCCGTCGGCTCCGCTCGTCTGGTAGCCGCGCAGCCAATTCGACGAGAGCGCCGCGGCCGCGTTGCCGGTGCAAAAACCCACGTTCAAGTCGGCGTACGAGCCCCTTGGGCTGCCGCCTGCCTCGGCCGTCTGCGCCGCAGAGTAGGTGCCCGCCGGTGACGCGTACCAGATCTCGACGATGGCATTGCTGACCGGCGTGCACGCCGTGTCGACCACCAACAGCTCGAGCCGCGTCGGCAACCCGATGAGCCCATCGGAGACGTCTTTGCGATTGTAGGTGTTCGAATGACACGGGCCGGCGGTCGCGGTCTTGGAGGCGACGCAGCTCGAGCCGACACCCGAGGCGAACGGGTTGGCGTAGGTCTTGTCGGCCAAGAACGCGCCTGAGCCGACCGCCAGGGTGACGATGCCTCCGTCGGCGGCCGCGAGAATCGTACCGCCATCGGCGGAGGTGCCACCCGTGGTGTCGGTGCCGGTCGCACCACAGGAGAGGAACACCAACGCGCCGGCGGCTTTGAGGGCGTTGCGGCGGCTGGGGTCGTGGGGTGGCGGCTTGGTACGGTTCAAGGAAAGTCTCCTGGAGTGAAGTGCGGAGTGGGACAGGGGCGGGTGGTCAAACCGTTATGTCACTTGGGTCGATCGGCCCCGAACCTTCACTGGCGCGTGCTACCACCGCGTCGATGACCCGCTTGGCTGAGGTGATTGAGCGGTTGGAGCGCTTCGATGCGTCGGGAGCGCTGGCGGCGGCGCTGCGTGAATGGGCGATCGCTCCGGCGCCCGAGCTCGAACCGGTGGTGGTCGACCTGGCGAGGCTCGCGCGCGACCCCATCGACCCGATCGCTCGAACCCGAGAGCTCAAGGCGCATCAGGCTTGGTTGACCGTGGCGGCGCGCAAAGAGCCCTCGCAGCTGAGCTGGTTGCTCGAAGCCTTTCTGGTCGAGCCCATCTCGCTCTACCGCGGTGCCCGGCGCGCCCAGTCGCTCGAGAAGCTGACCGCGCTCTGCGCTTTTCCTCCCGACCCGCGGTTGGCACGACTGGCCGATGCTCAGCTCGACAGCGGCCTGGCCCGGGAGGCGCCCGTGGCTCTGCAGCTCGCCGCACTGTTGATCAGCTCGGGGCACGCGAACGCCCGAAGCACACTGCGGGTGCACGCGACGAATCAGCGCTCGTTGCGAAAGGCCTTCGAGCCCTTGATCGCCAGCGCGCAAGACCGGGCCGAAAAGCCGTGCTCGGCCGAAGAGGTGTCGCGGGTGGCGGTGTTGATCGCCCAGAACGGGGCTCGCACTGCGCCCGAGCGGCGCTCGCTCGAGTCTCTCTTCGCCGCGGTGTACGCACACCCTGATCACGATGCGCCACGGCAGGTTCTGGCCGATGCGTTGATCGAAGCCGACGATGTGCGCGGGGAGTACTTGTCGCTCGTGTTCGACCCGAAGAAAGCGTCGGCAGCGCGCAAGCTGCTCGGTCGTCTGCGGGGCGGGTGGCTGGCACCGTGGCGAGACTTCGTCGCGGTCGAAGCGGTTGAGTTCGAGCGTGGTTTTCCGTCGTCGGCGATGTTCATCGATTCGCCCCTCGTCGACCGGTCGATGGGCACGCTGCGCTCGGTCATCGTGAGTTGTTCTGAGGCGCATTTTCTGACCCGCGACGAGCTTGGCGGCGTGCGTGAGGTCGAGGTGCAGGCCAGGCTGTTGGGTGAAGCGCTGAGGCGGCATGAGAAGCCGCTGCCGTGGCGAGTGCTCAAGCTGTCATCGGGTGACGACGCCTCCGCGGCGGCGGTGATGCGTGAGCTGCGCTCGGGCAAGGTGCCGTCGCTGGAGCGGCTGGTGCTCGACGGGCTCGGCGAGGCGGCCCAGACGCTCGCAGTCGAATTCGTGACTGCGTTTCGAGGCTTGCTCGACTTGGGGTTTTCGAGCGCGAAGACCTGCGGTGCGGTGGTGGGCGCGGCGTTGAGCTCGAAGGCGACGCTCGCTTTTGCGTGCCGTGAGGCGAGCCTGCGCGGGTCGGTGACGAGCGGCGTGCTTTCACTGCGAGTCGCATCGAGCGCTCCGGCAGGGCCGCAGAAGCAGTTCGTGAGCGCGCTGCCGGCCACGTTCGAGCGGCTGGAGTTCGAAATGACCGGGCTGGGCGCAGAAGCGGTGAGCGAGCTGCCGGCCCCCTTCGATGCGCTCTTGCGCAGAGCTGGCAGCGTCGGTTGAGCCCGCGGCTGCTAGGGTGCGGCCGATGAAATCAACGCCCTGCGAATCTCCTCGCGTCGTAGGCGTCTTGCTGTGCCTGGCGCTCACCCTGACGGGCTGCAATTGCTTTCGGCCGACAGAAGACTGCCAAGACGTGTCGTGTGTGTTCATTGATAGCGGCGTCGCGTTCACCGACGGTGGCCCGCACGAGAACACCGGAGGCTCAGACGCCGGTCACCCCCTCGACGCCGGGCAGGGCGAGCCAGTCTGTGCCTTGTGGAGTGGCGACGGTGGCGTCGGCAACTGTGCCCAAGTGACGGGGTACGTGGCCACCCCGACCGAGTGTGAAGGTGCCTGCGTGATGCGACCGATCACCACGGCGGGCCTGTACCCATCGCTCGCGTCGTGCGTGAGGTGTGGGTGCGATACGGCGAAGCTCACGGTGGTTGGGGGCGGCATTTTCGGGCCCTCGATGTATTGCGATGATCTGACGATTATGACGGCTGACCCTTCGCGCCTCGAAGAAGCCTTCCCCGGGTTCGATGCGGGGTGCAGCGGCCAGCCGTCGCAATTCGAATGTCAGGTGCTTCGACACGCCGTTCTCGGTGACGCCGGGTACGACCTCGCCTGCGCGGCCTCGCTGGTACCCAAGGTCACGCGGGTGGTGTGCCATCTGTTTCTGTAATCGTCGAGGCGCGCCGCACCTCCGCAACCGCCCACACTCGCTCCTAGGCGTCTGGTCGACCTGACGTTCGTTCGGGCAGACCGTCATGGTTGCGCTCATTTGGCGGGCACTCTCACGCGGCGCCGCGGTTGCAAACCCGCTGGGCATGCTCCACTTCATACGTCGCTGGCTCGCGCTCGTCTGGCTCCTCGTCGGTTGTGGAGGCGGTGTGATCGAGCTTGAAGACGCCGGCGTGAAGGCGCGCCTCGACGGTGGGCCCGCCCCGGTGGCCCGCGATGCTGGTTCGATCGAGCTCCCGCGCTTCGACGCGAGCGTGGCCGACGCCGGCGAGTCCAACTCGGTTTGTGACTCGGCGAGCACGCAAGGCTGGGTGCTCTGTGCTGAAGAACATGGCCAATGCTCGTTCACCGGCACGCGACGGGTGCTCTACGGCCTTTCGCTGACTGAGGCCTGCGCCATCAAGACCGTTTCGAATGGCACCCCCTGCGACAACGCGACCTTTGGAGACACGGCCTTTGGCCATGGCAAACACTGATGGGTCGAAGGCGCCGCTGCTGCGAGTGACGCAGGCCTTTCGCTGTCAGACGCGGGGCTGCCAAGCGCTTCGGCAGACACTCCGGCGATGGGGCCGCTCGCCAACGGCCCGCTCACGAGCGCGACATTTCAAGCGACCACCGCCGAGCTCGAGAACCCGGAGCGCGGCTTCTACTTTCGCATCGGGCCCAACGAGGCCTGCAGCTCGGTGACGACGGCGGTGCGAGACGGCGTGGTGCTCAACCAGAAAGTGCGGCTCGTCTATTACGAGGTGAACCCAGCCACGATCACGCCCACGCACCTGAATACCGACATGGCCTGCTTTCGCGCCGCCGGTCTGAAGGTCATCTTCGGGCAGGTGTATTGCTCATCGTTCGGGTGCGACGAAGGGGCGAGCATCGAGCAGGTCGAAGCGCAGCTGGCCGCACTCAAGCCCACCATCGCCGCGAACCGCGACGTCATCGCCTTCATGCGCTTCGGCGCCATCGGCGGCTGGGGCGAATGGGCCACCTGGCACGGCGACCCGACGCCTGAATCGGTCAAGACCCGGGTGGTGAACGCGATTCTCGACATGACTCCCGAGGAGATCATGATCACCCATCGCACGCCCCCCTACGTGCAGTCGCTGTTTCCAAAAGTACTCGACGCGTCGATGGCCTTCAGCGGGGCTCCGCAAGCGCGCATGGGCTTCGTCAACGATTGCTTCATGGCAAGCGACAACGACATCTGGACCTTTCCGGGAGCGACCACGGACGTCACGCCTGCCTACACCGGCACCGGCGCGACGCAGCGCGCCTACGCGGCGGCGATGACCGAGTTCACGCCCTTCGGCGCCGAGACCTGTGACAGCGGAGGCACCAGCAGCGGCGGGGTGATGCGGCTCGCGTGCTCGGGCGGCACTGACAACGCGGGGCAACTCGGCGGCATCATGAACGAAGGGCCGAGGTACCACCTCACCTCCCTGCACCGTGGCTACTTCGAGGGGTTCATGAATCGCTGGCTCTCAGATGGCTGCTACGACGATGTGAAGAACTTGATGGGCTACCGCTTTCAGCTCGATCAGGTGAGCCACTCGTCGACCGCCAAGAAGGGCGAGACCGTCAGAGTGGCCATCGACCTGCGCGACGTCGGCTGGGCGCGCATCTACAGCGCCCGAAAGCTCGTCGTCACGCTCAAGCACCGAACGACGGGTGAGCGGCTGACCGGCACCGCTGGCGACGCCCGGCAGTTGCCCTCGCAGGCCACCAGCTCGAGCACGGTGAGCCTGAACGTGAACATCCCCTCCACGGCGGCGGCTGGCGGCTACGACGTGTTCGTCTCGATGCCCGACCGCTGGCCCATGACCAAAGACATCGCTGCGTACGCGGTGCGCTTCGCCAACGCTGACACCGGCACCCAGTCGTGGGACTCGAGCAGCGCGGCCTTCAAGACCGGCACCGTCGTCACGGTGCAGTAGCGAGAGCGGCCATCAGGTGTCGCAGCGACGCCGCTTCGAGCGTCGCGGAACGCCTTCAGCTTCGCAGAGAGGTGGAGCTTGAGCATGTCGCTCGACCCAAAGGCAGGTTCGTCACCTGAGACCCTCTTGAGGCTCACGACATTGGGAAACCCGACCAGCCGAAGCCTTCGAACGCGCTGAGCACCCGCTCCGACACGAGATGCTCGGTCACTCCGCCGAACGTCTCGAGCTCGAGCGGCACTGACGCGACCTGGTTCGCTCTGATCGCACTGGGCGCAGCCAACCGACTTGTTTTCTGGCTGACGACGTCACTTTCAAAGTGACGAGGTTGTCACTTTCAACATTACAAGTTTGTCACTTTCAAAGTTCGCTTTGGAAAATGGCGCCGCGTGACGCTCAGAGAGCGAAGCGAAGCCGCCACTCACGTGACCGTGAGACCGCGCCGGCGCTGTGCTCAGCCTGCGCGGCGCTTCGAGCGTCGGGCCCGCTGGGCGAGCAGCACCACCACCGCGAAGAAGCCGGCGCTCTCGGGCCCCGAGGCGCACCCCTGGCAGTGAACCGCGTAGTAGCTCTGCGACCCGCTGCCTGGAGGCAACACCGTCGCGGTCGCGCTGCCGGGTATGAAATCGCCTGACGGCAGCTCATCGTGCTCGACGGTGGCGCGAATGAGCCCCGCGTCGGGCGCGTGAAAATAGAACGTCTGTTGGCTCTGCCCCTTGGCCAAGCTGGGCGGGCTGACGAGCGCCGCGCACCGTGAATCGGAGAACAGCGCGCCGAGCCCTTCAACCCGAAGCTGCAGCGCATATGGCGCAGCGACCGCCACGACCGCACCGCCGTCGAGCGAGAATGTGGGCATCAGCTTGACCTCGAGCGCCGCGCACTGGGCCTGCGAGATGGGGCTCTCGAGGTCGAGCTCGAGCCGGCTGCCCATCGGCATGGGGTCGACCCGCAGGTCGTCGAAGTCGAGGGTGCAGCGAAAGCCCGGGCCGTTGGCGTAGGTCTCGCCGACTCGCACCGAGCTGAACCTGTCAGCCGCCGCGGTGACGTTTCTGCGTTCGAACACCATCTGACCGTCGACCGCGTAGCGAACGGTGGCTTTGTCGCCGAGCCCCAAGACCGCGGCCTCGAGCAGCTGCCAGCCGCCATCGAGGTGCGAATCGAAGGCCTGCGTCGAGTAGTCAATCGTGCCATTCGCAAACAGGCCCTGCTCGATGCCCGAGAGCCTGCCGTCACCATCGAATGCCCAGGCGAACGCAGTGCCTTCAACGCTCGCCGAGCCCTTGCGCTCGAGGGCGAGCCAGATGCTCGCGCCGCCCAGACGGTTGCTCGAGACCTTGCGCAACCACAACCGCGTGAACAGCGTGGGAGCGGGGACATCGATGGTGCGCGAAAAGAAAGCGCCGGGTTGTGCGTCAACGGCGTCTTCGGCGTCGACCAACCGAAGGCCATAGCGCCCGCGATGGGCGGCGAGCGTCGACCCCTCGAGCGTCATGCCCGACTTGGTGGTGAGCGCCCAAGCGGCTGACAGGCCGCCCGATTCGAGCGACTCGTCGACCACCTGGGCCCAGACCGTCGTGCTCAGAATCAGGGCGAGGAGGCCGATCGATCGCTTCAAAGACACGAAGCTGACGTTATACGCGTTCTGCTTCTGGCTCAGGGCGTGAAGTAGCAGTAATCGCCATTGGGGTTACCGGTCGCGCTCGAGCTCACCAGCAGCGGGTCTTGCAGGTTGGCGTTCAAGTCGTAGCCGCAGGCTTTGTTGTTGGTGGCGGTGCTCTTGTAGAACTTGTGCACCACGTCGCCTTTGCCCAGCTTCACGCCATTGCCATCGCCTGCGTTGGTGACGTTCGGTACCTTGCCGCTGTCGTGGTAGTTGCCGAAGTAGTGGTAGGTCGCGCCACCCAGCCACATGTCGACGCTGTCGTCGCCGTTGTTGTGCGAGTTGAGGCCGATGAAGGTGTTCTGACCGGCGCCAAACTTGCTGCTGAGCCCGTCGCTGTTGCCCCCTTGCCCGACCGGGGCAACGCCCGCGGGGTTCCACGAGTTGTAGATCTCGACCGCGACCGTGCACCAGTTCTGGCCCTCTCCCGCGTTGCTGCCGCCGCTGATCGAGATGCCGGTGCCGTCGTCCATCGAGCCGGTCAGGCCCGAGTCATGAACCGTCAGGTTGTAGAAGAGCCCGCCGTTGCTGTAGCGGCCCTTGCCGGTGTCGAAGGTGACGATCGACATGCCCTGCGCGCCCCTGATGTCGATGCCAGCGAGCACCGCGTCGTCGCCCACGTAGATGGCAGCAAAATTCGTCAACGCCGACAGGTCGATGACGGGCTTCTGGCCTGCGCCTGCGATGAGCTTCTTGCCGGTCGGTATCGCGAGCAGACTGCCGGTGGGCGTGTACGTGCCGGTCTGGAGAACGACGGTGCTGCTCGCTGCGAGCGCGGCCGCGAGGTTGCCACCCGGCGCAAGCACGGTGCCCGTCGGCACTGCCGCATCAACACGGGCCTTGCAGTCGTTGGGGTCACCGAAGGCGGCGCGCTGGGTGGCGATCTCGGCCCACATGGCGGCGGTGATGGCGCTCCCGCTGGTACCAGTGCCGCTGCCTCCGCCGGTACCGGTCCCTCCGCCGGTGCCGCCAGCAGTGCCGGTACCAGCACCACTGCCGCCGCCGGTGGCATCGACCACGCTGAGCGTGAGCGCCGCCGAGGCGGTGGTGCCATCGGCGTAGCTCGCGGTGACATTCAAGGTGTGGTCGCCACTCACGTTGCCCCAGCAGCTCGCCGAGATGCACCACTGCCCGGTGAGTGATTTCTGGTCGGCCGCGAGCGTGAAGAAGGCATCGGTCGGCCACATCGCGAACGCCGGGTAGCCATCGCGCGAGAGGTTGACCTGCGTGGGCGCCTGCCCCACGAAGCCGACGGTGACGGTGGCCGAGGTGCCGTTGAAGGGCAGCGTGGGAGCGCCTTGCACCGCCAGCGTGAGGCTCGAAACGGTCTTGCTGGCGACGGTCACCGCGATGGTCGTCGACGCCGAGCCCCCGCCGTCGAGCAGCGTGGCGCGAACAGTCACGGTGGCTGAGCCATCGGCCAACGCCGTCGCCAGGCCGAGCGGAGACATCGAGACCACGCTCGGGCGCGAGCTCGAAAAGTCGAGGGTGAAGGCGCGCCCGGGGGTCGTCGACACGGTGGCATTCACGAGCTTGGCGTCGCCGACCGAAAGGCTCAGCGCATTGGCTGCGACCACCATCTGAATGTCGGAGTGGGTGACGCTCGGCTCACCAGTGCCCCCGACTTCGCCGGTGCACGCTGCGAAGACCACGACGAGAAGGCACCGAAGGGTAATTGCGTTTCGCACGAAGACTCCTGGTTGGGTGAGTGCGGGGGCTCCCAACGCAAGCGGGAGGCCACTGGCTGAGGCCCCCAAGCGCGTGAATTGCGTGCTCGAACATGGGGCTTCTCGAGCGGTCCGTCAGGCGCCCCTGACGGGCTGGGCCCTGCCGTGGTCGCCTGGGAGCGCAGCGTCAGGTGCAGCTGACACTGCACGAAGGGGCAAACGCGCAGTCGCCCCTTCGACGCATGGCCCTGGCGATGCCGTGCTGGCGGAGGTGAACGCCCGTGTCTCGGTCTTGCTCGTCGGGCTCGGCTCGGTCGCTTTGGAGGCGGGCTACTTGAGCCCGTACTTCTTGACCAGCTCGTGCGCGTAGGTGCGCGCGATGCCGGCGGCTTTCGCCATCTCGGTGACGTTGCTCTGGCTCTTCTCGAACAAGCGCGTGAAGTACTCGCGCGTGAAGCGCTCGACGAGCTGCTCCTTGGCCGCCTTGTACGGCAGCTCGGCGTCGGGGGGTGGGGCCTGACCCAGCAACGCCTTCGGAGCCGCTTCGACCACGTTGACGCCGCCGCTGACCGCGCGCTCGATGACGTTGCGCAGCTCTCTCACGTTGCCTGGCCACTCGTGGTCTTGAAAGCTCGCCAGCAGCGCGGGTGAGAGCTCGAGCTCGGGTCTGCCCAGCCGCGCCAAGATGGCCTGAATCAACAGCGGCAAGTCGGTCTTGCGCTCTCGCAGCGGTGGCACCCGCGTCACCAGCACCGCCAGGCGAAAGTAGAGGTCTTCTCGAAAGGCCCCCAACTTCACCGCCTGCGGCAAATCACGGTGGGTGGCGGCGATGATGCGCACGTCGATCGGCCGGTCGCGATCTTCACCCACCCGCCGCACGGTTCGGCTCTCGAGCACGCGCAAGAGCTTCGGCTGCAGCTCGAGCGGCAGCTCTCCAATCTCATCGAGAAAGACCGTGCCGCCTTCGGCCGAGAGAAAGGCACCCTTGCGCTCGGCGTCGGCGCCGGTGAACGAGCCGCGCAGGTGACCAAAGAGCTCACTTTCGACCAGGTTCGGCGCCAAGCCCCCACAGTCGACCACCACGAAGGGGCGATGCCGGCGGGCTGAGGCCTGGTGAATGGCCCTCGCCAGCACTTCTTTGCCGGTGCCGGTCTCTCCGAGCAGCACGATGTTCGAGAGCGACTGGGCGACGCGACGCAGGGAGGCGAACATCGTCTGCATCACCGGCGACCCGCCGATCGCGTCACCGAACGCGGCGATGTTGGCGGTCTGCAGCGCTGGCGTGGCGCAGACCCGCAAGACCGTGGTGCCGGCGGTGAAGGTGCTCTCGCGGCGCACCAGAAAGCCCTCGACCCGCACGCCATTGAGAAAAATGCCGTTCTTCGAGCCGAGGTCTTTGACCCACACCCCTTGGGGGCTGGGTTTGAGCTCGACGTGCCGCCGAGACACGGTGGAGTCGCTCAGCGTCAGGGTCGCGTCGGTGCCCGAGCCGATGATCAGCCCCTCGACGCCAACGGTCAGCATCTGGCCCACCTGAGCGCCTGTGAGCACCTCGAGGCCATAACTGACCTGGGTCGGGTCGAAGGTGGCCTGTTCCTCCGCGCTCAAGGGGTCGGCGAGCGGGGCCGTACTGAAAGAGGGCATGGGTGTGACAGACTATAGTCCCTCTCGATGGAGTCTCTCTGCACTCACTGCGGTCAACCTCTGGTTGACGGCGCTTCGGCCTGCGCAGGGTGCGGGTCGCCCCAGCCCGGGACCGTGTCGCTCGCGCCTGGCCAGAGCCTCGAGCCGACCGCCCGGGAGATCTCGATTGGAGACGTGCTCGAAGACAATTGGCGCGTCGAGAAGAAGCTGGGCGAGGGGGGCATGGGCACCGTGGTGTTGGCGACCGACCTCCAGCTGCACCGGTTGGTCGCGGTGAAAGTCTTGGCGCGGCACCTGTGCCACGACGCGACCTCGGTGGCCCGCTTCGAGCGTGAGGCCCGGGTGACCGCGGGGCTCGATCACCCGAACATCGTGCCGGTGTATTCGATTGGGCGTTTCTACGAACGGCCCTTCATCGTCATGAAGTACCTCGAAGGCCAGTCGCTGGCTGAGGCGCTCAAGCGACGCAAGGGCGTGTGGCCGTGGCCCGACGTGCGAACCATCGTCGAGCCGCTGTGCCAGGGCTTGTCGTACTTGCACGGCCGGGGGCTGGTGCACCGCGACGTCAAACCGAGCAACGTGTATTTGGGCACCGACGGGCGGGTGACGCTGCTCGACTTCGGTATCTTGAAGGAGACCTCGAAAGACACCACCACCACTGGCCACGTACTGGGCACGCTGCGATTCATGGCGCCCGAGCAGCTGACCGGTGACCCGCCGGTCGATGCGCGGGCCGACATCTATGCGCTGGGCATCTTGTTGTACCGAATGCTCGCCGGCCAAACGCCCTTCGCGGGTGACGATGTGCTGGTCGCGCAACGCAAGCTCGCAGAAGACCCGCCGAGCGCTGATTCGATCAACCGAGACCTCTCGGGTGAGATGGGGGCGCTGTTGCGCAGCGCGGTCAGCCGCCAACCCTCGGGCCGCCCCGCCAGCGTTCGCGTGCTCTTCGACAGCCTCGACGCCGCGGCGCGACGCGCGGGGCCGAGACGGCGCGGGGGCGTGTGGAGGTGGCTCGCCGCGGCGTCGATGGCGATGGCCGTGCTGACTGTGGGGGGCGTCATCGCCTCGAAGGTTCGTCAAAGCGCCCCGGTCCCAACCCCCACACCAGCACCGACGGTGGTGGCGCTCCCGCCGGCCCCGGTCGACGCGCGCCCTGAGCCAGGGAGCATCGAGGCCACGCCCAGCGCGGTGGTGACGCCGAGCGCGGGTGAGCTCGCGGTGAAGACGGCTCCCCGGCCTCAGGTGGGCACGGCCAAGCACGCCAAGCTCGTACGCGTGGCGCCCAGCGAGGCCGCGGCGAAGATTTCGGTCGTCACCACGGTAGACGGCAAGTCGAGCTACGCCGAGCTGTTCGTCGATGGTCGAAGCCAGGGCGAAGCGCCGACCCAGCTCGAGCTCAAGCCCGGCAAGCATCGAATTCGGTTGGTGCGAGACGGTTTTCGAGCTTCGGAAAGCGTGCTCGAGGTGATTGCTGGCCGCGACGAACGCCTGGTGGTTGACTTGAAGCGATGACCTGGTCAGCGCTCGTGCTCATGGTGGTGGTCGGCGCTCAGGCACCTCTCGACGAGGGGCTCGCGCTGTTCAACAGCGGCAACTTCGAGGCGGCGCTGACTCAGGTCGAGGCTTTGCTGCGGCTCGAGAAAGGGTCGGCCGAGCGAGCTCGCTTCGAGCTGCTTCGAGCCCGGTGCTACTTGGCGCTGCGAAGGCCGCTCGATGGTGACGACGCGCTCGCGAGCGCCTTGATCGCCGACCCGACGCTGACCATCGAGGGGCTCGACGTGTCTCCCGCATTCGTGGCGATCTTCGAACGCGCGCGTACCCGGTTGGCCGCGCAGCTCACCGTCGAGACCGAGCCTGTCGCGGCTGGCATTCGCATCGACGGCGTGCTGGTCGGCGCCGCGCCGGTCAAGCAGCTGCTGGCGGTGGGTGTGCATCGGGTCGAGGTGATCGACGCGAATGGCAGCGCGTTCAGCGTCAGGCAGGTGGTGATCGCCGCGCGCCAGCCGCAGACCTTGGTGCTCTCTTCAGGGGCGCCGCTGCTGGTGCAGGGGCCGCCGCCGGCTCCGGTGCAGACTCCGTGGGTGGCAGTGCCCGCGCTGGTGGCCCGCTCGTCGTACGACCTGGGCTCAGGGGCTTCGTTCGAGCTTGGAGTGACGCTGCTCGGCCGCTACTGGCTGGCCGAGCTTGACGCGATGTTCGGGGCCTTCGGCGGAGCGGGACTTCGGCTCGGCGGGCGGTTGCCGATTTACCGGGCGTTGCTCGGCGCGCAGCTCACGCTCGATGGGCAGCTGATCTTCTCTCGGGTGGTGGTGCCGGGCATCGGTGGCACGCTGAGCGTGGTGGTGCACCCGGTGTCGTGGCTCGACGTGTTGGCCGAGGGCAGCGTTCGGTTCGTGCAGAGCGAGCCGTCGTTTCGTGCGCGGTATGGGCTGCTCGGCCTGGCGCTGCGGGTGCGGTGGCCGTTCGCTGACGAGCCTTCGTGAGCCTCGGCTCAGGTTACACAAACCCGCCCAGAGCCCGAATCGCCTGGTGGTCGACTCACGTTACAAAAATGTACTGAAATTCGTACATTGGTGTCCCAACGATTACCGAAGCTCCAAGCGCAACAGCCCGCGCAGCTCGCCACTCGAGGGGTCAACGGTGTGCATCGCCTCATATAGCCGCGGTGCTGGCACCAACCACGGTTGGTAGTGCTCGTTCACGTCGAGCACGAAGACCAGATCGTCGGCCTCCAGGTACCCCGCGATGGGGGAGTGGTGCCCGCCACCGGTGCCGAACAGGGGCCCGCGGTGAAAGTTGATGATCAGCCGGCGATCGAGCGCATTCGCCTGCCGCAGCTCGTCGCGAAATTGCTCGAGCGTCAGCGTGTGCAGCGCAGTCACCTGCCACTTCGGAGCCGCCCCGCGGGTCGCCGTCGCCAACTTCTCGAGCGTCAGCCCGCCGAAGCACACCCCTTTGAAACACCCGGCGCCGAATTCAGCGACGCTGTCGGCGGTGGCTTCGAGCGCTCCCGTCGAGTGCAGCACGTTGGCCACCGCGGTCGGCCCACACGCAGACGGGTTCGACTGCCACAGCGGAGGCCTCGGGTACTTCGACGCCACCGGCAAGGCCCACGCCCGCTCGAGCATCTCAGGCTCACGAGGCGAGCGACGAACGACATCATCGGTGACCGGGCCACTCTCATCGGCGATGGGCGCCATCATTACTGTCGCTGGCATCGCCATGACCGTTCGCGTTCGGCAGAGCCAATCTCTCGCGGGCGACGCGCGTGCAGTGGCCAAACGCTCGGTGACACAAGGTCCGATTCTCGCCAGATCTGGAAGAACGAACGCGCAATAGTCGCTGTCATGAACCATCCATTTCGGGTCAGCGGCGTTGAAAGCGAGCCCTTTGCGAAGCTGTTCGAGCTGTCTGACGAGGTGTTGCGCAAAGAGCACCAAGCCGCTCGTTGCACGGCGAACGGCGATTTCGGCTTTCCATGCAGGGGGAGCCTCGAAGACGCGAAGACTGGCGACGAGCTGTTGCTGCTGCCGTTCGACCAAGCACGGAGAATTTGTGACTCGAGCATTGATGGCAGTGGTGGCGCTTCAGCGCTCGCGAGAAGTGGCCCACCTTTGCTCGTGAGGAGTGGACCGGGCGCAGATCAGCGGCAGAGTGAGTGATCTGAGTTTCGCGTCGTCGGTCGGTCGGTCGCCGCCGGAGGCGACCAGTGGTGTTGTTGACCGCGTTGTTTGATCGGCAGGTCACCACGCTGTTTCGTGACGCGGTCAGTGCGATTGTCCGAATTGCGCTGCCGCGTGAAATAGCGTGACGAGGTTGACCAGACAGGTAAGCCCCGGCGTTTGGGGCCGAGGCTTTCATTCAGAAAAGTGGCAGTTGTTTTCGGTTTGGCGGCGACTGCCGCCGAAGCTGAGCGCGAAACAGCGGGGCGAGCGGTAGGCGGGCGAGCGCCGCAGCAGTGCGCGCTGGT
>JANLPS010000233.1:0-9091 GCA_031367385.1 Archangium sp. | reverse complement strand
CGCGACCGAGACCGCGTTGTAGGCCGAGACCCGAATGCCGCCCGAGCTGCGGTGGCCCTTGAGGCCGACCAGCCCTGCATTGGTTGCTTCAGTCGCGAATTTTGCATCGAGCTTCTCTGACGGCAGCGCGAAAACGATATTCATCAGCGATCGCGAATTCGGTTCGACCGGGGCGGTGAAGAAGCCTTTCATGCGCTCGAGCGCCCCGTAGAGCAGCTCGGCCTTCTTGGCATTTCGGCGCTCCATGCCGGGCAAGCCACCCTCCCCCTGCATCCACACCAGCACGTTGCGAACGAGGTAAATCGCCAGCGTTGGCGGGGTGTTGTAGAGCGAATTGGCCTCCGCGTGCGTGCTGTACCTGAGAATCTTCGGGATGTCGGCGCGCCCCTGCTCGAGAAAGGCCTTGCGCGCGACCACCACCAGCACACCCGACGGGCCCAGGTTCTTCTGCGCGCCTGCGTAGATCAGGTCGAAGCGCGAGACGTCGACCGGCCGCGACATGAAGTCGCTCGACATGTCGCACACGTGTGGCACTGCACCGGTGTCGAGCGGGGTGTGAAACTGGGTGCCATAAATGGTGTTGTTCGAGGTGCTGTGTACGTACGCGGCCTTGGGGTCGAGCGAGAGCTCGGCCTGGGTCGGCACGCGCAGGTACTTGCCGTTGTCGAGCCGGGTCGAGGCAGCGATGCGGGTGGCCCCGACGAGCTTGGCCTCATCGAGCGCCTTTTCTGACCACACGCCGGTCATCACATAATCGGCGCTGCGGCCGGGCCCCAGAAAGTTCATCGGCACCATCGCGAACTGCAGCGACGCGCCTCCGCTCAAGAACAGCACCGTGTGCGTGTCTGGCACACCCAGCAGCGAGCCCAGGAGCGAAAGCGCCTCGGTGTGCACCGCGTCGTACTGCGGGCCTCGGTGCGAGTGCTCCATGATCGACATGCCCGAGCCCTGAAAGTCGAGCAGCTCATCGCGCGCGCGTTCGAGCGCTGGCAGAGGCAGCCCGGCAGGCCCGGCGTTGAAGTTGTGCACTCGCATGGCCCGCGACCTTACATTTCCCGCCATTTCTCTGTGTCTGAATTCTCGTATTGGGTGCCAGACCGTGGTTGAAGTGGTGACCATGAGTGCGTCGGCGAAGCCCGTCATTCTCGGCATCGACGAAGATCGCGCCAGCCAGGGGCGCATCGCAGACTCGTTCAACAAACAAGGCGTCTTCTATCGCTTCATCACCGACCGGCGAAAGGTCGCGGGCGGCCTTCGGCAGATCTCGCCCGACCTTTTGGTGGTCAAAGGCGATCTCTCGTCAGACTTCGTGATTCAGGTGCTCGACGCGGTGGCGGCCGACCCGAACTACGCGAACCTGCCGGTGGTGGTGGTCTCGAAAGACGTGAGCGACGCGCCCTTCGTCGCGGGGCTGCGGTCGAGCGTGGTGGCGATCATGCCTCCGCCGTTTGGCGAAGCGCACGCCCTGCCCACCCGGGCCCTGTGGGAGGAGCTGGCCAACCGACCCGGCACCTCGTCGGGCATCGGCGACAGCGCGACCCTGCAGCGGCTGGTCGACCACCTCCGACGAACCCGCCGCTCCGGCATGCTCACGCTCGACGCGCGCACCTCGAACGAGGGCCGGGCCACCTTCGTGCGCGGCAAGCTGCAGCGGGCGACCTTCTTGGGCTCGGTCGGGCCCGAAGCGCTCAAGCACATGATGGCGCTGCCGAAAGCAGCGTGGTCGTTCGCCGAGGTCTCGGGTCACGCGGGAGACGGCGCTGGCGTGGTGATCGAAGTCGGCGACATCGGAGAAGGCGAAACCGAGGTCGCGGTGGTGGTCGGTGAAGCGGTTGACGACGAGCCCTTGGCGTTCGAAGTGCCGACCGAAAAGGCCAGCGCGGTGCCGGAGCAGCCGATTACGGCGCCGACGCCGGTGTCAGGCAATCAGGTGCGGCTGTTGCTGGTCGACGACGACGAGTCGCTGGTTCGCATGTTCTCGACGCTCTTCTCAAAGCACGGCTTTCAGGTGACCACCGCCAACGACGGCCAGCAGGGCGCCGACCTAGCGCTGCAGCGCGACTTCGACCTGGTCTTCGCCGACCTGAACATGCCGCACCTCGATGGCTGGGGCATGCTGCGCATTTTGAGAGACGATTTTCGCACCCGCGAGCTGCCGATCGCCTTCATCTCGGCGCATGACGACTATCGCGAGTCGTTGCGGGCGTTGAATGCCGGCGCCCAGGCCTACCTCTCGAAGGGCGTTCGCCTCGACACGCTGATCAGCCAAGCGCGCAAGCTGCTCGAGCCGCGGTCGAATGCGCTCGCCCAGATGCTCTCTGGCCAGTCGTTCGCGTTCTCAGTCGCCAACGTCGGCCCACAGTGGACGTTGCGACAGCTCGCGATGCGGTACCTGAGCGGCCGGCTCGAGGTGAAAGATGGCTGGGCCAGCTACGTGCTGGTGCTCAACGGGGGCATCTGCATCAACGCGCAGGCGACCGCGGGCAAGTACACCGCCGACGGAGAGCGGGCCCTCAACGCGTTCATCGCCTCGAGGGCCGCCGAAGCGACGTGGATGCCGGGCGCACAAGCGACGGCTCCGCAGAACCTGTTCTTGAGCACCGAAGTGTTGATCGAGCGCGCCTGCGCCACGCTCAACGACAACGAGCGGCGCATGCGCGAGACGCTGTTGATCGCGGCGACCCAGATCGACGTCAACAAAGAACTGTACGATGTTTACCGACACGTCGGCCCTCGAGGGTTTCTCGAGATTGCCCGGTTGATCTGTGAAGAAGGGCTGACGCCGCGCGAGGTGATCGCGAAGCTCGACATGTCGCCGGTCGACATCGAAGAGACGATGAAAGACCTGCTGCGGCGTGGCGTGGTGACGTTGAAGCGAGCGGCTTCTTAAGCGCTGCCGCCCTTTGAACTGCGCCTCCCAGGGCTTTTGAGGGCCCAGAGGAGACGTCGTTTCAAAAGTGAACTGCCCTGCGTTGCAGTGATCTTAGACCGCGCGACGTTGGGTCGCGAAGCCTTCAATGCCCATCTGCGGCCCCGAGGGGAGCGCGTAGAGCGGGCATTTGATGCAAGTGAAGCTCTGCCACCCACGACGAACGGCCTCATCGAGGCAATTGTCGTAGTGCGAGCAATTGAGGTTGCGATGCTCTTCAACACCGAGACGTTTAGGTCCCGCTTCCGGATTGATGCTCTGCGAAAGTTCGGTCGGACACGGCTTCATGTAATTTCAGCCTCCCTGGTGATGGTCCCCCGTGGAACTGACTGACTCTGACTCCCGGGAAGAAAACCTCTGCCGCGTTTCAAGAAGGCAGGACTACGTTCGTTTCCCTTTGTGCCTCGCCCACGAAATTCCCTCGCGAGGCGAAGCGTGAATACGTGGGAACGTTGCTCGATGTCAAACTGGGGTCTCACACGTGCGCATGAGGGTGTTGCAGTGGGTCGTCGCCTGTTTCGCGTTTGCGGGGCCAGCGCAGGCGCAATCAGCCGCGCTGCTCGAAGCAATTCGAGTTCACCATGTAGGTCTTGCGCCCCTCGCGCACGATGAGCTCGAGCAATGCGAGCGCACGAAGCCTCGCCCCTGCCCGAACCGCGAGCGTCTCTCGCTGCTGACGGGCGTCTTGCTGGTGACCGAGGGTGATGCAGCCGGTGCAGTGAAGCAATTGAGCTCGGTGAAGGCGCCGAAGGGCTTGGAGGCCTACCACGGGTGGTACTTGGGAGAGGCCCAGTCGTGGTCAACGTCGAGATCGGCGGCGGTTAAGACGCTGCAGAAGACCCGGGCGGTCGCACCCGCGTGGCTGCAGAAGCGAATCGACCTTCGGAGTGCGGAGCTGTGGCTCGAGCTGGGCCAGGCAGCCAAGGCCAAGCCCATTCTCGAGGCGATAGACGACCCCGGCCCAGAAGTGCTGTTCGATCGCTCGCTGGCCCGCAAGGGCACGGGCGACCTGGCCGGGGCGAAGGCCGATTGGCAGGCGCTGTACATTCGCTACCCCTCGCACCCCCACTCGGTGACTGCGCAGGCGCTGCACGAGGCGGCAGAGAAGCGGCCGATGGCACTGAGCTTCGACAACACGATGCGGCGAGCACAGGCTCAGCTCAACGCGTCGGCGACGACGGCGGCGATCGAGACGCTCTCGCACGTGCCCTCCCCCCCGGGCGTCGCTTCAGACGCCTTGACCAAGCTCCAGGCGCGGGTGGCGTTGATGACCGGTCAGGCGCTGTTGATTCAGGGCAAAGACCCCGAGGCCTTCGCCGCGATTGAAGAGGCGATCGCCAAAGGAGGCCCGGCGGTGGTGGCCGAGGGCATGATGACCAAGGCCCGCAGGTTGATGCGGGTCGGCGACAACGCCGGGGCGAAGACGGTGTTTCAGAGCGTCGACGCCAAATTTCCCAATGAGTACAGCGCTGATGAGGCGGGGTACTTCGCGGCGTGGCTTCAGTTGGGGCTCAACGATGACCCCGCGGCGGTGAGCGCCTTCGCGGCCTTCGAAGATCACCACCCGAAGTCGCGACGCCGTGATGAGGCGCGGTGGTTTCGAGGCTACGTGCTGTTTCGCTCGGCGCAGTACGCGCGGGCTCGAGAGGTGTTGCTCTCGCTGATCTCCGATTTTCCACGCTCGTCGTTGGTGCCGCAGGCGAAGTACTGGGCGATTCGCTCGGCTGGGCTGGCGATGCAGGCCGATGACGCCGGCGTGAAGGTCGACGTCGCGCGTGAATACAACGAGCTGATCACCGGCTTCGGAGGCACGTTTTATTCGCTGTTGGCGGGTGAGCGCCTGCGCGAGCTGGGGCTTGCGGTACCGACGCCGTTCGCGGTGGTGCCGAAGCGAGTGACTCCAACGCAGATGCCCGCCTCGCTGGCGCTGGCGATCGACCTGGCCAAGACCGGGTTGCTGCGAGACGCAAATGACGAGGTACAGCGGGTGGTTGCGCAGGTCAGCGCTGACGAGGCGCTGGCGTACGGGCAGGCGCTGCAAGCGATTGATGAGTTCGGCGCGGCCCATGTGCTGGCGGCCCGGTACTTGTGGGGCGCGGTGTACACGCTCAAGCAGCCCGAGGCGCTCGCGCTGATGTACCCGCAGGCGTACCGGCCGACCGTCGAGCAGTACGCGGGCGAAGCGGGCATCGACCCGGCGTTGGCGTGGGCGATCATGCGGCGGGAGAGCGGCTTTCGACCCGAGGTCTACAGCCTGGCCGACGCGCGGGGTTTGATGCAGATCATTCCTCCCACGGCGAAGGCGATAGCGGTCGAGCTGAAGCTGCCGGCGCCCGATGCCGATGAGCTGTACGCGCCCGCGACGAACATTCAATTGGGCACGTGGTACCTCGCAGCGTTGACCAAGCGGCTGGGCCACGTCGCCCTGTGCGCGGCGGCCTACAACGCCGGGCCGAGCGCCGTGGTGCGGTGGGTGACCCAACGGGGCTCACTGCCTGTCGACCAGTGGATCGAGGAGATCCCCTACAAGGAGACGCGCGGGTACGTGAAGCAAGTCGTCGCCGACCTGTTCATCTACCAGCAGTTGTATGGCGGGGGAAAACCGGTCGAGCCGCTGTCGTTCACCCTGCCGGTGCCGAAGGCGACAGGGGTGGCCTTCTAACGGTTACTTGCAGGTGCCGCCGTCAGCTCGGCACGCAAGCTCACAGGCAGGTTGCTTGCCACCGGTGCAGCCAAACAACAGGGTGTCAGCCGCGCAGATGACTTCGCCGAAGATGCCGTGGCCGCCGATGCTGGGCAGAATCAGCTCGGCGTTGCCACGGGTCTGCCCGGGCACTGGAGCCGTCGAGAGCATCGTTCGGCACACGCTCGCCGCCGAATCAATCGCTTGATCATCGTCACGCACGGCCGAGGCAAGGGTGCCGATCAGGTAGACCAGCGACCCGCGGGCATCGATCTCGTTGATACCTTTGAGCGTCGCCACCAGCTTGGTGATGCCCAGGGTCGCCAACTTGTCGCGAATGGCCAGGCGGTAGAGCATGCGGGGCAGGTCATCATTGGTGTCTTTCGCCGCGATGCAGGTGAGGGCCCGGCGCGTGGGCACGATCAACGCGGGCGTCACCAGCACCTTCTTCAGGTCTGCGACCACCGGGGCCAGATCGTCTTTGGTCGCTTGCGGAAACGGGAGGCTGTTGATCACCGTATCGAGCGCGGCCGGGTCAGCGGCCTGAATCGCGGGGCGCAACCCCTTGAGAATCGCCACGAAGCCGTCTTCGGTCAGCGCGCTGGTGGGGTCGAGCAAGGCCTGAAACGACGGCTTCTCGGCCAAGACGAATAAGTCATTCACCAGCGTCTTGCCGTCTTGCAGCTGCAGGTAGGCCGAAAACCCGATCGCCAAATCGAGCCCGTTGGAGAGCTGGCAATTCATGTCTTGCGCGCACAACCCGCTGAAGATCGCTGACACTTCGTAGTGGGTCTTGCCGTCAGTGCCGCGGCCGACGATGTAATCGATCACCGACTGCAGCAGCGGTGAGAGCACGTTGATCGCGTCGATGCCCTTGCCCTGGTGCACCAGCACGTCGAGCGCACGGCGCACTTCGCAGAGCTCATTGGCCTTGCCCAGCGGCGGTGGTGAGGTGCTCGGAGCGCAATATTGACCTGCGGCAGCCCCGGCTTCAGCGGGCTTCAACGCGAGCGAATTCAGGGTCAAAAAGACCGCGCGCAGCACGTCGTTGATCGGAGGCGGCACGCCAGGCCGCGGAGAGACCAGCAACTGACCTTCAATGACCGTCTTGAGCCCGTCGGTCTGGCCGGTGCTGATCGCCTTCTCGAAGTTGGGCAAGATCTGCGAGAAGGTTCGGCAACTCTGAATGTTCTCTTGCTTGACCGCTGCCGGGGCGATGGTGTTCTCAGCGCCGCAGGCCGCTCCGAGAATCGTGCCGATGGCCAGGGCACCCAAGCCGCTGAAGACGACAGTGCGTGACATGAACGCCTCTATACGGGGCCCGCCTGCGATTTGAAAGCACGGGCGCGCGTCGAAATGGGGCTCTTGGCGGCGCTCAAAACCGCTCCCCGCAGCCACCGGTGGGCTGGCTCGTCGTGCCGAAGCGGGTGCCAGAGCTGGTGAACCTTGAGTGAATCGGCGGCGATCGGCAACGGGCGCACGGTGAGGGCAAACGCCTGGCAAAACCGCGCGGCGATTCGCTCGGGCAAAGCCGCGACCAGGTCCGTCGAGGCAAGAATCCACGGGGCGACGAGGTAGTGCGGCGTGTAGAGCACCACGTTGCGCTCGATTCGGAGCCGTCGATCGACCGTGCCCACGGTGCCTCCCCGTGGCGAGACGTGGAGCTGGGGCCAGTCGAGGGCGAGCTTCACCGGCAGCTTCAGCGCCGGGTTGCCCTTGCGACCCACCAACACGTACGGCTCGCTGACCAGGAGCTGGCGTTTGAGGCCTCGTGGCGCTCGGTCGCCCGGCGCGAGATCAAAAGCCCCCAGCACCAGGTCGATTTCACCACGCTCGAGCTCGGCAGTCGGGAAATCGCGGGGCGGTGGCACCACTTGCAGCTTGAGACCCGGGTACTGCGTCAGCGAGGCCATCAGCCCTGGCAGCACCAGGAGCTGCGCCTGGTCACTCGCGGCCAGCACGAAAGTTCGCTTGGCAAGCGACGGGTCGAAGGCGGCCGGCCCAGCGAGTGACGAGGTGAGGGCCGCCAAGGTCGAGCTCACTGCCCGATGGAGCGCATTCGCCCGCGCGGTCGGGGCCATACCGCCACTCGTTCGCACGAACAGCGGGTCTTCGAGGGCCACGCGCAACCGCTGGAGCGCGTTGCTGGTCGCCGGCTGCGACAGCATCAGGCGCGCGGCGGCACGGCTCACGCTCCGCTCGAGAAACATGGCGTCGAGCACGCGAAGCAAGTTCAGATCGAATGAGGTCATATTCATGTGGTGAATGTTCTCAATTCAGACATTGACCTGCACAATACCATGGCATTGGCGCATTGATGGGGCATGCGAAACCTCATTGCCTTGGCCCTCTTCACCAGCTGCTCGACCCTCACTCCCGCTGAACATGCCTACGCGCCACCCCCGCCCCCCTCGACGCCGATTCAAGTCTGCTGGCTCGAGACCGGAGGCACCACTGCACCCGCGCGCTATGCCTCTGCCGGCCCGACCCGCCTCGAGCGGTGGGAGGTCACGTCGTCTGCCCTGCTCGTTCGCCACCCCTCGGGTGATCTGCTCATCGACACCGGCATCTCACCTGATGCGGCCACTGAAGCGAGCGAGCTGAGCGCCTACCGTCACTTCGTGTTCAACCAGACCGCGGGCCGAAATGAAGTGCGCGGAGCGCTGCCTTCGCTGCTGAGCGCACTCGCCGTGACCACGCTCAAAGGAGTGATTCTCTCGCACGCCCACCCCGATCACGCCGGCGGCGTCGCGTCGCTCCCGAGCGAAGTGCCCGTGTGGGTCGGCGCGCCCGAGCTCGGCTTCGTGAACGACCCGCGGCGCGTGGTGCTGCCTGCCCAGGCCCGCGCGATCAACGACCGGGTGAAGGCGATCACCTTCGCCGACGTGCCCTACGCGCTCTCAGATCAAAGTTGGGATGTCTTCGGTGACGGGTCGATCGTGGTGGTGCCGACCTACGGGCACACTCCGGGGAGCGTCGCGACCTTCATCAACCTCTCGCCCACCCAGCGCCTGATGCACGTCGGAGACCTGATCAACGTCACCGAATCACTCGAGCACCGCGTCGGCAAATCATGGGCGATGCGCACCTTCACCGACGAAAATGTCGGCCAGACCGAGGCTCAAGTCAGCATGCTGATCGCACTGCACCAGCAAGACCCTGCGTTGACGATCTTGCCGGCGCATGATCGCCCGGCGCATGAAGCGGTGTTCGGCTCACAGCGACCGGGCGTTTCACCCTGCATTGCAACGACGAACTAGCCCATCAATTTGGCGAGCTTCATGGCCAAGCCCATGTCCATCGGCTTGAACTTGAGCTTGCCCTGCATCGCCGCCATCTGGGCATTCATCTGCTTGCTGACGATCTTCTCGAAGTCAGGGGCCGCGCAGGTGATGACCATCTTCGGCTCGCCATTCGCGCCCGCCGCCGACCAGTTTTCAGGCTTGGTGCAGTCGAGCGTCCACGTGCCGCCGCCGTCG
>JANLPS010000219.1:0-3534 GCA_031367385.1 Archangium sp. | reverse complement strand
GACTGCCGCCACCCAGACGGACCTCTCGTGTTCCGCACTCCACCTTCTTCGCGTGCTGCTCCCAATACCCCGGGGAAACCCTCTGCCCATCCGGACTCCCGGGCAGCTGACATCGCCTTCGCCATGACATGAGCGGCTCGGCTTTCCCTTTGTAGGTCTTTCGAGGCTGCAGGCTTCACTTCATGTTGCGGCCCGCGAAGTTGCTCCCCCTCGGGCTCTTGACGCCACGCTTCACCCTTCGGCATCTCTGCCTGCGGTGGTGGCCTGCTACCGGGCTCTCCGGCGATTACCCGCGCGGGTCTTTCACCCGCTGGTGTTGTGCAGCGTGACTCCGCCGTGTCGGTCGGTCGCCCTTCCGTCGGCTTTGAGTCGTCACGACGCACCATGTGCCTCGCACCCTAGTGTTTCTCAATACGGCGCCACAAGGTGCGCTACAACCCCGAGCCCATGGGAAACCAGACCGTTGCGCTGACCACTGAGACCTTCGATGAGAAGATCGCCTCGGGCATCGTCTTCGTCGACTTCTGGGCCGCCTGGTGCGGGCCCTGCCGCACCTTCGCGCCGATCTTCGAGGGCGTCGCCGCCAAGAACGCCGACGCGGTCTTCGCCAAGGTCGACACCGAGGCCGAAGAGGCGCTGGGCGAGAAGTTCGAGGTCGAATCGATACCGACCCTGATGGCCTTTCGCGACGGTGTGCAGGTGTTTCGCCAGGCCGGCGCGGTGCCGGCGACCACGCTCGAGGCCATCGTCAAGCGCGTCAAAGCCATCGACATGGTCGCGTTCAAGAAATCAAAGCTCGCCACCGAGAAGTCGCTGCGCGGCGAGAAGCCCGCCGGAGTGCCCCCCGACGCCACCTGGGACAGCAAAGACAACGAGTGGTGCGCGGGCCCCAAAGACAAAGAAGGCCGCAACCACGGCACGTGGAAGTTTTGGCGCCCCGACGGCACGCTCTGCAACGAGTGCCCGTTCGTTCACGGCAAGCCCCACGGCGCCTTCAAGCGCTTTCACGAAAACGGTGAGATCTCGCAAGACGGCACCTTCGATAACGGGCAATTGCAAGGCACCCGCCGGTGGCTCGCGACCGACTCGTCGACCACCGAGCGCATGCACGAGAACGGCGTGTCAGAGAAAGTGCGCCGCACGGAGATGGACTACGACCACGATCGCGTCGTCGCCATTCGCCACTTCAACGCTGACGGCGTTCGCTGCCTGCCGAGCACCGGAGAGCCCTACCCGATGCGCCCCAAAGCGGTCGGCGACGCGGCTGAATTCGTCGAGACCGAGAACGAATGGCGCCAGGTCTCGGTCGATGCAGACCGAAAGCGCCACGGGTTGTGCCGGTTCTGGTCACCCGACGGCACCTTCTTGTGGGAGGCCGAGTACGACCACGGCGCGCGTTCAGGCAAATGGGCGGAGAGCACCAGCGGCGAGTTTTCTGACGCGAACGTGGTGCTGGTCAAAGGCGTCAACGAGAACGACCAGGCGGTTGGCCTCTGGTCGGGGCTCGACGCCAGCGGCAAGGTGCTCTTCACCCGTGACCTGGGCATTCGCACCGTCGATGACGAGCTGACCGCTTCGGCGGTGTTCAAGAACATCGCGCTGCCGGCCGCTGAGTGGCGCGCGCTGGCCAAAGATCTCTTCGCCGCGAAAAAGAATGGTGAAGCGCTGCTCGCCACCGCCCGCGCCGCCGCCAGTGACCGCTCGATGAAGTCATTCGAGGAGATCTTTCGCCGCGTACCCCTGCCCCGCACCGATGAATCGGCGTTGAGCATCGCCGAGTCGGCCGTCGAGCACAGCGGAGAAGACGTCTCTGATCTCGCCAATGCCCTCGTGCGTGGCGGCGATTCTGGGTTGTTGCTTCGCCAGTTCGCGATTCTGATGGACCAACGGGCCTGCCCCCGTGCCGCGCTCGACTTCATCAACGCGGCGATCATGCTGCACCCCGAAGAGACCGAGTCGCTGCACTTCACCCGGTCGCTGGTGCTGATCTCACTCGGGCTCGAGAAGCACGCCCGCGCAGACGCCGAGGCCATCTTGAAGACCTCAGAGGGCTCTGGCGGGTACCTGATCTCGTACTTGAACGCGCTCTTCCCCTCCTATGGGTTCTGGCCCGCGAACGAGACGCCTGAATCGACCTATGACGGGCTGCCGAATACGCCAGAGCAACCGATGTCTGCGATTCACGCGACCCTTCGCAAGTACGCGACGCGGGTGATGACCTGCCGTGAGGCGATTCAAAAACGGTTCGCGCAGGGCGCAGAGCTGCCGTGGTTGGTGCCCGATGTGTCGAAGCTGCTGCCCGAGGGGCCGGTCGAGCTCGCGGTGCGCACCATCGAACCCCCCAAGGGCGACGCCGAAGCCGAGGCGATCGAGATCGACGAGTCGCTCGAGGTCGACTTGCTCGAGTTGCCAGATCTGCTCCGCATCGCCCGCGCCGATTGGAACGCGCTGACCTGGCTCTTGTGGACGACCGGCTTGACCGAGATAGCCCTGCCCAAGAAGCTGAACGCTCCGAAAAACTTTGGCCTCGCCGCCGGCATGGCTGCGCAGCGCCTGTGGCGCACCCGAGATCGCCGGGTCACCGGCCGCACCTTCAAAGATCACCAGATCGCCAGCTTCACGTGGAATGGGGTCGACATTGACGAGCTGCAGAAACCAATCGTGGGCATCGCCGAGCAGCAGTACGCCGAAATGCAGGCCCTCTTTTATTGGCTCTCAGACAAGAAGAACCAATCACCCTGGCAAGACAACCTGCGTGGGAGCTGAATAAATGAAGCGAACCACCCGAAGCTTCGAGATTGCCGACCCCTTCTTCACCGCGCTCGAGACGATGAGCCGCGAGATGAACATCGACCGCGACACGCTCGTGAATCAGGCGCTCTTCGCGCTGGCCCGAACGAATGGGTTCATCGTGCCGACCGTGGTGTCGCTCGACTCGGCGAACCCGCCGTCTCCGATTCTGGGGCACTCGCCGGTGACCGCGTCGCTCGGGCCTCCGGTGCCTGACCTCGACGTGACCGCTCCGCGCAAGGCCGTGCCGCCGGCGCCGGTTCACGTCGCGCATGAAGGTACGCCGACTGCGCCCGAAATGCCGATCAGCTCGAGCCCGACCTCGGTCGCGCCAGCCCTGGCCGAGGCGTTGGTCGAGAAACCCGCTCCGGCGGCTCCGCCCGTGGCTGCGGCGCCGGTGAAGCCACCGGTCGATGTGGCGGCGTTGCGCGCGGTCGAGCTGCAACGCATGGAGGCGATCGCGAAAGACGTTGATGAGCTGGTCGTGCCGGTCGAGCCCCCGAGCGACCCCGAGGGTGACGAAGCGCAAGACGATGATGACGAGTCGGAGTCAGACCAGGCCGACGACACCGACGATGAAGAGGCTTCGGAAGCGCCCGCTGACGAGAACGAGGGCGCCGATCAGGGTGATCTCGACGCCGACACGCAGTCGCAGCCGATCGCGAAGAGCGACGACGAAGATGATGATGCGCCCCCTGCAGACAGCCCGGCCTCCACGGCGCTGCCGCCTGACGAGGTCGAGCC
>JANLPS010000210.1:0-8885 GCA_031367385.1 Archangium sp. | reverse complement strand
AGCGAGGCATGTGCGAGACCGACCTCGACGCCGAGGGCACCGACTGCACCGCCACGTTCGCCTGCTTCAAGAGAGCAGAATGTCACCACGGAGAATGCCTCGGCACCCTGACGACCTGCGATGACGCCGACCCCTGCACGGCCGACGTCTGCGGTGCCGATGGGTGCGGTCACCTCGACGACTCGGCCTCCTGCCCGCAGCCCAGCTCCCTCTGTGAGGCCCCCATCTGCAACGCCGGCGTCGGCTGCGGCACGACGAACGTCGCCGACGGTACGCCCTGCGGCACCAGAACCTGCTCTGAAGCGATGGTCTGCATCACCGGCCAGTGTGTCTCGCGAGCCGTGCCTGCGAATCAGGCCTGCGTCGACGTGGTGGCCGGCTGGCCGGCGGGGTGTGGCGTCACCGATGGCCAGGGGCCGAACGCGCGGCTTGGCGCACGGCACCCATTCGCAGAGATGGTCTATGACGCTTCGGGCAACCTCTATCTCGCCGAGGCGTCAACGATTCGCAGGGTCTCGCCGTCGGGCGAAGTACGAACGATTGCTGGGCTCTCACAGACCCAAGGCTTCGTGAACGGCTTCGGCAGAGCTGCACGGCTCACCAACCCGGCCGTGTTGGGGCTCGATGCGAAGGGCAACCTGATCGTCAAAGAAGTCACTCGAGACCCGACAGGCACCAAGGTCGCGCTTCGCAAGGTGACGCCCTCGGGGCTGGTGTCGTCATGGGTCGGCCGGCTCGACTGCGCAGAGGCCCGCTCAGGCATCGGAGGGGCCGCGTGTCTGCGCTTCGACGAAACCGTCCACCCTTCGGCCGTGCTCGAAGACGACGGGCACGTCACGGTGCTCGGCTCAGGGCAGATCGACCACCTGTTTCGTGTCTCGCAGGGAGGGTCGGCCGCCGAGAAGCAGGTGGCGCCCTTCGACGGCGGGGCTCGCAATTCAGGGAATAACGAGCTGAGCGCTGGCCCACACGGGGTCTGGGTGTGCAAATTCCCAGGCCTCTATGAGTTGCGCCCAACAGGTGAATACAAATTCCTCGAGCGCGACTGCCCTACACAAGTGCGAAATCTCGGGGTCATCGAGCGCTTCGGTGACAGCGCCAAACTGCGACTGCCAGACGGTGGCGTCGAGCTGATCATCGCGGAGGGGCGGGCCGCCGATGGCCCCACCACCACGGCCGGGGTGAAGAACATGGCCTTCACCGCCCTCGCCGCCCAGGCCGACGGCGGAGTCGCGGTGTGGGACCCCTGGCGCTGCAACATTCGGCGGGTCGAAAACGGAGTGGTGCGAACCCTCGCGGGACCGGTCGAGGAGACTGACGTGCGCGATGGCTCTGACGCTCGGCTCACTGGCGCCCCAGTGTCGATGAGCGCCGAACATGGTCGCGTCGTCTTTGTTGACGGGAGCACGATTCGAACGCTGGTGGGCCAGGTCGTCACCACGGTGGGAGACCTCGATACGCAACCCACTCCGCATTCGACTCCGTTTGAGATTTCGGTTTCGCCGAACGGCGAGCAGCTTTTGATCTCAACGGCTGGACCACGCATCTTCGATCTGTCGACCGGGCGCTTCAGTGACCTGATGGGTGCACCCCTCGAGGAACTCGGAGAAGGGTACTGGGCTTCGAATGGGTCGATCTACCTTCAGCGACGCATTGACCACCAGCTGGTGTGCCGAGATGGCTCCGGGGCCTGGGTCAACGTCTTGCCAATCACCGGCGCTCGGTTCCGCCACGGCCGTCGCAGTGAAGGGTTCGTTATCAACTTCGACTCCGTCAAACGTTTCAACCTCGATGGTGGCACCGAAGTTCTGATCGAGCGCCACCCCCAATGGTACGTCTTCGACGTCGCCGAAGAACCGAATGGCAACGTGCTGTACCTCGACGGTTCAATGGCGGTCAGCCGCTTGCGCCTCGACGTCACGCCGCCTGTGAACCAGACCGTCATCGAGCTCAGCGATCAGCCTCAGTCGATAGCCGTCTCTGAAGATGGTGGCGTCTACATCGGTGTCGCATCCGCGATTCTGCGCCTCCGCTAAGAGCGAGCGTCACCGAAACGAGTACTTGAACCCGACCTGAATCATCAGCGGTGCCTCGGGCCTGGCCCCGAACGGCCTCCGAGCCACCAGGTCGTGCCGGTTCGCCAGGTTGGTGGCGGTCGCGTAAATCTTCGCGTCTCCAAACGCCCACGAGGCGGTCGCGTCGAGCAGCCAGCGCCCCGGCACCCGCAGCTCGTCGGCGATCGGCCCCTGCCCCGCCAGCTCGCGAATCTCTCCGTAGTAGACGAGCCCCACCCCGAGCTCGACGGGCCCGCGCTCGCCGCGAAGGCGCAGGCTCAGCTGGTGCGCCGGCACGTACGGTATCGAATCACCCGCAACGACCGCCCCCCACACCGGGTCGGCCGAGGTGAAGCTGCTCAAGAAAATCGCTTGGGTCAGGGTGTAGGCCGCCTCGCCCACCAACGTGATGCCCCCACCGACCCGCTGGCGCCTCGACCCGAGGGCTTCAAGCCCAAGCACCCGAGCGCGACCCCCATTGAACTGCTGAAACACATCGTCGCCGACACAGCCGCTCGAGTTCGTGCACTCTCCCGTCACGTTCTCGTACTCGCTCCAGAAGCCGATCACCTCGGCGCGCGTGCCGGGCCCCGAGTAGCGAACGCCAACTTCGGAGTTCACCGCTCGCTCAGGCTTGATTGACGAGTCTTGCCCGGGCGCGACCGGGCTGAACCCCTGGTGCACGCCGGCGACGAGCGTGAGCCCATTGCTGAACGAGTACACCGCGCCCAGGCCCAACAACGGCACCACGTCGCGCTGCGCGAACATCACGTCGCGCTGCAAGATGTGCTCGAAGGTGTCGATGAGCTCGACCCGAACACCGGGCACGATGAGCAGACCTCTCCATGAAATCGAGTCTTGCACCCAGGCCGACCCGGCTCGGGCGTAATCGTTGAGCCACGGTCGCTGCGTGGTGCCTTGCCCATCGGGCACCAGCGCGCCATTCGTCATCAGGTACCCGGTGCTCACGTCTCGCAGGTCGCGGCTGTCGTGGTGGTAGCGCACCCCGAATTCGAGCTCATTGTTCACCAGGCCGATGGTGCTGCGCCAAGACCCAGTCGTTTGAATGCCCTCAGAGACGAAGCTGCGGCGGTTGCTCTGAATCAACAAGGCCTGATCCATCGACTGCGAGCTCGCACGGCCGGCCAGCAGGTCGCGGTACACGTCTTCGTTGGGGTTGCCAGTGTAGGTGAGCACTGAATACGGGTCTGGCCCGACGCGAAAGCCGGCGAAGCGCACCCAGGTTCGGTCGAACGTGTTGCGGTAGGCCGTGGTGCGAAGGTTGAAGCTCGCGCCGACCTCGAGCACGTGGGTCAGCTGGGCCTGCCAGCGCGACGAGGTGAAGTCGTCGAGCGAGCTGGCCGGGTAGCGCTTGTACGGCGCCGCGGCGAAGTCGGCATCGGAGACCCCCAGATACGACTCGCGCGAGGCCTCATCGCCCCAGGTCAGCTTGAGCTCGAGACCCGTTCGGAGCGCCGCACGCGGGTCGGTCGAGGCCCGCGCCTTGAGCATCACTTCGTCGCGCGAGAACCCGGTCGGGCTCAAGGTGTCGAGCTGCTTGAAGCCGGTGCTGCCCCAGCGAACGCCCTCGAACAAGACGCCGAATTGCTCGTTGCCCCAGCTGGCGACCGCGTGCGCCTTGCCGTACCCGAAGTTGCCCGCCGCGACGTCGACATCGCCCTGCAGGCCCACGGGCACCTCGCGGGTGCGAAGGTTGATGGCGCCACCCACGGTGTTCGGGCCGTAGCGAATCGAGGCAGGGCCCTTGAACACCTCCACCGCGACCATTCTCGTCATCGCGGGGAAGAAATAGGCCTGGGGCGCTGCGTAGGCGGCGGGCGCGATCAGCACCCCGTCCTCCATCAGGGTGATCTTCGAAGAGCGGTCTGAGCTCACCCCACGCAGCCCGATGTTGGGGCGGTTGCCGAAGCCTTCTTCTTCGCGCACGTAGACCCCGGGCACGCCTTGCAGCACCCGGTGAACGTCGTTGAGCTCACGCCGCTCGAGCTCTTCGCGCCCGATAATCTGCGCCGACCCGGCCACCCGGCGAACATCGACCTCCCGCTGGCCCACCACCACGGTCTCCCGGCTGCCCGCGTCGGCCACCTGCGAAAGCTCGGTGGCTCCACCGTCGGCCTCGGCCTGGCTCAGCGCGATCATCACCAGACAGACCCACATTCAAAGACTCCCAACTGATATTGCGAATCACTTGCAATTCTCGCCTCGCGGAGTATCGAGCCTGGCACCATGGGTCAAGGCGGAACGCTGACAGTCGAGCAGGCCACCCCGCTCACCTTCGACGCCTTGTTGCAGGCGCCAGAAGACACGCTGGTGGTGGTCTACTTCTGGGGCCCGGAGTGCCCTAATTGCGAGATCTTCGCCCGTGACCTCCCCGGCCTCATCGACGAGCTCGCTGGCGAGCGAATTCGGTTGGTGAAGGTGAACGCCTACGAGCACACCGACCTGGCGCGTCGCTTCGCGCTCTTCGGCATACCCGGGTTCGTGTTGTTCAAGGGCGGCCGCAAGCTGGGCATGATGCGGCAGTACTACGGGCGAGAATACTGGCGGCGGGTGCTCAGCGAGGCCCTCACCGGCGCCCCACCGGCGACGCGCGCGGCAACCGGCCTGCCGTAACCTCCCCACCCTCAACGGCCCCCGGCGCAATACTTCTCGGTCGAGGCCTGTGCGGCCCCACAGCTCCCCGCGGTACACACACAGGCGGGCTTCTTCGTCGAGCACGCTGGCAGCGTGCATGGCACGAGCTCAGCCGGGAGCGGTTCGGCGACCCCGACGCAAGCGCTCAAGGTGCACCCGCTTCGCCATTCGCAGTCGACATCGGTGACGCACTCGCTGCCTCGACAGGCGACGAACACGACGAGCACACAGCCAAGCCAGAGCTTCATGACCCGCGAGCGCTGCATTCAGAGTGCCGAAGCGCTCCGACGACGCACCCGCCGACGAGGGCCGCAGAAATCTGCAGCTCCTCGAAAAACTGAAGAGCCTACGGCGCCTTGGGAGCCGCTTCTTTGGCCGCGGGCGCGAGCTTCTTGGCCTCGGCCTTTTCAGCCGCGCTGAGCACCTTGGCGCGGTACAGCTCCCAGCTGCCTTGACCCTCTTTGAGCTTGAACACCGCGACCAGGCCGACCGAGGTCGACCCGTCATTCATCGCCCAGCCATACGAATCGGCCGGGCCCGGGTTCAAATACAAGGTCTTCGAGGGCGTCTTCTCTTTGAGCAACGTCTCGCCCGCGGGGTCGACGGCGGCCCGCGCGCCGGCCTCTTTGATGTTGCTGAAGAACCCGAACGCGATGTTGCCCTCGGCGATCGCCTTGGCCACGTTCTCGTCGCCCACGTTGCCGCCGTTGTTGGTCGCCGCGTCGAGCGCCTGCGCGCCCTTGCCATGCGGAGGCCCGTGCGAGACCAACGCCACCGGCACCTTCGCGTCTTTGGCCTCGCGCACCACCTCATCGAGGGTCGACTTCAAGTACACGCAGCCCGTCGCGCAGTGCATGTAATCGGGGTTGTGGTACCCGGGCAGCGACACCAACGTCAGCTCGGGAAACTCGACGACCCGAACCTGGTTCAGGTTGATCACCGCTCCCGAGGTATCGGTGTTCGCCTGGTTCACGCCGTCGGTGAAGTCGGCCCGGCACTCGTTGTTGCCGATGACCGCGAAGACCGGCAGCTTCGAACCCGCCAGCGCCTTGAGCGACCGCGCGATGCTCGACGACGACTCGCCCACGTCGCCAGTGACGACGATCGCGTCGGCCTTCTGGTCTTCGAAGTACTTCACGTACTTCTTCAAGTTGACCATGTTCTCGCCGGAGTCTTCGTTGATCGGCCCCACCACCCCGAGGGTCAACGTGCCATCGGCGTCGGCGTCGGTGAACTGCAGCCGGGCCCCCGAGATCTTGGCCTTGCGGCCGGCGATCGTCACCTCGGTCACCGGGCCGGGGTCGATGGCCGCGCCACACTCTTTGTCGACGCGGGGCTCGGTGGTCGGCGCAGGCTTCACCGCGACCGGCTTGACCTCGGCGGGCTTCACCTCTGCCGGCTTGGCTTCAGGCGGTTTCGGAGTCTCTTTCTTGTCGGCACACGCCACCCCAAGCACCATCAGCGCAAGCAACGACGATCGCAGGCTATTCACGAAAACCCCTCTGGCAGAACCACGGGAAAGCGCGCGGGTCGTAGCGGAAACAGACTCGCCGGTCCAGCGGCTTCGCGGTACACCGTAGGCATGACGCGACTTGGCTCGTTCTCGTTGCTGCTGCTCGCTGCGTGCGCTCACAACCAACTCTCGGCCAGCGAGCTCAACCAGGTCGAGCGCCCGGCCTTCATCGCGCGCATCGAAGAGAACGCGGGGCCGCACTCCACCGTGTTTCGCGAAGACTCGAGCTACTCCGAGAAGCTCAAGAAGCTCGACCCCAAAGAGGCCGACCGCCGCCTCGCTGACAAGCTCACCAACGGCCTGCGCGACCCGAAGAGCGGCCAGCGCATCATCAACCCCATCACCCGCTTCGAGATCGCTGACTCCCTCCGCGCCGAGACGCTCTCGCACCTCTCGAAGACCCCTCCGTGGTCACAGGTGGTCAACCCCGCCGACGTGGCCAGCGTGCTCGAGAGCTTCTTGGTCGACGAGGTGCCCGCCAACGCGCCCGACTACGACCGCCTCAAGCCCCTCGGTGCCGATGCGATCGTCGAGCTGGTGGTCGAAGACTTCGGCATGCGCAGTGAAAACGGGCGCGCCGGGCTGGTGCTCGCGGGCTACGCGCGGCTCTTCTTCGTCAAAGGCGGCGAGGTCTACTACCGCCGCTTCGTCTCAGATGAGGTCAAGGCGGGGCTCGATCACCTCGACCCGTTTCTGGTCGCGAAGAACCCGACCCTCTTTCGCACCCGCCTGCGCGCGATGATCGCCGTCATCGGCAAGCAGCTGGCCTTAGACCTCTCGCCCAGCGACCGCGCCCCTGCCCCGAAGACCACGACACCCGCGCCAGAGGCCCCCGCCAAAACCCCCGTACCGACTGAAGAAGACCCGCTCTAGCGCCAGAGCCCCCTGACGGGGTTTTGCAGTACACTTCTTGCCACTCTATGCGTCGTGTACCCCTCGTCTTCGCCCTCGCGTTTCTCGCAGGGTGCCCCCAAGTGCAGGCCGTCGACGCTGGAGTGCCCAAGCGCGACGCAGGTCAACCCCGTGACGCGGGCTTCGTGCAGACCGAGTTCACGGTGAGCGTCGAGGTGAAGGGGCTCGAAGGCCGCGGCATGGTGCTTCGAGTCAACGGCATCAACGACCTGCCCGTCAGCACCAACGGGTTTCACACCTTCGAAAAATCGCTCACCACCGGCGACGTCTACGCGGTCACCGTCGGCATTCAGCCCTCGGCCCCGACCCAAACCTGCACCGTCGACAAGGGCACCGGCACCATCACCAACCTCGACATCGACACCGTGGTGGTCAAGTGCGTCACCAACCGCTTCACCATCGGTGGCACAGTCGTCGGCCTCACCGGCCTCGGCCTGACGCTGCGAAACAACGGCAAAGACGCGATCTCGGTCACCAAGAATGGCACCTTCGTCTTCCCCATCACCTATGCGCCCAATGACGCGTACGAAGTGACGGTCTTCAACCAGCCCGTCGGCCCTCCGCAGATCTGCACCGTCAGTGGAGCGACCGGCAACGTCGGCAACAGCGACGTCGTCAGCGTGGTCGTCAACTGCGATTCTTTCTCGCACACGGTCGGCGGCACCGTCGCCGGCCTCAACGGCTCCCTGACGATTCGCAACAACGGCACCGACACACTGACCTTGACCGCCAACGGCAGCTTCGCGTTCGGCGTGCCCATCGCGAGCAACGGCGCCTACAGCGTCGAAATCGTCACGCAGCCAGGGCCGAACCAGAATTGCTACGTCGATCAAGGCATCGGCACGGTAGGCACTGAAGACGTGACCAGCATTCGCATCACCTGCCAGACCGACTTTCACTTCATCGGAGGCACCTTGAGCGGCCTGTCGGTCGACCCGATCAAGCTCAGCAACAACGGCGGCGATCTGATCAGCCTCTCGGCCGACGGCGTCTTTCGCTTTCCCAGGCCGATCGCCAGCGGCATGGGGTACGACGTGAAGGTCGCGGTGCAGCCCTCGGGTCAGCGCTGCGCGGTCACCCGTGGTACCGGCACCGTCGATGCGCTCGACGTCACCAGCGTCGCCGTCGCTTGCGCGCACACCTTCACCGTCGGGGGCACGGTCAATGGCGCGAGCGCCGGCATCGTGCTCACCAACAACGGCGAAGACCTCGTCATCACCCGCAACGGCATCTTCACCTTCACGAAGCAGCTCCTGCCCAACGAGACCTATGCCATCACCGTGAAGACCCAGCCCATTGACGGTCAGACGCTGTGCGTGGTCGAAAAGGGCGTCGGTACGGTGACCAACGCGAACATCGTCGCCCCCTACGTGAGGTGCCGCGGCGTCGACGTGAGCTGCGCGGCGCTGATGATCTCGCAACCTGGCGCGCAAGACGGTCAGTACTACATCGACCCTGACGGCAGCGGTTCGATCGCGCCGTTCGAGGTCACCTGCGACATGACCCGAGACAACGGAGGGTGGATGCTGGTCACCCCGAGCATGGTGGCTGCGACCGGCAACCTGTACGCGAACATCGAGCCGCCTGTGCTTCAGGTCGACGTCTTCGGAGGCGTTACAGTCAGAGGCGCCGCCGACGAGACGAAGCTCGTCGATGGCACGACGAACTGCGGCGTGAAGTCGTTTCTCACGCTCTACCTCAAAGACACCGTGCCCTGGTCGCTGATTCGCTCGACGTGGTCGATGAGCGGC
>JANLPS010000190.1:0-3823 GCA_031367385.1 Archangium sp. | reverse complement strand
TCCGGTTGCCGCCGCGTGCCGATGCCACTCCGGCTCAGCTATTCAGCGCTCTTCGAAAGCGACTGATGACGCGGCGGTAACCGGGTCTCTCACGTGCCGCAGATCGCGTCACCCTCGAGCCGATCCGCATCGCGTGGGTATGAAAGCTCCCCGCAAACCAGAGCTCCCTCTATGATCCTCCCGCGACGCCCGCACAAGCGCCGTCCTAACTGATCGGCATTGCGCCTAACCGTCGACCCGAACTTCTGAAGTCAGCGCTGGGCTTCGCATCTGACCCAGCTCGACTCGCTGAACACCACTATACGTCGACGATGATTCGAACCTGCCTGCTGTTGATGATGGGCCTCGCCTCATCAAGCTGTCGCGACGAGTGCGCCCGCGCTCTCAACCCTGACTCCTGCGAAGGCAATACGTTGGTGACGTGCCCCTCGGTGATTGACCAAGTGGCCCCCATTCGCTGGCAGCGTCGAGACTGCGCGAGCCGAACGTGCGTGCAGAGCGACGCAGGGGCAACATGCGCGCTGTCATCGACTCCATCACCGGCTTGCGATGGAGGCACCGGCCCGGTCTGTGATGGCCCCGCCCTGCTCCGATGCGACTTCGGGTTCGAATCATCACGCACGGTGTGCCCCAGCTGCGACTTTCGCGTGCTGCGCGCCCAGAGCTGTGGCGGGAGCATCGGCAGCACCTGCTCGAGCAACGCCGATTGCTTCTCCGATCTCACCTGCTCTGACGGAGGAACTGCCAGCGCGACCTGTCGAGAGCCCTGAGGAGACTCGCGCGCGACATGGTCGTGAGCGCCCGGGTCGACGCTGACCAGCATGGCCGACGGCCCCGGGCCGCGCGTGCTCGTCATCACTCACGTGCGTAGCAGGCCTCGGGAGGCCCGACAAAGCGACGGCCCCGCGTATCACCGCCCACCATGACTGGGAATATCGGCTCGCGAGCGGTTATCGAGGGCGATGTCCACAGTTCAAGCGGCGATTTTGAATGACCCGACGACCGGTCTCGAGCTCGGAGAAATCGAGCTCCCTCAAAGGCACGCAGGCCAGGCGCTCGTCGAGGTCCGAGCCGCGTCGCTAAACCCCCTCGACCTCGCCGTGGCGAGTGGCAAGTGGTACGGCGGCCGCCCCGCCCTCCCCTACGTGCCCGGCATCGAAGGCGTCGGCGTCGTGCTCGAAGGTGACTCTCTCGCTCCCGGCACGCTGATCCGTTTTGAGTGCCCTCCAAGCGGCGTCTTTGGCGCGTTCGCGGCCCGAACCGTCGTCGATGAGCGCACCGCGATCGAATTGCCGGCTGGCACTCCGGCCCCGGTGGCCTCGGCGCTCGGAGTCGCGGGCTGGGCCGGCTGGCTTTCAGTCGAATGGCGCGCGCGAGTGGTGAAAGGCGAGCGCGTGCTCGTGCTCGGAGCGACGGGAGCCGTCGGGCAAGTGGCGATTCAAGCCGCGAAGCTCCTCGGGGCAGGTCGCGTCGTTGCAGCGGGCCGCAATGCCAAGGTGCTCGAGACGGTCGGAGCCGATGCCACTGTTCAACTCGATGGCCGCGAGCCAAGCGCACTGACTGCCGCCTTCATCGACGCCGCGGGAGGCCCCATCGACGTGATCATCGACATGTTGTGGGGCGAACCGGCGCAAGCAGCGCTCTCGGCCATCGCGCCGAACGGTCGAATGGTCAATTTGGGCCAGAGCGCGGGGGCCTCGGCGACCCTGGCCTCGGCTGCGCTGCGTGGCAAAGGCGCCTCGCTGCTGGGTTTCACGAATTTTCACGTGCCGCTCGCGGAGAAAAAATCGGCGTTGCTGCGAATGCTCACGCACGTGAGCATTGCAGAGCTCACCATCGCCCATGAGACCCTTCCGCTCGCTCGCGCGGCCGAAGGGTGGCGCGCACAGGCCGCCTCACCCAATCGAAAGCTGATCTTCGTGCCGTAGACGGAGCACCAAAGGGTCTTTTCAGGGCTCCGATGCGCGTCTGGCGGCGGCAGCAAGGGCCGCCCAGAGCCGCTTTGCGACGGCAAGAGCTGCGCTTCGCAGGGCGAAAAGGGGTCTTTTCATGGCTCCGCGGCGCGTCTGGCAGCGGCGGCAGCCCCCCATGAGCCCCCGGCGGCGGCAAGAACCGCGATCAAGGGCGCAAACGGGGTCTTTTTCGCCGCCGAAAGCGTCAAAACAAAAAAAAGAGCGGCAGCCGGGTGGGTACCCAGCTGCCGCCCCAGGGCTCGAGCAATGAGTTACATGCCGCTGCCAGTGCCGCCACCAGTGCCGCGGGTACCAGTGCCCCCACCAGTACCTCCACGAGCGCCAGTGCCACCACCGGAGCCGCGCATGCTGCCCGTGCCCCCAGCTTGAGAACCTGTTCCGCCACCCATGCCGCCGGAGCCGCCCCCAGTCGTGCTGGTGCCGCCTCCCGTGCCGCCGGTGCGGGTATCATTCGTATGCGTACCGGTGCCCGAGGCGCCACCGCCGCCGGCCCCCGTCGTGCCAGTGCCTATGCCGCCACCGTTGCCCGCCGGAGCAGTACCTGGCCCGCCGCCTGCGCCTGCAGTCCCGGTCGTGCCGGTGCGAGGGCCCATCCCACCGTTGCCGGTGCCACTGCTCCCCGTGCCGCCGGTGCCCGTCGCCTGCGCGAGCATCACGCCATCTGAAATTTGCCCGTTCTGCGCATTCTCGTCGCCCGTGCGAGCCGTCGTCACTGAGGCCGGCCGAGCCTGCGTCATGAGAGCGCTGTCATCGCGTGAGCACGACGCCGCAGCCAGGCCCAACACTGAAGCAATTGCGAGTTGGGCCTTCATCACGAAGTCTCCAGAGCGTGAAAAATCAACAAGGAGAGCGTGTGCAAACCAAACGCCAACCGATTGCCCGGGAAAGCTGCTTGTGAGCGAGCCAAAGCGCCACAGTTTCGCCCGCAATTTCAGATGCTTGACTACTTTGCCACGGTCACCCAGCGCCGCGGAGCGCAAGCCAGTCGTCCAACGCGGAGAACGTCTGCCTCGCTGCGGAGATCGCGTGCTCGAGCTCGAGCGGGTTGTGCAACGACTCACTGAGCGCTCGTGAGAACGCCGCCCAGAGCGAGTCGGTTTGATCGCCGTACCCGCGCAAGTAGGCGCTCCCACCGACGCCAAGCTTCTTCAGCACCGCCTGCGCGCGCGGAGTGCTGGCCTCGAGCACAAAGGCGACTCCGAAACGCTTGGCTTGCGTCTGCAGCGGGGCATGAAACTCGGCTCTGGGCAGCTCGGCGAGTGAGGCCACCGTCTCGCCTGACGCCAGCAAATCGGCCTCGAGCCACGCCCGGCGGTGATTTCGCGAGGCCGGCTCGACTGAATCGGGCCACGGCGCTGACCAGAGCGTGTCTTCGAAGGGTGCCAGCCAGCCGTACATCGCGCGGGCCCACTGGAGGTACTCCGCTCGCCCCGCGTCAGGCCGATTGAGAATCAAGCGCTGCTCATGGTGCGCGAGCAGGTCGTGGGTCGCGTCGCGCAAAGCGTTGAGGGCGTCTGGGCGGCTGTTCATGAGAGCACCTT
The DNA here is from genome assembly GCA_031367385.1 of Archangium sp. Classification (GTDB taxonomy): domain Bacteria; phylum Myxococcota; class Myxococcia; order Myxococcales; family Myxococcaceae; genus JAEUJT01. The sequence goes on along the minus strand of JANLPS010000190.1, from coordinate 309 downwards.
TTTAAGAGAAACCGCGCCAGCCTGTCACCTGGGCGGTGATTGAACTGTTGCGAGACGACACCGCACAATGCTCTACCCACGGTCATGACGCGCGATCGGGTGGCCGATTTTTTTCGCGAGAAAACACCGAAGCGCGGGCTCGCCTTGTGTGCCTTCTTGTCGCTGCTGTACGTCTTTCGGCACCTGATGCTGCTGGTGGCGTTCTTCGTGCTCTTCGAACGTGGCTTGTCGGCCACTGCGGGCTGGTTGTCACGGCGGTTCAAGATCGGCCGGGTCTATTCGGTCATCGCGGTGCTCGCCGTCGTCTTC
>JANLPS010000185.1:0-20920 GCA_031367385.1 Archangium sp. | reverse complement strand
GCCGCTCCACGTGTTGCTCGCAGGGTCGTAGATTTCGCAGCGCGGCGTGGGCTGCTCGGCGATCGCGCCTCCGGTGACCAGCACCCGCCCATCGTGCAGCAAGGTCGCGGTGTGCCCCGTTCGCGCGTCGACGAAGGCTCCTGCCGACGTGATGTCGTGGGTCACAGGGTCGAGCAGCTTCGGAGCGCGCTCATTCGACACCAACACCCGCCCGTCGGCCAGCACCACCGGCGCCTCGGTGCGCTGAAGCGCGTCACCCCAGGTCTTCCACTTGCCGGTCGACGGGTCGTAGGCCTCGACTGGCGTCGGTACCGACTCGAGGCCGCCCAGCACCAACACCCGACCATCGGGCAGCGTCACCACGTCAGGAGAAGCCCTGGGCACGGTCAGGCTCCCACTCGGGTGCCAGCTCACATCATCGGGCCCCAGGCGCTCCGTCTGTTGACTGGGAATGAAGCTGCCACAGGCAGCCAGCATCAACACGGCCGGTGCGACGGAGCGGGGGAGGCGCATGCCGGTAGGTTGCCACCGGTGCCGGCGCTGATCCGTCCCACACCGAATCAGCCCGCAGAACGGCAGGTTACGAGGTCAGCTCACGGTAACTACACAGGGCGATGCCCCGCTCGGTGATGGCCGCGCGCACCCGGGTGCTGGTGAGCGCTGTCAGCTCGGTCTCCCAGTCGTAATGCCAGTGCGGGTCGTGCTTCACCACCCCCGGCTCGAACCCGGGGTGACACGCAATCTCGTGCTGGCCGTCGGTCAGCCCGGCAAGCAACCGGAGCAGCCGCGGCTCTGACAGGCGCCCCGACTCGAAGACTCCCGAGGCCGCCACCCGCCGCGCCGTGCCCATCGGCTTCGAGCGCGCCAGGCCAGAGAGCAGCGCCGACTTGAGCGCCGACTTCGGGTGCATCAACCAATGCGCATTGGGTCGCTCGGTCGGCCAGCGAACCGGCACGCCCAGCTCGGTCGCCAGCGCCTCGACGATCGGCGTCAGCCCCGGCAGCAGGTGCAGGTGCTGGTGGGTGTCGAGGTGATCGATCGTAAGCCCCAGCTGGCGGGTGCGCTCGATCTGCGCCCGAAACTCGAGCTCGACCTCTTCGCGCGGCACCAACCGGCTCAGCCACGCAAGCGACAGCTCGGCCCAGTTGCGGCGAAACCGGCCCCCGGGCGCCAGCCACCGTACGTCTGTCGTCTTCGCCGCCGGTGTCAGGTGCGTCGTCAAGCACAGGTGCAACCCCACCGGGAGCGCTTCTCGGCGCGCGCGCTTCGCGGCCCCGTGCGCCGTCGGCCCGGTCGCCAGCAACGTCGAGCTGGTCACGATGCCGTGCGCGTGTGCCTCGAAGATACCTTCGTCGATTCGGGGGTGAAGGCCGAGGTCGTCGGCGTTGATCACGAGCTGAATCATGCGCGTTTCGCGGTGCCTCTGCGGGCGATGGGCTTGACCGAGGCCGGCAACCGGGTCGGCCGAACCGGCTGTTGCGGCGTCTTCACCTCAGAATACAGCTCGCCCAGCTCTCGCAGAATTTTCACGATCACCGAGGGTGACGCCAGCGTCGAGATGCCTCGGGTGCGGGGGAAGTAATCGACTCCCATTTGAAAGACCCGAAAGCCCCGCTTGATCGCCTTCACCACCAGCTCGGCGTCGACGAAGCTGCCCTCGCTCTTCAGCTCGATCGACTCGAGCACCCGGCGGTGCACCACCTTGAAGCTGAAGTTCACGTCTTTGATGAACACGTCGAACAGCCCGCGAATCAGGGTGTTGTACACGTACGAGTAGGCGATGCGCTTCAGGCCTTCGCTGGTGCGATCGAAGCGAAACGCGCAGATCACGTCGGCCTCGAGGTAGCTCATCAGGTGCAGTGCCCGCTCGAGCTCGTTCAGGTCGAAGGGCAGGTCGATGTCGGTGTAAATGACGATGTCTTTGCTGCTCGAGCTGAACCCCGTCTTCATCGCGCCGCCGAGCTTCTGGTTCACCTCGTGGCTGATCACCCGAATGCGCGAGTCTTTCGCGGCGAGGCCTTCGGCCATTTCGCGGGTGCGATCGGTCGAGGCGTCGTTGATGATCAAGAGCTCCCACTCGTCGGTCAGCCGCTCGAGCACCTTGACCGCCCGGCTCACCGCTCGCTCGACGTACTCCTCCTCGTTCCAGGCCGGCATGAACAGGGTCAGGGAGGGTCGAGCCATGCCGCGTTGAATCACAGAGAGTCACGAATGTGAAAGGGGGGTGTTGTTTCCGCTCCAGAATTGACTAGGACGCCACGACATGACCGACCGGTGGACCGTGCTCATCGTCGAAGCCACGCCCTCGGGGGCCATCGCAGCATTCGAGGCCGCCAAGGCCAACGTGCTGCGCGCCCAGAGCGCCGGTCAGGCGATCAGCGTGTGCCTCGAACACAAGGTCGACCTCGTCGTCACCGACAAAGATCTCCCCGGAGAAACCGGTTTCGCCGTGCTGCAGCACCTCGCCGGTCAAGTCAGCTCGCACACCCAGGCCATCGTGCGCTCCGATGACGCGGCTGGCCGCATCGAAGCCCTCGAGCTCGGGGCCCACGACGCGGTGCCCATGTCAGTCAGTGACGCCGAGCTGATCTCGCGCGCCCGCCGTGCGCAAAACGCAGCCCGTACCCGCATCGCGCTTGAACAAGACGTCAGCCGCCTGCGCGAGCTCTCGGTCACCGACGGCCTCACCCAACTCTTCAACCACCACGCGTTTCAAGAACGTCTGCGCGAAGAGTTTCGCCGCTCCCAGCGCTACGACGACCCCGTCGCCCTGATTCTGCTCGACCTCGATCACTTCAAACAGATCAACGACCAGTTCGGTCACCAGGTCGGAGACGCTGTGCTCCGCGGCCTCTCCGAGGTGCTCAAACAGGCCGTTCGCGAGACTGATTTTCTCGCCCGCTACGGCGGTGAAGAGTTTGCCGTGCTCCTGCCGCACACCCACCTCGCCGGGGCGCTGACCGTTGCAGAACGCATCAGTCACGACATTCACCGAATGCAGCTCAGCTCGCTCAAGCACCTGCGCGTCACGGCCAGCTTCGGTATCTCGTGCTTCCCCACTCGGTCGATCAGCAGCCCCGAGCAGTTGTTGAAGACCGCCGACGACGCCATGTACCGGGCGAAAAACGAGGGTCGCAACAAGATCAGCCTGCATCAGGCCAACCTTCTCGCCGTGTAGGCGCGCTCTTTCGCACGGCCTGGTGGGGTCTGAAGTGACCCGATTGCGAGCCAAGGGTAGGTGTCGACCCAGGCCGTTCGAGCCGCTTACGCCAGAATCATGAATGATTCAGTGGGTTTCGGCTGACTCTGGGGCTGGCCGACCCATTGCTAGGTCATTTGCTACCGTGGCCTCCGCTCTCGCCGTCATGCCGCCGCTCCCTGAGGCTCTCAAGCCGGGTCGTCTGATGCTCGTCGACGACGAGGAGAACATTCTGCGCTCGCTGCGCCGGGTGCTGCGTCGCGGCGAGTGGGAGATCGAGGTCGCTGCCGACGGTGAGAAGGGCCTCGCGCTGTTCAAGCAGTTTCAGCCGGCGGTGGTCATCTCTGACTTTCGCATGCCCGGCATGAACGGGGTCGAGCTGCTGGCGGCGATCAAAGGGCTCTCGCCCAGCACCCAGCGAATCATGCTGACGGGTCAGGCTGATCAGCAGGCCATCGAAGAAGCGATCAACCGCTCCGAGGTCTTTCGCTTCATCTCCAAGCCGTGGAACGACGCGCAGCTGTTGCTGATGGTGCGCAGCGCCTTCGAGCAGCACCACCTGGTCACCGAGAACGAGCGGCTGTTCGCGCTCAGCCAGCAGCAGAACGGCGACCTGCGCAAGCTCAACGGCGAGCTCGAAGAACGCGTTGCGCAACGCACCGTGATGCTCTCACGCGCTAAGCGCGACTGGGAGCTGACCTTCGATACCATCGACAGCCCGCTGGCCGTCGTTCACACCGACGGGTTGATGGTGCGACGCGCCAACCGTGCGGCGGCCCGGGTCACCGGTCGCGAGATCTCCGAGGTGCAAGAGCGGCCCAAGTGCCACCAGTTCATCTTCGGCCGCGCCGAGAAGTGCGTCGGTTGCCCGATTGGCCCCGAGATCAAAGAGCCCGCCAGCGCTGAAATAACGCACGGCGACCGCACCTACGTCGTCAGCCTCTACCCGATGGACGACGAGCCCGTCGCGGTGTGCAGCTACCGTGACGTCACCGAAGAGCGCGCGGTCATTCGCCGACAGATCGAGAACGAGAAGATGATCGCCATTGGCAATTTGGCCGGCGGCGTGGCGCATGAAATCAACAACCCATTGGGTGGCATTCTCGCTTTCTCGCAGCTGATGAAGCGCGATCAGGGCCGCACGCCGAGCGATCTCGAGTCGCTCGCGTTGATTGAAGAGAGCGCCCTGCGGTGCAAACGCATCGTCGAGAGCCTGCTCAAGTTCAGCCGGCGCTCGAAGGCCGAAGACCGGCGGTTGTTCGACCTCTCGAAGTGCGTCGAAGATGCCGCGGTGTTGTTCAAGGCGCAGATCAAGAAGTACCCCCGCGCCAAGCTCGAGCTGAAGCTGCCGGCCAACCTGCCGCAGGTGTACGGCGACTCGTCGCAGATGGGGCAAGTCACGTTGAACTTGTTGCAGAACGCGCTCCAGGCCACGCCGAACAGCGACGGCACCGTTTACGTCGAGACCGGTGTGCGAGACGCGCACTGCTACATCAAGGTCAGCGACAAGGGCTGCGGCATACCCGCTGAGCACCTGCCGCGCATCTTCGAGCCCCATTTCACCACCAAGCCCCCCGGTGAAGGCACCGGGCTTGGTCTTTCAATCGCGTACCGAATCGTCGAAGACCATGGCGGGCACTTTGCCGTCGAGTCATCGGTCGGCATGGGCAGCGATTTCACCGTCATGATTCCTGTTCAGCCTGGAGAGCAAAACCAATGAGCCCCGTTCCGACCACCACCAAGAAGGCGAAGATTCTGATCGTCGATGACGACAAGATCGTGCTTCGCGCCGCTTCTGAGATTCTGCAACGCGAGGGGTACAGCGTCGTCGCCATTGATGACGCGGTCGAAGGGCTCTCGGCGGTCAAAGACCCGTCATTCGACGTTGCCGTGCTCGACATCAAGATGCCCAACCTCTCGGGGATGGATCTGCTCAAGGCCTTCAAGCAAACCCGCGCCGACGTCGAGGTGATCATGATGACCGCGTTCGCCACGGTCGAGACGGCCGTCGAGGCGGTCAAGGCGGGTGCGTACGACTACCTGACCAAACCCTTCGAGAACATCGATGTGCTCTCGCTCGCGGTGGCCCGCGCGGCCGAGAAGAAGTCGATGCGCGACCGCACCCGGGTGCTCGAAGAGGCGCTGTCGGCGCGCGACCAGTTCGAAGATCTGGTCGGCCAATCGCAGCAGATGCGCTCGGTGTTCAAGTTGGTCGAAACGGTGAGCTACTCGACCGCGACCGTGCTGATTCAGGGCGAGAGCGGCACCGGCAAAGAGCTCGTCGCGCGCGCCATTCACTACCGCAGCCCGCGCAAAGACAAGCCGTTCGTGGCGGTCAACTGCTCGGCGCTCACCGACACCTTGCTCGAGAGCGAGCTGTTCGGGCACATGAAGGGCAGCTTCACCGGCGCGACGGGCAACAAGAAGGGCCTGTTCGAGGCGGCTGACGGCGGCACGATTTTTCTCGATGAGATCGGCGACATTCCCCAGGCGACGCAGGTGCGGTTGCTGCGCGTGCTGCAGGAGGGCGAGGTCAAGCGGGTCGGTGCGAATGAGACCCTGAAGGTCGATGTGCGGGTGATCACCGCGACCAACGTCGACCTGACCCGCGCCAAGGAGCAGGGCAAGTTTCGCGAAGACCTGTTCTACCGGCTCAACGTGATCACGGTGCAGCTGCCGCCGCTGCGCGACCGGCCAGAAGACATCCCCCTGCTGTCGCACCACTTCTTGAAAATCTACGCTCAGAAGATCGGCAAGAAGGTGCTGACGATCACGCCTTCTGCGATGGAGGCGCTGACCACGGCGCGCTGGGTCGGCAACGTGCGCGAGCTCGAGAACTGCATTGAACGAGCGGTCGTGCTCACCGCGAGTGAGACCATCGACTTCGAAGATCTGCCACCCGAAATTCGCAACAACCAACGCGGCGGGGGAGAAGTCGAGGTCTTCAGCCTTGCGCACTTGCCGTACGCGCAGGCGAAGAAGCTGGCCATGCGTGCCTTCGAGCGTCGGTACCTGTCGGCCCTGCTCGAGAAGTCGATCGGCAACGTGTCGAGTGCAGCCCGGGCGGCAGGCGTCGATCGCTCGAACTTTCGGCGGCTGCTCAAGCAATACGAAGTTGGCGGTCGCACCATGAAGCGCCCAGGCGACCCGGGGTACAACCCGGCGATCGACGACGCCAACGACGACCTCGAGTTCGACGACGCCAACGCCGAAACCTAGAGCGTCAGAGGTGTTCACTGGGGTGGGCACGTGGGGCCACCGCTCCACGTAGCCACGTAACCACGTAGCCCCACTCTCATGGTGAGCCTGTCGAACCACGAACCACGAACCACGAACCACGAACCACGACCCACGATTCGCCACGGCCCCCCGCCAGGCCCTACGCTCCGCCAATGCAGACGCTCTCGGCCTTGCAAGAACCCTCCGGCCTCGGCCCGTTTCTCGACACCCTGTCGAGCACCTTCGGCCCGTACGACGTGCTCGAGCACTGGCAGCAGGGCGAATTCCACCACGACCTCGTCCTCCGCGTGCGTCAACCCGAAGGCCTGCCCGGCCCCGTCGTGGTCATCGCCACCAACTGCAACGCGGGCATCAAAGAAGTGCTCTGGTTCGACGCGGCCCCCGAGCGCTGGGCACTCTGGAAATGGCGCTGCCCCGACAACGCAGACTTCTCGGGTGAGCTCCCCGCGATGACGATGTCATGGCGCAAAGAACACTGGTTCAACCCGTGCGAGCTGCTCACCGACGACGCGCGAAGCGAGCTCAAACCAGGCTGTCGCCAGCGCGCCCAGGGCGGCGGCTGGGAGCCCGCCTGACCCACCGCTGGCGCCACAAGACCACCCTCACCGCGGTTGTTGGCCCTCTCGAAACAACACGAGCCCATAGTCGCCGACCCGTTGATAGCCAAGCGACAGGTACGCAGTTCGGGCCGCCACGTTCTCTTCGTCGGTGAAGAGAACCGAGCGAGCCACGCCCTCAGTACGCGCCACCACGAGTGCCCCCGCAACGACGGCTCGCCCATACCCGCGACGCCTCATCTCCGGCGGCGCCCACACCCCGCCGATTTGCACGCACGCTGGGTGGCGGGCGTTGAAGGCGCAGGTCGCCACGGGTTGGCCCGCGTCTTCGAGCACGAACAGGTCGCCACTCGACTGGCCTCGAATGATGTCTTCGCGGCTGGTGACCAGCAACTCTGGGCGGTCGACCTCGCCGAGCGCCTCAACTCGGTATGCCCTCCGCCATTCGGCCAGCACGTCGCCGTGACCTGCTGAGGCTGGGCGGCAAATGAGCGACCCCTGGGTCAGCCGCTCCGGCACCCGCATCAAGTTCAGGTCAACCGCGAACAAATCCTCACGGCTCCGCAGTGACATCTCGGCCGCGGCAAGCCCGAGCTCCTGCAGGGCGAGCAGCACCTGATCCCACGGGCCGATGAGCCCTGCGACCGGCCTGCCGGTGATGGCGGCGGCCCGGCGGCACAGCTCGCCGGTGTTCACAGGTGCCTGGAGCAGGAGGTTGCCATTCCACCCGTGTGCAACGACCGCAATGACCTCTTCGTCGGCGACCTCTGCGACATAGGTGGCCTGCAGTCTGCGCCCTTCATCACGAAGGCCGCCGTTGAGCGCATTCGAGCGGAGGAACAGCGAGGAGTCGGCGTGTCGGCGAAGAAACTGGTCGAGGCGCCCTTCGTCGCCCGGTTTCAACGCGCGTATCAAGGCATCATCTCCGAAGCGGTGGTGACGCTACCCATCTTCGCCAGGCTCTTTGGGCGCCCGCATCGCGCGAATTTCATCAATGCGCTCGCGCAACTGCGCCTCTTCACCCTGCGTCGAAGGCTCATAAAACCGCGCCCCCCGCAGCCCATCAGGCAGATACGTCTCGACCACGTAGTGACCCTCGTAGTCATGCGGGTACTGATACCCCGAAGCGTAGCCCAGCGACTTCATCAACTTCGTTGGCGCATTTCTCAGATGCATCGGCACCGGCAAGGGGCCGTCTCGCATCACGGCCTCACGGGCCTTCGCATACGTGGTGAGCGCCGTGTTCGCCTTCGGAGCGAGCGCCAAATACGTCACCGCCTGCGTCAATGGCAGCGTCCCTTCGGGGAAGCCCACCAGCTCGACCGCATGCAACGCAGAGATCGCCACCTGCAGCGCCCGCGGGTCGGCATTGCCGACGTCTTCACTCGCGAAAATCACCATGCGCCGAACGATGAAGCGCGGGTCTTCTCCGGCCTCGATCATCCGTGCCATCCAATACACGGCGCCGTCAGGGTCTGAGCCGCGCATCGATTTGATGAAGGCCGAAATGACGTTGTAGTGCTCCTCGCCGCCCTTGTCGTAGAGCAGGGTGCGTTGCTGAACGGCCTCTTCAGCAGCAACGCGGGTCACATGCTGATCGCCCACGTACTGCGCCGCTACCTCGAGCGCGGTCAGCGCCTTGCGCGCATCACCCGCCGCGATGTTCGAAATGAAGGCCATCGCGTCGTCATCGATCTTCAACGCCCCATTGAACCCGCGCGGGTCGGCGATCGCCCGCATCATCACCGTTCGCAGCTCTTCTTCTTCGAGGCCGCGCAGCGTCACCACCCGCATTCGCGACAGCAGCGCCGCGTTCACCTCGAACGACGGGTTCTCGGTGGTCGCGCCGAGCAAGGTAATCGTGCCCTTCTCGACGTGCGGCAGCAGCGCGTCTTGCTGCGCCTTGTTGAAGCGGTGAATCTCATCGACGAACAAGATGCTGCGCTTGCGGTTCATCTTCCACCGCTCGTTCGCGCCCGCGACGGCCTCGCGCAGATCTTTCACGCCCGCGAGAACCGCCGACACCGACTCGAAATGCGCACCCGTCGCGTTGGCAATGATCTTCGCCAGCGTGGTCTTGCCCGTGCCCGGAGGCCCCCAGAACACCATCGACGGCACATGGTCTGATTCAATCGCGCGCCGCAAAAGCTTGCCGGGCCCGGTCAAGTGCTCCTGCCCGACGTACTCATCGAGCGTGCGCGGCCTGACCCGCTCAGCCAGTGGTGCGCGGCCTTCAGCGTCGTTTTGTGCAGCGCGATCAAAGAGATCCACGCGCGGTCACGTACTCGAATCGCGCGAGATTGCCCACCTTTGGGCCACTCACTGCCCGGGCAGTGAGTGCAGGGCCGAGCGCAAGAACGCGAAGGGTCTCATCGCCCGCGCCCGCGCAGCCCAAGCCTCCTCACTTCGCTTGGCCCCGCCGCCACCGAAGACGAGCGAGCCCGGCGCACACCGGCTCGCCAGCAACATCGCCGCGGCCGAATCCCTCCTCCGAGCCCGGTAGATCATCACCAACGTGCCGCTCGGCCCCTTGCCAGTGCCGGTGAACAGCGAGCCGACCTTCAGCTCGGCGCCGATGCCCTCGGCGTAGACCGCGGTCAGCGCACTGCCCTCGCCGCGAATCAACAGGCAGTCATACTGCAGAGCCCCGTTGAACACCGCCCGGTCTTGCACCGAGCCCTGGTCTCGCAGCACCGCCTCGCCGCTGCGCCCCGCCCAGCTCTCGTCGACCGCGAACGCCAGCATCGCCTTCGCGACGTGCAGCTTGCGAAAGCCCTGACTCACGATCGCGCCGCGAAACAGCACGTCGGGGGCCTGGTGGCCTGCCTCGAGCGCCGCGACGTCGATTGTGGGGCTGGTGATCTCGACCGAGAGTGACATGGCTTCTTCTCCTCAGAAGCGCCGACACCGCCGAATGCACGGCGTCCCAGTGGCCATGGGGCACCTGCCGGGCTAGGTCTGTGCGCCATGCCCGTCGCACTCATCACCGGAGGCGCCGTTCGAGTCGGCCGCGCCATCACCATCGCGCTCGCGGAGGCCGGGTTCGAGGTCGTGATTCACGCCCACACCTCAGGTGATCAGGCCCAAGCCCTCGCCGCCGAGCTCAAGGCCCTCGGCCGCACCGCACGGGTCGAGCGCGAAGATCTCTCGAAGCCCGATGGCCCGGCGAAGCTGGCCAGCCGCGTCGCCGCCCTCGACCTGCTCGTCAACAGCGCGGCCGCTTACGAGCACGTTGATTTCACTGACATTTCACGCGCGCAGTTCGACGCAATGGTGGCGGTGAACGTGGCGGCTCCGTTCTTCTTGGCGCAGGCGCTCGTGCCCAAGCTCAAGGCCTCGAAGCAGGGAGCGATCGTCAACATCACCGACATGGCCGTCACACACGCCTACACCTCGAGTCACTTCTTCGCCCATTACCTCGCCAGCAAGGCCGCGCTCGATCAGCTCACCCGCGCCTGGGCCCTCGAGCTGGGCCCGTCGATTCGGGTCAACGCAGTCGCTCCAGGGCCGGTGGCGATGGCCGCGCAGACCACCGACACCCAACGCGCCGAAATTCTGAAGCGCGTGCCCCTCGGCCGAGAAGGCCGCCCCGACGATGTCGCACGAGCGGTCGTTTTTTTGGCGACCCACGGCTACATCACCGGCCAAACCCTGCGCGTCGACGGAGGCCTCAGCGTCGCATGACCAACCAACTCGACCGACTCTCTCTGCGCGGCATGCGCTTCGACTGCATCGTGGGCCTCTTCGACTTCGAGCGAAACACGCCGCAGCCCGTCGAGCTCGACGTCACGCTCCACTTCGACACCCGTGAAGCCGCGCGCCTGGGCAAATTGATTCACACCGTCGACTATTCGCGCCTGTTGGGTGAGCTGCGGTTCATTCTCACGGCGTCGCGTTTTCGGCTCCTCGAGAGCGCTGCCGAAGCGGTCGCAGGGTGGATTCTGGCACCTCCCAGCCACGACGTGCCCCGGCCGCTGATCGCCCAGGTCGACGTTCGGCTCTCGAAGCTGGTCGCCCTGTCGGGCGCCGCGGTGCCCACCCTCGAGATTCACCGCGAACAGGGTGACTTCAAGATGCTCACCGAGCGCAAGGGCTTCGGCGCGGTCGACATCATCTTCGAGACCAAAGAATGCGGCGTGTACCGCGAGCGCATCAGCCCCAAGACCGTGCTCCCCACCCACTCCCACCAATATCTCGACGAGTCAGAGCTGGTCTTAGGAGACGGGCTGCTCCTGCAGGGCCACCCGGTCGCCGCGGGGCTGGCCCATTCGTGGCCCAAAGGCTTCGCCCACCGCTATGAAAACGTGACCGACATCGAGCAGAGCTTTCTCTGCATCGACCGGCCGGCCTTCATCCCCACCGATGAGGTCGAGGTCGATGTACCGGTCGAGAAACTGCAGCGGCCCGAACCCATTCGCTTTTTCTAAAACCTGCTAGAGGCGCTCGAATGGAAATGCTGCTGTCCATTGATTTTCATTTCAGCGCGTCGCACTTGCTGCCGTTTTACGACGGGCCGTGCAAGCGGCTGCATGGTCACAACTACGTGCTGCAGGTCACGCTCGCCGGGAGGCCCTCGCCCAAAGACGGCATGATTCGCGACTTCGATGAGATCAAGCGCACCGTCAGCGAACAGGTGCTCTCGAAGGTCGACCATTACCACCTCAACGACATCGTCGAGAACCCGACCGCCGAGAACCTCGTGGTGTGGATGTGGGAGCGCCTCGCGCCGATCATCGAGGGGCTCAAAGAGATCAAGCTGTGGGAGACGCCGGAGTACTGCGTCACCTATCGCGTATGAAGCGCGCGCCTGCCAAGCCCCGGGTGAAGATGATGGCCAAGCACATTGGCCGCTTCTTGGCTTCGGCTGGGCTCGACGCGAATGACGAGAACCTCCAAGACACGCCGCGCCGGGTCGCCGAAGCTTTCGCCGACGAGTTTCTCAATGGCTACGGCCTCGACCCCGCCGAGGTGCTCGGCGAACAGTTCCCCGTCAGCAAGCGCAGTGACCGCGAGCTGGTCGTCATCACCAACCTGCATTTTCGATCGATGTGCCCCCACCACCTGATGCCGTACTCGGGCAAGGCGCACATCGCGTACGTGCCGGGCAAGAGCGTGGTCGGCTTCGGCCGCATCGGCGCCTTGCTCGACGCGTTCGCGCATCGGCTGGTGCTGCAAGAAGAGCTCGCCCGCAACGTCGCGACGGCACTGTCAACGCACCTCAAGAGCCAGGGCGCGGCCTGCGTGATCGAGGCCGAGCAGACCTGTCTGCGCTTGCGCGGAGGCGAGCAGCACCAGGCCGTTACCCACACCGAGGCGTACGAAGGCGTGCTCAAAGACGCCGGGCTGCGAGCTGAGCTGTGGGCACGAATTCGGTAATCGCCGCGCTGCGGGCCGCGGGGCTCGAGTGCCGCGCTGACGCCGAGACCGTGGCGAGGTTCGGCCATGACGAGTCTGATCAGGGTGACTTCGCCCCCGAGCTCGTCGTCTTCGCGACCTCGACGCAGCAGGTGCAGGCGGTGCTGAAGCTGTGTGCAGAGCACCAGGTGCCGGTGACCCCGGTCGGCGCGCGCACCGGCAAGAGTGGTGGCTCGCTGCCCGTGAACGGCGGCGTCTGCCTCAGCCTCGAAAAGATGAATCGAATCATCGAGCTGCGGCCCGACGATCTCACGGTGGTCGTGCAGCCCGGAGTGGTCCTCGGCGACCTGATGAAGGCGGTCGAAGCCCAGGGGCTGTTCTACCCGCCCGACCCGAACTCCTGGGAGACCTGCACCCTGGGCGGCAATATCGCCGAAAACGCCGGAGGCCCCCGGGCCCTCAAGTACGGCGTCACCCGCGACTACGTGCTCGGCCTCGAGTGGGTGCTGCCCTCGGGCGAGGTGGTTCGCGTCGGTAAACGCACCAGCAAAGGCGTGGTCGGGTACGACCTGGTCGGGCTGTTCGTCGGCAGTGAAGGCACCCTCGGCATAGCGACCGAGATCACCTTGAAATTGCTGCCGAAACCGCAGGTCGTGATGACCGCGTTGCTGCCGTTTCGTTCGGTCGATGACGCGGCCAAGGCCGTCGGCCAGGTGCTCACGCACGGCGTGTTGCCGAGGTGCCTCGAGCTGCTCGACGACGTGTCGATCGCCGCCATTGACGGCAAGGGCTTCAATTTTCCCGAAGGCTGTGGCGCCTGCCTCATCGCCGAAATCGACGGTTTTTCGAGCGAGGGCGTGCTGGCCGAGCTGACCCGGCTCTGTGAGCTGTGCACCCACAGCGGCGCGCTCGACGCCCTGATCGCTCAAGACGACTCCCAGCGCGAGAAGCTCTGGGCGGTCAGGCGTTTGGTCTCGCCGTCGCTGCGCGCGGTGAAGAAGTTCAAGTTCTCCGAAGACATCGTGGTGCCGCGCAGCCAGATTCCCGAGGCGATACGGCGATTCAAGGCCATCGGCGTGAAACACGGGCTCACCGTCGCGACCTATGGGCACGCCGGCGATGGCAACCTGCACACCAACGTCTTGTACGCGGGCCCGCATGAACGCCCCACCGTCGAGCTGGCTCTGGCCGACATCATGCGCATCACGGTCGAGTTGGGCGGCACCATTTCCGGCGAGCATGGAATCGGGGTCGCCAAGGCGAGGTTCGTCTCGCTCGAACAGAGCCCGGAGTTGATCGCGCTCCAAGAGAAGTTGAAGGCCTTCTTCGACCCACAAGCGCTCCTAAACCCGGGCAAAATGTTCCCCAAGGGCTCGAAGTAACTGCTTTTGCTGGAGTATTCGACTTTGGCAGCTGGCTCCCTCACGTGCGAGAGCCGCTTTCCGGTCAGGCGCACAATCGACCGAGAGAAATTCATGTTGAGCGCCGAAACTGAATCGAATCACGCGCATCTTTTGTTCACGCCAGAACGAAGCGAGTTCGGTGAGGAGATACAAGCCATGCGTACCCGAGATTCAGAAGGTCTTTCTCACTACATGCGCAGCATGGGCGGTCACAAACAGCTCACGCGCGAAGAAGAGTACGAGCTCTCCAAACGCGCCCGCAAAGGCGACGAGGCGGCCCGCACCCACCTGGCACGCTCGAACCTCCCCTTCGTCGTGGCGGTGGCCAAGAAGTTCGCCAGCCGAGGCGCCCGCCTCGATGACCTCATTCAAGAAGGCAACGTCGGCTTGATGAAGGCGATTGAGCACTTCGATTCGAAAAAGAACGTGCGCTTCGCCACCTACGCCGTTTGGTGGATTCGCGCGTACATCACCCGCTACTTGAAGGACAATCGCAGCCACGTTCGCGGTGGAGAGCACGAGCGCATCTCGATGAGCGACTTCTCGCTCGACGCCCCGTTGGACGATGATTCTGACGCGACCTACCTCGACCGCATCGAAGACGGCGGCGTCACCCCTGACGTCTCGTTCTTGAAGGTCGAGCAAGACGAAGAAGTCTCGCAAGCGTTGCACCGCGTGAAGCGCCGCCTCGGCGACCTCGGGTGGGACATTCTTCAAGAGCGCCTGACCCAAGACAAACCCCGCACCCTCGAAGAACTGGGCCAGCGCTGGGGCGTCTCGCGTGAGCGGGTTCGTCAGGTCGAGCTGAAGACCAAGAATTTCTTGGCTCGGTACCTGGGCGCGTACAACCAGAATGAAGAGACCGAAGGCGTGCCGAGCGACATGGTCGCGTAACGCAGCGGTTGCTTTTGGCGGGTGTCGAGGCAGTGTGCCCCCACCATGACCACGCCAAATCTGATTGAGATGCTGCTGTCGTGTACCGCGACCCAAAAGGCCGCTGCCGCCCGCTACAAGACTGCTTCAGGCTGGCAAGACCTCTCGTGGGCCGCGCTCACGGAGCAAGTTCGTAAGGTCAGCAACGGCCTGGTCGCGTGGGGCGTGAAACCCGGCGACCGTGTCGCCATTTACGGCAGCACCAGCATTCAGTGGGTCATCGCCGATCTCGCGATCATGGCGGCCCGGGCGATCGTCGTGCCGGTGTATTCGTCGAACACCGCCGAAGAGGCCCGATACGTGATCCAGAACTCCGGCTCGGTGCTCGTCTTCGTCGACAACGACGTGCCCGAGGCCAAGCAGGAGGGCCGCCTGAGCCGGCTCCGCTCGAAGCTCGACCAGCTCGGTGGGCTTCGGCAGGTGGTGCTCTTCGAGGGTGCTGCGTCAGGTGAACGTGAGCTTGGCCTCGAAGCGCTCGTTGCGCTCGCCACCAAGACGATGGGCGGCGCCGAGGCCGCATTCGATGATCGCGCCAAGGCCATTCAGAGCGATGATCTCTCACACTTTTTGTACACCTCGGGCACGACCGGTGACCCCAAAGGCGTGATGCTCACCCACGGCAACTGGGCCTTCGAGGCGCTGGTGCTGCGCTCGACCCAGGTGATGCAGCCGGGCGAAGTGATCATGCTGTTCTTGCCGCTGGCGCACTCCTTCGCGCAGCTGGTCAAGGCCGGGTGGCTGTCAATCGGGTGCACGCTGGTCATCGCCGAGTCGGTCGACAAGGTCGTCTCGAACCTGGCCGAGACCAGCCCGACGTTGCTGCCCGCCGTGCCGCGCGTGTTCGAAAAAGTCTTCGCCGGAGCGCACGCGAACGTCACCACCGCCTCGGGCATCAAAGGTGCGCTGGGCCGCTGGGCGTTCTCGCTCTTCGACGAATACTGCGAAGCGCGCGACGCCGGCCGCACCTACGACACCCTGGGGTGGAAGCTCGCCAAGCGCCTCGTCTTCAGCAAAGTCAGGGCCGGCCTCGACCAGAAGCTCGGAGGCAAGATGCGGTTGTTCGCCTCGGGTGGCGCTCCGTTGTCGAAGAAGATCGCGTACTTCTTCGACCTGCTCGGCTTCAACGTCTGCGAAGGCTATGGGCTCACCGAGACCAGCGCCGCCTCGAGCATCTCGACGCCGTCAGCGTTCAAGCTCGGCACGGTCGGCAAACCGCTCACCGGCTCCGAGTGCAAAATCGCCAGTGACGGAGAGATCATGATGCGGGGCCCGCACATCATGAAGGGCTACTACCAAAACCAGGCCGCCACCGACGAGGTGCTCGAAAAAGACGGCTGGTTTCACTCGGGCGATATCGGAGAGATCGACGCCGACGGGTACTTGCGCATCACCGACCGCAAGAAAGACATCATCGTCACCGCCGGCGGCAAGAACGTCGCGCCTCAGAACCTCGAGAACACGCTCAAGACCTACCCGCTCATCTCGCAGTCGATGGTCTACGGCGACAAGCGGCCGTACCTCACGGTGCTGGTGTGCGTGAACGAAGAGGGCGCCAAGAAGCTGCTGGCAGAGAAGGGCGTCAGCGCGGCGACGTACCCTGAGATCGTGAAGCACGAGGCGGTGCGTGAAGCGGTGCAGCAGGTCATCGACGCCGTGAACAAAGACCAGCCGCCGTACAACTCACTCAAGAAGTTCACGCTGCTCGATCACGACTTCTCACAGGAGGGTGGCGAGATGACTCCGACCCTCAAGGTGAAGCGAAAGTTCTGCACCCAGAAATACTGGCCTCTGCTCGAGGCCATGTATGACCAGAAGGTGCTTTAGGCCTTGTCGTTGTCGCGGGCCTTTTGCTGATCGCTCGAGACCACGCCGCCGGTGCCGGCCAGCTTCTTGTCGGCCTCGGCCTTCTCTTCGTCATCGCCCGCGAACCCGCGCTTGAAGTTGCGAATGGCGGAGCCCAGGGAGCTGCCCAACGCCGGCAAGCGGGTCGCTCCGAACAGCAACATGACGATCGCCAGAATCACCAGAATTTCGGTCATCTTCATACCCGCCATGGAGCGACTCCTTCGTTCTGCAAGAACCCGTGAACTGTAAGCCTTACGCTGTACCACCACCACGTGCACCCGTCATTTGCGCGGGGGCACCCACAGGTACGACGCGCAACCACAGCGGCATTCTGTGGGGGCAAAAAGGGCGAAAATCAGTTCATTACGCTGCGCTGCTGGGGCCCGGAGGCGCCTTCTCGAGGGGTGACGCGACGTGGCGAATCACTGGCTCCGCGGGGGGCGTGATCGTCTTCTTGGCCAGCTCGAGCAGAGTGGTCTGGCTGCGAATGGCCGCGGCGTCGGGGGCCGCGGTGACCATCACGTACGAGCCATCGGCCATCAGCTGTCGTGCCTTCACGTTGTCTTTGAGCCCGATGCCCAGCGGCTCATCGAGCAGGCGCTGACGAAGGCCCGGGTCTTCAATCGGCGCCAACACCTCGATGCGTCGGTGAAAGTTGCGAGGCATCCAGTCGGCTGACGAGATGTAGACCTCGGTCTGCGGGCCGGTGCCGAAGGCGAAGACCCGTGAGTGCTCGAGAAACCGATCGACCACGCTGAAGACGCGAATGCGCTCCGAGACGCCCGCTACGCCGGGGCGCAGGCAGCAGATGCCGCGCACCAACAGGTCGACCTCGACGCCTGCCTGGCTCGCCGCGTACAGCGCCCGTATGGTCGGCGCATCGACCAACGCGTTGAGCTTCGCAATGATGCGCGAAGGCTCGCCCTTCTTGGCCTTGGCTGATTCGCGCTCGATGAGCTCGAGCACCCTGGTCTGCAACGTGGTCGGAGCCACCGCCAGCCGCTTCCAGTTGGGTTGGGTCGAGTAGCCGGTCAGCATGTTGAAGAGCGCGGTGACGTCGTCGGCGATCTCAGGGCGCGCGGTGAAGTACGAGAGGTCGGTGTACTGCCGGGCGGTGAGGGTGTTGTAGTTGCCCGTGCCGAGATGCACGTAGCGGCGAATGCCGTTGCCCTCGCGGCGCACGACCAGCGTCACCTTGCAGTGCGTCTTGAGGCCGAGAATGCCGTAGACCACGTGAACGCCGTTGTCCTCCATGCGGCGCGCCCAGGCGATGTTGTTGGCCTCGTCGAGGCGGGCCTTGAGCTCGACCAGCACCGTGACCTGCTTGCCGTTCTCTGACGCGCGCATCAGCGAGCGGCCAATCGGGCTATCGCCGGTGGTTCGATACAGCGTCTGCTTGATCGCCAAGACATTCGGGTCGTCGGCGGCTTCTTCCAAGAAGCGAATCACCGGGTCGAACGACTCGTACGGGTGGTGCAACAGAATGTCGCGGCTGGCGATCGACGCCAGCATCGAATCGGCGTCTTTGAGCACCAGCGGCGTGGCGGGCACGAAGGCCTCCACCCGGTTCTCAGGGCGCTGGTCAGCATCGGCGATCGAGGTCAGGTCTGGCAGGTTGAGTGGGCCCTGCACGCGATACACGTCGGGCGGTGTGAGCTTGAGCGCGCCGGTCAGCTGCGCTTCGAGCGCCGGAGACGCGGAGGCCTCCATCTCGAGCCGCACTGCCGCGCCACGGTCTCGGCGTCGGAGCTCTTGCTGAATCGACGCCAGGAGGTCTTGTGACTCTTCTTCGTCGACGTCGAGGTCCCAGTTTCGGGTCACACGAAAGGTGGCAACCTGTTCGACCAAAAACCCGGGGAAGAGGTCTCCGACGTGGTTGGCGATGAGATCGTCGAGCAGCAAAAACGCCGTGCCTGTCGCTGAGGGTACCGCCACCAGGCGCGGCAGCACCGCCGGCACCTGAACCACGGCCAGGGCGCTCTCGACCATTTCTTTCTTGCGGCGCTTCTCGTTGCGACGAACCACGATCGCCAGGTTGATCGACTTGTTTCTCAGGTGGGGGAAAGGGTGACCCGGGTCGACTGCCAGCGGCGTGAGCGCGGGGAAGACCGATGATTGAAAGAAAGTCTTCGCGGCCGCTTTTTGCTCGGCGGTCAGCTGGGTGCGGTCGAGCAGGTGCAGCCCGTTCGCGGCGAGCAGGGGCATCAGCTCGCGCCCCCAGACCCGGTACGCCTCGGTCGACATCAGATGGGTGCGGTCGGCGATCGCGGTCAGCTGCTCCGAAGGCAACATGCCGTCTGCGGGCAGCTCGGCCACTCCGCCCAGGGCTTGTTGACGAAGACCGGCCACGCGCACCATGAAGAACTCATCGAGGTTGCTCATCGAAATCGCGAGAAACTTGATGCGCTCGTGAATGGGGATGCTGGCATTTCTCGCTTCAGCGAGCACCCGCTCGTTGAACGCCAGCCACGACAGCTCGCGGTTGATGAAGAGGTGTTTGTCGCTGGTTTGCTCGACCACGTGAACTCCGTTGAACGAAAGCACTGCTGAGGCAGCCCTACAGCGGCTAACGTCGCCCGCTACCTCATCATGCCGCGTCGCAGTCGACCTGAGAAAATAGATGACATTTTGGCCGCCATCGATGTCGGCACCAATGCGGTGCGGCTCGAGCTGGCCCGCGTTTTTCCTGATGGCTCGCTCGAGACGCTGCATACCGAGCGCGACCCGGTTCGGCCCGGCGAAGGGCTGTTCACCACCGGCATCTTGCAGAAGGTGGTGGTCGATCGGCTCGTGGCGACGCTGCGCCGGTACGCTGCGCTCTGCAAACGCTACGGCGCCCGCGTTCGGGCCGTTGCAACGAGTGCGTTACGAGAGGCGAAAAACCGTGACGATGTGGTCAAACGGGTGCGCCGCGAGGCGGGGTTGGCGCTCGATGTGGTCTCGGGGCGCGAAGAAGCCCGGCTGATCTGCATGGGCGTGCTGCACGGCAAGCCCCCGACGCAACGGGCGCTCTGCATCGACATCGGCGGCGGCAGCACTGAGATCATCGTCGCGCTCGGCGAGACCCCAAAAGACCTCTGGAGCGTCGACATCGGCGCGGTGCGGCTCAGCGAGCTGTTCGACGTCAAAGAATCGGTCTCGAAGAAGCGCTTGGCGATGCTGCGCGACTTCGCCCGCGACGCGATGAGCGAGGCGATGGCGAGCGGGCTGAGCGGCTTGCCCAAGGCCGCGGTCGGCAGCAGCGGCACCATTCAGGCGATCGTCGCGTATGCGCGATCTGAGGGCATGGGGCACGCGACCACTGAAGAGATCTCTCGAGCCGTCAACGAGCTCGCGGCGATGACCTCTGAGCAGCGACGCAAGCGCTTCGACCCCCGACGCGCCGACATCGTGGTCGCTGGAGCGGTGATTCTCGAGGCGGTGCTCAAGCATTTGAAGGTGCAGACGATCACCGCGGTCGATCGCGGGCTTCGAGAGGGCATCTTGTTCGAGCTGGTTCGGCGCAGGGGCGTCGACGGGCACGATCACTCGTTGACCGAGGCGGTGGTGTCGATTGGCCGGCGGTTCGGGTTCAGCGAGGCCCACTCACGGCAGGTCTCGTCGCTCGCGCTGTCGCTGTTCGATGGCCTGGCGACCATGCACCAGTTGCCGGCGGCGGCCCGCCCAGCACTCGAGGCGGCTGCGCTGCTGCACGACATCGGGCACGCGGTGAACTACCAGCGGCACCACAAGCACACGCACTACCTGATTCAGAACGTTGATCTGCCTGGGTTTTCAGAGCGGGAGCGGTCGATCGTCGCGGCCATCGCCCGGTTTCACCGGCGCAGCAGCCCCGAGGCGACGCATGAGGCGATGGCCGGCTTGACGCTCACCGAGATTCGGGTGGTTCGAAAGTGCGCGACCCTGCTGCGCGTGGCCGACTCTCTCGACCGCAGCCACCACCAGCCGGTGAAGTGGGTCAAAGCGTCGGTGCGGGGGCGAACGGCGGTGCTCATCATCAAGGCCAAGACCACCGTCGACCTCGAGCTGTGGGACGTGGCGCACGAAGAGCAGCTGTTTCGCGAGGTGTTCGGGCGGTCGCTGGTCGTTCAAGTGCGCCGGTAGGCGCGACGTCGCAAGAACGCCAGCAAGAACAACCCACCCAGCAGCGGCACCTGCGTGAACGAGGTGCAACCACACAGGGTCGGGTTCGTCACCGTACCACCGCCAGTACCCGCGTCTTTGATGCCCGTAAACCCGCCGCCACCTTGACCGCCGCCGACGGTGCCTCCGCCGCCTCCGGTGCCACCCCCCGTCGCCTTGGGAGGCAAACAGTAATTCGACCCCGACGAGGCCTGGCACTCGCTGCCGGCTGGGCAGGTCGACGTCGCCGCGCTCGGGTCGCACTG
>JANLPS010000172.1:0-2617 GCA_031367385.1 Archangium sp. | reverse complement strand
CCTGCTGCTCGACAACTTTCACCCCGGAGATTCCGGCAACGTCGTGCTGGCCTCGGTTTGGTACGAAGCGGTTCGACCGCTGTTGCACTGAGCCTCAACGCGCGCGGGCTCGAACGCGAACGAACATTTGATGCGAGCATCGTGTGCAACGCAGCCTGCTGTTTTTGCTCGTCTTTTTGAGGGCCGCGCAACCGATACGAACGCATTCGGTATCACCCGGTATGGACAACAACCCCTACATCGTGGCGCAGTATCTCATCTACCTCGTGCTCAGCCTGTCGGTGACGTGGGCGGTGGGCAGAACCCTGTACAAGAACGGCGCGATCTTTCTGGTCGACACCTTCAAGGGCCGCGAAGGCCTGGCCGAATCGGTGAATCACCTGCTGGTGGTCGGCTTCTATCTGGTGAACTTCGGCTGGGTCATTCGGGGCGTGAAGGCGACCCATGAGGTGGTCAACTCGCAGCAGATGATCGAAAACATCGCCAGCGATCTGGGCTCGGTGTTTCTGATTCTGGGCGCGATGCACTTCATGAACCTGTACGTGTTCAACCGCATTCGTGCGCGGGGTGAAAACCTGCGCCACCGCGACCAGCCGCCCCTGCGCCCCACCGAGTTCTTGCGCCCAAGCCCCGAAGTGTCGCGATGAACGCCCTCTGCGTGCTCTTCGATTCGTCGTGCGCCTTCTGCTGCCAGTGCGTGAAGTGGCTCGGCCAGCAAGATCAGTCGGTCAAGGTGTGGTGTCTGCCGCGTGGGTCGAGGCAAGCCATCGATGCTTTCGGGGCCGCGGTCAATGCGGGTGAGGGGGCTGACGCTGAGCTGGTGGTGATTGACTCCGACGGAGGCGTGTACCGCGGGTCTGATGCCTTCATCATGTGCCTGTGGGCGCTCGAGAAGTACTCGACGTGGGCTGCCCGCTTTGCGTCACCTCGGTTGCGCCCGCACGCACGGTCGATGTTCGAGCTCATCTCGAGCAAACGCCACCTGCTGTCGGCGATCTGGTCGACCGAGAACGACGCGCAGCTCGCCGCTCGCCTCACGGCCGTTGCGGCGTCACCGCGCTGTGACGATGGCAGCTGCGGCGTGCCCCCATCGCCGACTGAATACGCCCGAAGGTGAGCGCGGCGTCAGCTCACGAGGCAACGTGCCCCGTCGTTTCGAAAAGCTGGCAGGGCACGCGAGCGATGGCACACTGCACGGCCATGCGTTTGCCTCGACTGCTGCTCACCGTTTTCGTTGTCAGTGCCACCCTCGGCTGCGGCTCGGTGCCCGGCTCCACGAGCTGTAAGGTGACCGTCACCGGCGCAGCCAACTTCACCAGCAACTGCACCGTGATTCTGGTCAGCGATGGGTCGAAGACCGCCGTCACCATCGTCAGCAGCGTCGTAAACCCGCCCTTCAGCGTTGGCATCGACCTGCCGGCGAACTTGCTGCCGCAAGAGTACAAAGACGCCGACGCGCAGTTCTCGCAGGTCGTCTACCTCGGCACCGGCACCAGCGTGTGGAACCAGAGCAAGGGCCACACCGACCCCGCCAACTTCCCCGACAAGGGCTCGTTCGACCTGCAGCTCTCGTCGGTCGGTGACAAGGTCGCGTCGGGCAGCAACACCAACTACGCGCATGCCAAAGGCACGCTCACCGCGACGCTCCCGGCCGACACCAAGACCGGCGCCTCGGGCACCGTCAACGCCGTCGTGACGTTTACCGACAGCATCGGCGCCGCGGGCTCAGGCAGCGGCGGCGGCACCGGCGGCACCGGCGGGGGTTCGGGGGGTGGCAGCGGGGGCGGCGCCGGCGGCGGGGGCGGCGGCGGCGGCGGGAGCGGGGAGGGCACCTGCAGCATGGCCTTCACCGGCGGCGTCGCGCAGACGTTCACCTGCGACCCCTTCATGAGCAAGGTCGGCGACAACAAGACCGGCCTGGTCATCAACAAGACGCCGAGCGACCACCTGGCGGGCTCCTCGGTCAACGTTGTCATCGCCGGGCCGCCAAGCGCAGGCACCTTCACCGCCGCCGCGCCCGTCGAGTCGACCAGCTCGTACGTGCTGATCAACGAGATGAACCAGTGGAATCAAGGGTTCTCGAGCAGCTCGACCATTGGCAGCGTCACGTTGACGTTCAGCAACCCTGGCACACTCGATGCGGTGGGCCTCAGGTACGTCGGCATGCACGGCACCTACACGGCGAGCATGGTGCCCGTCGCAAGCTCGGCAGCCGCGACGCAGCTGACCGTGACGTTCTAGCGGCGATTTTGTTGCCGCTGGCGGGGCTCGGTTGCAGCTATGGGCCCGTGAAAGCCACCCAACTCGCTTCGGTTCTCGTCGTTCTTTCTCTCGCGTTCTTCGGCTGCGGCTCAACGAGCCCGGCGGCCGATGCCGGCTCAGGGGGAGGCAGCGGCGGTGGCGGGGGGAGCGCGGCCATGGGCACGACCTTCTCGGGCGCCATCACCGCCACCACGGTCGCGGCGCAAGTCACCGCGCAGAGCCTGACCAGCGGCGGGTCGACCACGTCGTCGATCACCATCACCCTCACCGGCCAAGCGATCGGCGCGGGCACGGTGTCGATGGCGAGCCAGAACTCTGTGGCCGGGGCCCTCACCACCACGACCTACAATTCGAC
>JANLPS010000093.1:0-7523 GCA_031367385.1 Archangium sp. | reverse complement strand
TCGGCTTCGCGGCCTTGGCGGTGGTCGCCGCGGCGGCTTCGGCCGTACGGCCAGCGCCACTGAGGGCACGCGCTTTGGTCGCTACCATGCCCAGGGTGGCGACGTTCAGCCCGAGCTGAGTCACTGCCGCGGCGACGCCGTGATCTTCCATCGCCTGCGAGGTCGAATCGACCATCGCTCCGGGGATCGCTGCGATGCCCTTGCCCGCCGCTTTCACGTCATCGAGGGTGATTTCTTTCTTGAGTACTTCTTGCACGATGGAGGGCTTGTCGATGACGGCGCCGACGCCTTTGACGGCCTGACCTGCGGCCCACTGCAACCCGAGCACGGCGTTGCCCATGAACGCACCGCCGGCCGCCGCGACCTCTTTCATCACGCCGGCTTTGTTGGTGTGCAGGTCTTTCTGTTCAGTGCTCAGTTTGTCGATGCCCTTCGACGCGTCGTTGATCAGCCACTGACCGAGCTGCTTGACCTTGCCGCCCTTGGCGGCCGTCGCGTTCATGTCGTTGATTTCGCTCTTGCGAAAGGCCTGGTTGGGCGTCTCGTCGAGCTTCGATTGCAGAAAGTCGAGTTGGTCTTTCTTGCCGACGCCGAGTTTCTTCGCGTCATCGACCAGGCCCTTCACGGCGGTGCGCATCTCAGGGCTCAGACCGACGGTCGTGCGGGCGATGCCTTCGGCTTTGTCGAGCTGGCCCTGGAGCGACTTCTTGGCGTTCTCTTGCGCTGCCGCGGTGGCGGCCTTCGAGGTCTCGAGCTGTTTTTCTGCTTCGGCCTTCGCCTGCGGTGTGAGCGGTGGTTGGCCCTTCACGCCGCGAGAGCCACCGGCCCACCCGGCGGGCAACGGCGGCTTCTTGAGCTGGTCTCCGGGGAGCAGCAGCCCACCTTGTCGTCGCACATCAGTCGCGAGCTTCGGGTTCTCTTTCTTGTAGGCGTCAACCTGCGCTTGAATCTCAGTGTTGTTCGCGTTCGGCCCGAGGTCTTTTGCAGCCAGCGCCCACAACGTGTCTTTCTTTTTGACGTCGACGCGCTGGTCGGCCGGCACGTCGGGTCGGGTGATCGACTCGGGTGCGTCTGTCCGAGTCGGCTGCACCGCGATAGATTCAGATCGATTTACTTTCACGAGAGCTCCTGGGGCACACGAACGAGCCGACACTTACCCACAGAGCCCCTGCGAGAAGCAACTCGATGCAACTGTCGGTTTTTCTTAAGAGATGAGAACCCTGAGCGAGGGCCTACTTCTGTGGCTCTTGCATCTGCTGGCGCATCTGTTCGACCGCCATCTTCATCATCGGCGGAGTGTCTCCAGCCGGGGCCACGGCGAAGTAGCGATCGAAGGCTTGCAGCGCGCGGCGTTGATCATTCTGGTCCATCGCGATGAGGCCGGCGAAGAGGTGCGCGTCGTAGGCTTCTCCGTAGTGCGTACCGAGCCGCTCGAGCTCGTCTTGCGCCGGAGCGATCGCCCCTTCGACCGCCGACAGCACCGTACGCGCCACCCGGGCCCGCACATGAAACTTGTCGATGCCAGTTGCACGCAGCACGAAGTGTTTGGCTTCTTCAAAGCGCTGCCGGCGCAGCAGGTACTAGCTCAGGTCAGCCAATGCATCGACATCGTCAGGCTGCTTCTGCACTGCATCGAAGAACGCCTTGAGCTTGGGGTCTTCTTGCGGCTGCGCGGGGGCTCCATTGGCCGCCGGAGCGCCCATGTTCGGAGGCACCATGCCGGTCGCGGTCATGCCGTCGGTTCGTGGCTTGGTCGCGTCAGTCACCAAGAAGCCGAGCAGCACGAAGAACCCCACGCCGCCGGCGCCAATCAGCACGCCCTTCAACGTCGAGCCACCACCGACCACCGCCTGGCGTTTCTCAGCCCGGGCTTCGGCCTTGAGCGCCTCATGCCGTTCGGTGGTCTCCCGGGTCTTGAGCACCGCGACGGCAGCTTGCTCGAGGCGAGCCTTCTCGGCCTCCCAGGCATCAGCGGGGAGCAAGTGGCGATTGGCGATGTGCTCACGCAGCTCGGCGACGAGGCTCTGGTACTTCGCGGTCAAGTCGTCGTGGGCCCCGGTGCTCGATTCGGCGCCCTTCTTGCGCATGGTCACGAGCACGTAGATCGCGGCCATCACCAGCGCCGCGGCCAACACCAGCTGCCCGGGCAGCCAATTGGTTTGAGGAGCCATGTTCTACTTCTCGAGGTCAGCGCGCACTTGCGCGAGCAGGGGGTCTTCGGTCGGCGCAGGCGGCTTCGCACTGGGTGCGTCTGGCTTCTTTCGCTGCATCAAGATGACCACCAGGCCGATGCCGAGCAGCGCCAGTGGGCCTGCCCAGAGCACGACGTTCAAGCCGGTTTTGGTGGGCTCGAGCAGCACCCATTCTCCGTAGCGTTGAACGAAGTACGCGAGAATCTCAGCGTCGGTCTTGTCCTCGGCGACGAGCTCACGCACTTTGGCGAGCTGGGCCTGCGCCATCGATGCCGGAGAGTCTGAGATCGCCACGCCCTGGCACACCGCGCAGCGCAGCTGTTTGCCCAGCACCATCACCCGGGCCTCCCGCTCGGCGTCGAGCTGCGGGCCGATGTCTCGGGTGGGCGCGTACTGAAGGCTCAGGGCGAGAAGAATGAGCGAAATCATTACAGAATCTCTCCGATGCGCTGGGCCAAAATGTCGCGGCTGATCGGAGCGGCGTACTTGCCGACGATGACGCCTTCACGGTTGATGAAGTACGTCTCGGGCACTCCAGAGACCGCGTAATCGACGGCGATGGTCGACTTCGGGTCGAACAGCTGGGTGAACGTCCACCCTTTTTCGGCGAGAAAGCGGCGGGTATTGGCTTCGGTGTCTTCGAAGACGATGCCCAAGAAGACGACCTTGTCGGCGTAGGTGCGGGCGGCCCATTCGAGGTTGGGGTGCTCCATCGCGCAGGGGCCGCACCAGGTCGCCCAGAAGTTGAGCACCACCGGTTTGCCCTTGAACTGCGAGAGCGTCACCGTCTCATTGGTGTCGAGGCGGGTGATCGAGAACTCGGGCGCCTTCTGCCCGGCCATCAAGAACGGCACCTCGTGCGGGTCGGTGCCGAAGCCCTTGGCCATCACGTAGACGACCAACCCCGCCACTGCGAGCGCAGCCACGACCGCGGCGACGCGCTTCACGACTGCACCACCGCCGCAGGGGCCGGCACGGTCAGCACTTTCGCTTTTCGCTGCGGCCACAGCGCGATGAGCGAGCCGATCACGAAGAAGGGTATCGCGTACCAAATCCACCCGACGAGGGGGAAGACCCAGGCGTTGAACGAGGCGGTGCCGAGCTTCGAGTCGACGTGCAGCAGCGAGACGTAGACGTCTTTGAAGACCATCTCGTGCACCGAAGGCGAGCCGATCGGGTCGTTGCTCATCTCGTAGTAGTTCATGCGCGGCGCATCGAGGTTGTGCCGTACGAGCTCTTCGCCGGTGGGCGAAATCAAGGTCACGTTCGCCGAGACGTACTCTTTGTGCGGCAGCTTGCCGCTGGTCGCGCCGTCGTACCGAATCTTCCAATCTCCGACCGCGAGCACCTCGCCCTGCTTCAAGGTCGCCGAGGTGTGCTGTTTGTACGAGCTCGACGCGGCCACCGCGACGACGATCGCCACGATGCCCAGGTGCACCACGTAGCCGCCGAAGCGACGACGCGCGCGAGAGGCGCTGATGAAGAATGCCGTGCCGAAGCCCTCTTTGGTCTCGGTCATGCGCTGCCGCGCGGGCAACAGCAGCTCACGCAGCGTCACCACCGTCACGAACGCGCAGAGGCCGAAGGTGGTCAGCGGCAGAAACCCGCGGTACCCGAGCGCGAAGCACACCAGCGCGGTCACAAGGCCCACCGCGGAGGGGATCAGAAATTGCTGCTGGAGCACCTTCGGGTCGGCCTTACCCCACGGCAGCATCGGGCCCACGCCCATCAAGAAGACCATCACCATCGCCAATGGGAGCGCCATCGCGTTGAAGTAGGGCTCTCCGACACTGATCTTCTTGTTCTGCAGCGCCTCGGTCACGAGGGGGAAGAGGGTGCCCAAGAGAACGGTGAAGGTGAGCGCCACGAAGACCAGGTTGTTCACCAGAATCGAGCCCTCGCGCGAGACCACCGACTCGAGCGGCGTCTCGGCGACCAGCAAGTGCCCGCGCACGGTCAGCAGCACCACGCAGAACAGCAGCAGGGCCGCGATGAACTTCAAGAAGGTCGGCCCGATGTCTGACTGGGTGAACGAATGCACCGAGTTGAACACGCCCGAGCGGGTCATGAAGGTACCGACAATGGTCAGCACGAACGAGCCCAGGGCGAGCGCAATCGTCCACAGCTTCAGCGATTTTTTACGCTCGAGCACCATCGTCGAGTGCATGAACGCGGTGGCGATGAGCCAGGGCATGAACGAGGCGTTCTCCACCGGGTCCCACGCCCAGTAGCCGCCCCAGCCGAGCACCGCATACGCCCACCACGAGCCCAAGATGATGCCGATGGTCAAGAACAGCCAGGGCACCAAC
Source organism: Archangium sp. (assembly GCA_031367385.1). Classification (GTDB taxonomy): domain Bacteria; phylum Myxococcota; class Myxococcia; order Myxococcales; family Myxococcaceae; genus JAEUJT01. The sequence goes on along the minus strand of JANLPS010000093.1, from coordinate 3,022 downwards.
GTCCACTTGCGCAAGGGCACGAGCCAGGCGTCGCCGAGCTCTCCGCGCAGCAGCGCTCCGGCGGCGATGCCGAAGGGCACGGTCATGCCGACGTACCCGAGGTACAGCATCGGCGGGTGAATGATCATCAGCACGTGGTTCTGCAGCAGCGCGTTCGGGCCCGGGCCATCGAGCGGTATCTGCGGAGGGCTCGAGAAAAAGTACCCCGGGGTGAACCAGGGTTGCGCCGGCGCGGCGATCAGAAATGCGAAGAAGGTCGCCACCAAGGCCATCACGCCCAATGAAAACTGCATGTACCGACCGTGCTCACGGCGGTAGATGAAGGTGAAGGCGAACAGGTACGCGCCCATGATCGCGCCCCAAAAGAGAATCGAGCCCTCGAGGGCGCTCCAGAGCGAGACGATTGTGTAAATGGTGGGCGTCGCCCGGCTGCCGACCTGCGCCACGTACTTGACCGAAAAATCGTGCTCGAGCAGCGACTTCACCATCACCAGGTTCGCGAGCAGCATCGAGCCTGAGAAGCCGTAGATGGCCCGCTGTACCCAGGGCAGGGCGCTCTCACGTCGTTGATAGCCAGTGACCAGCCCGACGACCGCCGCGAAAGCGGCGCAGGCCAAGCCAAAGAGAATGAGGCCGTAGCCCAGTGTTGCGTTCACGGGCATCGTTGTAACGAACCCTGGCCTCGTAACCCAGCGATGCCGGAGGTTTTTTCCGATCGGCTCCAGCCCGGTCGGCTACGAAGGCGGTTGTGACCATAAGCACGAGGTGGGTGGCCGCAGTGGGGGTGCTGATGGCCTGTGCGACGACGCCCCGGGCAGAACCGGTGATCCCCGCGCTGGTGGTGCGAGGCCAGGCGGTGCCGATTCATGCGGTGCCAGCGGTGGCGGCAGACTTCGACGTGGGGCCTGGCGTGGCGGTGCTGCACTATTACGGCGCCGGGGGGTGGGGCATACAGTGGGGGTCAACCTACGTGGTGACCGCGCCCTATTTCAGCAACCATGGGCTCGGTGAGTTGCTCGCGTCATCGACGATCACCGCGCTGCAGGTGACGCCGAATGTCGAGCTGGTGCGAGCGGGCCTGGCGAATACGCCGATTCAAAAAACCAGCGTGATTCTCATCGGTCACGGGCACATCGACCACACCGGTGACGTGCCCGCGTTGTTCGGGCCTGGGCTCATCGAAGGCACACCTGCGCTGGTGGCCGACCGTTCGACGACCAACCAGCTCGCGGCGCTGGCAGCGCACTTCGGGTGCGTCGCGCCGATTGATTACGACAACGCCGACGAGGCCGCGGTGAAGTGCCCGGTGCCGAATGTGCGCATCACCGCGCTGCACCACTCGCACGCGCCGCACCTGAAGCTGGCCGGGCTCGACGTCGCCGCCTACGGAGGCTTCATCAAAGAGCCCCGCGACGTGCCGCCCAGCCACGCCTCTGACTACCGCCTCGGCAACACCTGGGCGTACCTCATCGACCTGCTCGACGCGCAGGGCCGGGTGGCGTTTCGAATTCACTACGCCGATGCCTCGGGCAGCCCTCCGCACGGCATGGTGCCGCGAAAATTGCTCGCTGAGCGCGACGTCGACGTGAGCATCGCGTGCGTGCCGGGGTTCGAGCAGAGCGACCTGTACCCCGAAGCGCTGCTCGAGCATCACCGGGTGCGCTACACGCTCGCCGCACACTGGGAGGACTTTCTCCAAGCCCCGACCGAGGCCCTGATGCCTCTGCGGCAGGTGCTCGACGAAGCGGCGTTGGAGCGTTTCATCGACCGAGCCGATGCGAGCATGCCCAAGGTGAACCGGTTGCAGCCGCTCAAGCCTTCACGTGGGCCTCATGGCGCTGGGTGGGCGCTCACGGTGCCGGGTGAGACGTTTCAGTTCGCGACGGGGCCCTAAAGCGGTTGGGGGAAGGTGGCGGCGTGAGCGGCGATCCACTCCATCGCGGCCTGCTCGCTCGAGAGCTCACGGCCCTCGGTCTTGAGCACGTGCTGCCGGTGGTGCTCGATGTGGCAGACCTGCTCGACCATGCGGGCGCGAAACACGTCGGTGGCCTCGAGAAATTCGACGCCAATTTCGTAGTGTGTGCCCACCTTGGCGCACCAGGCGACTCGCGCAGTGGTCGAGAAGACCGGGCGAACGAAGGTGATGCGCACCGCCACGACGCTGCCAAGCTCGAGCGGGTTCTCGGCGTTGAAGGCCAGCCCACCGAAGCTCACGTTGTGCATCGCGCAGCGCTCGCCATCGGCTTCACCCTCGAGCACCTCGATGGGGATGTTCGAAGGGTGGCGCATGAAGTGACGCACAGGTGACAGCCTAGCGCGAGTTGGTCGCATCTGCTCACCGGGGCGTTCATAAGTGCGCCCGATGCCGGCGGCCCGCCTCCGACGAGCGCGAGATTCTCGGCCACCTTTGAGCGGCGGCGGCGCAGTTGCTCGAGGTCGACGGGAGTTCCTGCTACGAGCACTTGGATGCCCATGCGTTTGACACGGAGTCGAACGGTTCGGTGGAGCGGTGCCGCCGTCGCGCTCGTGGCGGTCGGTGGGCTGGTCGGCTGGTCGACCTTCTGGGCTGACCCGTTGCCTGAGCCAATGCCCTTCGCAGGGTCTTTGCCCTCGGCCTCGCCGCCCAGTGAGATGGCGATTTTTCGATTGCCCACGGGCGTCACGCACCGCAGTGCCGGGTTCGCCTACCGCGGCGGGGCGTTGACCGAGGCGCGTGATTTTTCGATGAACGGGTTGTTGGTCAGACACCCTGGCGAAGACCTGCTGATCGACACCGGCCTCGGGCCCGACATCGATGAGCAAATCAAGCTCATGCGGTGGTGGTTCGTGGCCACCACCTCGTACACGAAGGGGCAGCCGGCGGCCGAGCAACTGAAGGCCGTCGGGTACGACCCCTCGAGGCTCAGGGCGATTCTGCTCACCCACGCGCATTGGGACCACGCGAGTGGCGCGTCGCAGTTTCCGCAGACTCCGGTGTGGGTGACCGAGCCCGAGCGTGAATTCATCGCCAGCGGCAATTGGC
>JANLPS010000087.1:0-4083 GCA_031367385.1 Archangium sp. | reverse complement strand
AGCTCGAGCGCTTGTCGGTCGAATGTCTGAGCGTCTCCCCAGCGTCTGGTGCGTCGGGCGACGAGCGCCCGGGCTCGGGCCAGCCCTGCAGTCAAGGCTGGGTCGTGATTGCAACGCTCGAGGTACGCCTCGGCGAGGTGCGCCATCTCGGCGCTTTCGTCGGCTCGAGGCTGGCGCACCCCGAGAAGCTCGACCAATGCAGTGGTGGCGGCAACGGCGAGGGCCGGTGCGCCTTCGACCTGAGCCGCCCACAAGGCGCGCCGACCGGCAGCCACCGCGGCCTTGTCATGCCCTCGGCGTGCCTCGAGTTTGGCGACCGTCAGCTCGGCCTCGGCTTCGACGCCGCGAACTTGGAGCGGCCCGGCCTCGGCGAGCGCCCGGCTTGCCACCTCGAAAGCCTGCTCGAGGTGCCCAGCCGCCTCGAAGATCACAGCTTCTGCAAGCTTCTCCCGTGTCGCCTCGACCCGCCGCGAGAGCTGCGGCGCCCGGGCCGCTTCAGGCTCTGCGAGCTCCGCACACGCCTCCGGGTGCCCTACAGCGGAGGCCGCTTCGATCGCCTTCGCGACAAGCTCGCCATCGGCGCGCTCGAAGAGCCCTGAGAGGGCGCTGAGCTGGTGCTCGATGCGCCCCAAACACGCCAGTCTTCGGCTGAGTACCTCTGTTGAGAGCTCGCCGCGCAAGAGCGCCGCCTCGCACGCCTGGCGCCGCTGCGTCGTCACGCCCTCGGCGAGCGCGTCGAGTTGGGGCTCAAGACGGGCGAGCGTGGCACCCACGAAGGAGACGCCGGTCTGACTCAACGCTCGCCGCACCTCGATGCGGCGCAGCGGGGCCCAGGGTGGCCTCGCGGGCGTATTCGCCTCGACGCATTGACTGACGTCGTGACGCGCCAAGACCCCGGGCGCAGCGAAGGCTCCCACGGCCGCCAGGGCCACCACTGCCGCCAGGAGCCTTCGCCGCCAGCGCGCGGGCCGAGGCTGGAGCGCGCCGAGCAGTGGCTCCATCGAGGGGTATCGAGCCTCGGGCACTGGACTGAGACCCCGCTGGAGAACGCTCCACACCCACAGAGGGACCATCGAGCCGGAGGGCGCCGGGGCCAGCTCATGCGCCGCGGCCGCAGCGAAGGGTTCAATGCCGTAGAGCGCCCCGAAGAGCGCCGCGCAAAAGCTGAACTGATCTGACCGAGCATCGGCCGCTTGACCAGAAGCAAGCTCAGGGGCCGAGAACACAGGCCTCACCCGCCCGAAATCTGTGACCCGGACGCGACCATCGCCCCCCAACAGCACATGCTCGGCCTTGAAGTCGTGATGAATGATGCCTGCCGCGTGCGCGGCCAGCAGCCCGGTTCCCGCCTGCACGAAGACCTTCAAGATCTCGCGCCACGGCGGCTTCGTGGTCAGCCAGGTGGCGACCGTCTGGCCTTCGACGTACTCGAAGGCCACGAACCGACGTTCGACGTCGGCACCAACGTCGTGCACCAGCAACACGTTGGGGTGAGACAGGCGGGCCAGGGCTCGCACCTCCAGGAGCAGCGCCTCTCCGTCGTCTGCAGCGAACTCCGTGTTCAACATCTTCAGGGCGACCTTGCGATCGAGCTTGGGATCATAGGCGAGAAAGCCCACGCTGAGCGGGCCGAAGGGTTCGAGCACCACGTATCGGCCCAGCAACGCGCCCCGCTCGATCGCGCTCGGCCTGAGCGCCGCGCTCGTGAGCGGCTCGACGGGCTGAGTGTCTTCGGTCGGAAACCAGAGCCGGGTGGCTTCAGCGAGCCAGGCTCGGCAGCTCGGGCAGATGTCAAGGTGTGCCTCGATCGGAGCGAGCTCGGCCAGAGACAGTCGTCGCTCGAGCAACGCCGACATGCTTTCTTCGTCGAGACACGAGTTCACAGAATGCCCCGAACGTACATGAATCCTCCCAGGACGACATACCTGCCCCCCTCGCAGACGTGGTGAGCCTCTCTGATGCCGAATTCTTCGTAAGCCAGCTCCCGGTGGCTTGGCGCACCGGGGTCGACCCTCAGACACTGGTCTCCCGACTGCAGCGCGTGCTCGATCTGGCGCGCGAGCACTGGCCAACGGTTCGGTTCGACGCCCGAGCGTATTGGGCTCACCTGGCGAGCGCGGTTCGCGCCGAAGTGAGCTCAGAGCTCGACTCGCTTTACACTGCTGATCTGTACATCGCGGCGGCCTGCGTTGCCCAGTGCCGCGAGGGCTTCGCGGCCTTCGAAACGGCCTACCTCTCTACGCCGCTGGTTTTGCCGAGGGGCAGCGACACAGACGAGCTGAGGGCCGTGCTGCGCGAGCGGCTGTTCGTCGGCCCTGATGCGCGCATTGGCACCTATGGCGGGCGGGGGCCCCTGCAGAACTGGCTCAAGGTGGCCGCCGTGAGAGCCTGGAGCAACTTGAACCGAGGCCATGCGCAGCGAGACACAGAGCCCCTCGAAGACCTGCCCCTCACGGCAGACGGCCCGGAGCTCGGCTACCTCAAGCAGCTCTACCGCAGCGAGTTCAACCAGGCGCTGGCGGCGGCGTTGCCGACGCTCTCGGTGCGCAGCCGAAATCTCCTTCGGCTGCGCTATGTGAACGGGCTTACGGTCGCCCAAGTGGCCTCGCTGAATCAGGTGCACGTCGCGACGGTGGCTCGATGGCAGGCCAAGGCGCTGGCGCAGGTGCTGGCTCACGTTCGCCAGGCGCTGATGGTGCGTTTGCAGGTTCAGCCGAGCGAACTCGAGAGCATCTTGCGCTTGGCCAAGTCGGGCCTTGAGGTTTCGCTCACCCGAGCCCTCGAGGCCCCCCCGCGCCCCTGAGCGACAGGGCTGGTGGGCACAGGGCGGGGCAGTTCGCCTGATCTTCGTCTTGGGTTTCATGCGTTCCTCGGTCGAGTCATACGACGGCGCCCGCTGCAGCTGGGCCCTACTTCCGCATCAACTATTGGGAGGGAGACCAGCACGAGGTGCTAACGGAATTCTTTGACACCCAACAGGAAGCGCGGCTCAGCGCTGTGAGCGTCGCTGCCAGCTTCGGTCATGTAGAGAGCTTTGTATTGAATCTTGGAAATGGCTACGGCGGTAATTGGCTTTGTAAATTTGGCCCTAGTGGTTGCGTGGACCACAACGCCCGGTTTCAATACTATAGCGCATACTACTGTTCTTCAGGGCAGCGTTATGCCCCCGCGCTTAAGCGCTGCGTCCCGGTCGTCGATATTGACCGTCGGCACAAGGCTGACGACTGCAATGCTGCTCGAGGTAACCCGATTTACCCGCTGACGGGTGTGAAGAAAGAGACAGTCGACACGGGGTTGACCATCGGCGCTCTGCCTCTGGTGCTGACGTACTCGAGCGCCAACCAGCTGCCGATGGAGTCAGGTACGGAGGGCTTTGAGCCGGTCTCTGCCCCCGACGCCCGCGCCCAGGGCCTCGGCCCGGTGTGTACGACGACGCTGCATCGAAAGCTGGTGTGGGGGGCCGATGGGGTGGTGGGGGGGCGGGGTGACGGCTCGACGACTTCATTCATCGGCACGCTGCCCGCCGATGCCGACGTAGCCGACCAACTCGACCTCACGACGAGCCCGATGCGTTATGTCGACGTGAACCGCAACGCCCTCGAGCTGTACGACTCGAATGAGAATGGGCGACTGAAGGGCATTGAGTGGGCGAGCGGTGAACGCATCGAGGCGACATACAGCGGTGCGGCGACGCCGCTCGCCGTCGCTCCGGCGCCAGGTTATCTCATCAGGGTGGCTGACAATCGGGGCCGCTCAATCTCATTCGAGTACGCGTTACCTTTCGGGGCGAATGCGGCCACCGGCGGGTTGCTCAGCAAGATCATCGACCCGAATGGCAAAGCGATTCCATTGGCGCCGGCCTCAAGCTGATCCACCTGCGGCGGTGAAGGAGATCCACTCAGCGTTGCCGTGCTGACCGGGAAGTTGAGGCCTGCGGCGGGTGGTGGATCTGAGTTTCGACGGGTCGGTCGGTGACACCCACGCGATGCGGATCGGCTCGAGGGTGACGCGATCAGCGGCACGTGAGAGACCCGGTCACCGCCGCGTCATCAGTCGCTTTCGCAGAGCGCTGAATAGCTGAGC
>JANLPS010000049.1:0-9552 GCA_031367385.1 Archangium sp. | reverse complement strand
CTCGAAGCGCCAACGTTGCTCGAATGACTGGCTCGAGCGCAGCCACGACTCGACGGCGTTGGGCCAGGTGAGCTGGGCGACGCCGTCTTCGACGCGCAGCTTCGAGGGTTCGGCGGTCGTCAGGGCCTTCGCGCGGCCGATGCGATGGGTGCGCACCGAGAAGGGCGCAGCCCCGGTGTCGACGGTCGAGACGCCGGTGGGCGCGACGGTCACCTGGAGCGAGTCGCTGCGCGCATGCCAGCTCTGCTGCGATTCACGACAGCCGGCCGCGAAGGTGATGAGGCCGGTGCACAGCAGAAGCGAGGTTTTCATGGGGGCTCCCAAAGAGGGCCCTTCTACTTCGAGCGACGGCCTTTGGGTGAATTTGGGCTGGTGCGCGGGTGACCAGCACGCGGGTGCAGCGCAGGGCGGGGGCCGCTTCGAATGAGGTCGCTCACGGTGGGCCGCGCGATAGAGTGCGCGCCACATGAAAGCCCTTTGTCTGGCGGTAGTGCTCACGAGCGCGGCGGTTTTGGCTGCCGCTGCGGCTCCGGTACGGGTGGCGGTGTCGGGGCTGCAGGGGGTCAACCTCTCGAATGACGCGCTGGGGTTCTACGCTGAGCACCTGGCGTCGAACATGCGGGCGCCGGGGCTGACGGTGGTGACCGCGCGCGAGATTTCGACGCTTCTGGGGCTCGAGCGGCAGAAGCAGCTGCTGGGGTGCAACGAGAACGCGAGCTCGTGCATCGCGGAGCTGGCCAACGCCCTCGGGGTCGACGCGATCGTGGTCGGTGACATCGCCAAGTTCGGGCAGACGTACCAGGTCAACGTGAAGGCCCTCAACGCCGCCGACGCCAAGGTGCTCGCGGCGCGCTCGGCGAGGGTCGAAGGTGACGTGGCCACGCTCGACGCGGTGGCCTCGTTGGGCCGGCAGCTCTCCGCGGCCCTGTTCGAGGCGAAGGGCCGGCCCGTGCCCGCCGAGCTCACCGGTACAGCGAGTGGCCCAGGGGTCTCGGTGCGAACGCTGGGCTTCATTCCCCTTGGGGTGGGCGTGGTGGCGGCGGGCGTCGGCGGCGTGCTCTTCGGGCTCTCTCGCGCTGACTACGCGGCGTTGACCGGCCCCGGTACGCCGCTCAGTGGGGTCGAGGCTGCCGACTTGCGAGCCTCGGGCGCTACGCGGCAAACCGTCGGGGGCGTGTTGATCGCCGTGGGCGCGACGGCCATCGTTGCCGCCGGGGCGATGTTTCTCTTCGGGGGGCCCAAAGAACCGGTGATCGCGGTGACACCCATTGCGCAGGGCGCGGTGCTCTCGCTGAGCGGAGCGCTGCCATGAGGCTGCGACTGCTGGTGGTCAGCGCGGTGACTCTCACGGCGTGCCTCGATTTCGACCAGGCGCTGGTGGTGTGCGTTCAAGAGGGTGGCCGGTGCGCCACCGTCGATTCGCTCGATGGCGGTCAGGTGGGCTCGAGCGACTCGGGCGTCGCCGACGCTGGGGGGTCGGTCACGGGCTCACGCGACGCCGGCACTGATGCAGGCCTGGCTGACGACGCGGGGACGCGGGCTCCGCCACCTGACGCGGGCGCGGGGGTCGACGCGTCGGTCGATGCAGGCACGCAGCCTCCGATGGTCGACGCAGGGAGCGCCGACGCGGGCCCGTTCTGCAACGGCGGGTGCGTCTTGGCCAACATGACGTGTGTGCTGCCTCCGGTCAGCCGTGACGACTACACCTGCGGCTCGACGGGTCAGGCCTGCATCGACTGCGCGACCACCGCGTCAATATGTGGCTCTGGAGGCGTCGCCGGATGCGTCGGCGGGCCCACCTGGAAAAAATTTACCAATGTGCCCGAGGGGGTGCCCACGGGGCCAGTGGAGGTTCGAAGCATCTGGGCCATTGCGCCCGGAGAGGCCTGGTTCGCCAATGCCAACACCTCGTTCGTGCACGTGATGGGCACGACCATCGAGGCGGGGTCGCTCGACTCTCAGCTGACCTCGGTGGTGGCCACCGGCGACGCGGGGTCGGCGACCCTCTACGTCGGCGGCGTCAACGGCGGCTTCGGCTTCGCCCGCGTCTTTCATCAGCCGTGGGCGGTCGGCGAGTATGCCCCGGGGGTCAAGACGGCCTTCAGCGACTTCAACCCGCCTGCGCTGCGAGACATTTGGAGCCTTTTCACCGCCGGCCCCGAAGTATTTGCGCTGGGCGACGATATGACCTCGCATCTCGCGCTGTTGAGAGCCCAGCCCGATGGTGGGTGGCTCATGGTGACCCCGGTTGATGCAGGCGTTGCGCAAGACGGCTGGGGCTCCAGCGAGACCGACTATTACCTGGCGACCGCTGACAAAGAGGTGGTGCACATCAGTGGCGCCACGGTGACGCGCACCTCTTTGCCGCAGCGGCCGTACACGGTGTGGGGCACGGCGCCGAACAGGCTGTGGGTTGCGGGTCAGAACGGCCTGTTGCTGCAGATCGACGGCTCGCAGACGCACGACCTCTCTTCGAACGCCAGCGACTTGCCATACTGGTACGAGCTGTGGGCTGCCGATGATGCCCACGTGTACGTCGTCGGAGAAACCAACGCCTGCACGGCGCTGGTTGGCCGCGCGAACCTGACTGCCGGCGTGGCGCACTTTCAGACCAAGTGCCTGAGCTCCACAGGGCGGCTCAAGGCGATTCACGGCACCGGGCCGAATGATGTGTGGGCGGGTACCGACAACGGCGAAATCTGGCACCTGAGCCCATGAGTGCGCTCTTGGCCATGTTGATGGTGCTGAGCCAAGCGCCGACCCGCCCGGCGGCCTCGGCGACCAACGAGCCTTCGCGGGTGGCGGGCGAGTACTTCGTGCAGAAGGCCGGCACGGTGTGGAACTACGCGGCCGCCAAGGGCAGCAAGGCGCACTACAGCATCACCAGCTTCGTCGAGTGGCGGGCGGCGTTCTCGTTTTCGCTGGGCAAGAAGAGCGCCTCGGGGCACTGGCGCATCAAAGACGGCGCGTGGCTCGAGAAGCGCGAGGTCGAAAGCGTGCTCTTGCCGGCGGTGATGACCCGGGGCACCAGCTGGGTGGCTCCGGCCTCGATCGAGCGAGGCAAGGCCGGGCAATCGAGCTTCGAGGTGCTGGCCCTCGATGCGCTCGTCGAGCTGCCGACCGGGGTGGTGGTCGACCACTGCCTGGCGGTGCTCGAGTCGGCCATCGAAGGCGGCGACCCGTACACGCACTACTACGCGCCCAACGTCGGCAAGGTGGCGGTGCGGGGGCCCGACGACTGGCTCTTTCGGTTGACCGACTTTCACCCCGGCTCGCGGAGCCACGCTGAATGAAGTGGTGGCTCGCCCTCTTGGTGCTGTCAGCCGGGTGCCGCGGGCTGCATGAAGAGCGCGTGGCGGAGCGCATGCTCGGCCGCCAACTGATGTCGCACGACTTCTCGCTCACGCTCTCGAAGCTCGACGGCTTGATGGAGGCCGCGAAGGTGCCCTCGCCGGGGCAAGACTGTGAGTTGTGCGTGCTCGACTCGCAGAAGCTGCCTGAAGGCAAGATCGTCTACTGCGTGCAGTCGGGCATCAGTACCGGCTGTGTGCTGGCGCAGGAGCTGCTGCCGGGGCGCGTGCGGCTGGTGGCGATCGAGCGGGCCTTGAGCCCGGTGCTGGCGCAGGCGCTGTGGAGGCTGCTCGAGGGCCCGGCGGCGGACGCGGTGGCCCGGGAGGTGGAGGCGTCGATCGCCGAGCTCACGCTGCAAGAGGAGCAGCGCTTCGACGGCGCTTGGGCCTTCTTCGCGAGCGTGGGGACGACGGCGGTGCTGGGGCTGACGACTCCGGCGGTGGGGTTCGCGGCGCAGGGCGGAGTGCGGCGGTGGTTCAACTACTTCTTGATTGGCGGCGCCGGGCTGGAGGTCGAGAGCCTGCCGTTCGCCCCGAGGCCGTTCTCGACGCTGGGGGTGCAGGTGCGCGGCGAGCTCGCGATGTGGGACGAGCGCTTTCGTCACACCTTCAACCTGCCCAACGTCTCATTCTTGATGGCGATTACCCCGATTGTGGCGTTCGGCGATCGACCGGCCTTTGGGGCCCGCGGGGTGGTGGGCGTGCAGATGCTGCGGCTGGGCAACGCGTGGACTCCGCTGCGGCTGGAGATCGGTTACCAGCACGTGGTGGTCAACGGAGGCTCGGTCTCAGGGGCCCGTGCCGCCGTGATGATCGGCTTTTGAGAACCACTGCAGCATCGAGCGTGGCTGGCTCTGGGCGTCGAGCGCGACGTTGATGCTGGTCAGCCGTTCGAGCAACGCATGGGTGCCCTCGACGGGCTGTTTGGCGGGGCCGGTGATGCGGTGGCAGAAGAACGTTCGGCAGCCGAAGGGCCGCGCCGCGTAGACGGTGCAGCGCAGACCGGTGGGGTCGAGAAACGGGCAGCCTCCATCGGCTCGGGGCGCGGGCAGTGGCCGGTGCTCGCGCTCGAGCAGCTCGAGCAGGGTCTGCCACTCACTGGGCCAGAGCCAGGGTTCGCGCTTGGTGGTCGAGAGCTGGCAGCACTCGGCGGTGCCCGGGCAGCCGTGGTTGGCCCACTGGGCCGAGGCCATGCGCAAGACGGCCAAGGTCTCGGTGACCGCGCGCCGCACGGCGACTCGCTGAAGTCCTTGCTCGGGGGCGCTGTCGTCATCATCTAGGCTCGACATCTTGGAGACCTCCTCATGAGTATCGACCCGACCGCGCCTGATGGGGCGCTCTGCACGCTGCACCCTGATCGCTCGGCACTGCAGGTGTGTACCCGATGCGGCAATTTCATGTGCGAGCTGTGCGCGGCGGGTGGCGGCTTGTGCCCGAGCTGCCGGGCGCTGGGCGGCGGTGAGGTCGCCTTCCCCTTTCGGCGTGATGCGCACGACTTCAACTCGGTGCTCGCCTACGCGTACACTCAGTGGAAGGTGGACGCGGTGTTGCTGAGCGTCGCGGCGATGATCGTGGCCGGCATCGGCGGGCTGGGCAGCTTCGGGTCGAACATCGCGGTGCAGCTGGGGTCGGTGCTGGTGAAGACCAACCTGCCGCTGGCGATCGCGGTGATGGGAGGCGGCGCGGTGATTGGTCTGGGAGTGAGCCTGCTGCTGCAGGGCATCGCGCAGATGGGCATGATTCGCATGTGCTTCGACGTGCTGCAGGGCCGTCGGGCCGAGCTGCCGCGGTTGTTCAGCCAGATGAAGCGGCTCGGTGCCTTCGTGATGCAGTGGCTGATTATTTTCGGCGTGGCGATGGGGGTTGTGTTGAGCCTGGGGCTGGTGATTGGGGCCGCCGCGTTGGCGCTGGGGCTGAGCAAGGGCGTGAGCTTCGATGAGAACCCGGCGCTCGCGGTGGCGATGGTGGTCGGGGCGCTGACGTTGGTGCCGGTGTTCATCGGTGCATCGATTTGGGCAAGCCCCGTGATCTTCGCGCCGATGGAACTCGTATACGCGGGCGGTGGCGGGTGGGAGTCGCTCAATCGGGCCTTCGTGATCGGCGAAGGGCATCGCCTGGAGATCTTCGGGTACCTGGCGTTCGGGACGTTGCTGACGATGGCGGCGTTGATCGTTGGGTTTCTGGCCCTGTGCATTGGGTTGCTGGTGACGATACCGATCGCGCAGTCACTGCATCACATGCTGCTGGCGAGTAAATTCTTAGCGCTGCGTACCGGCTGCGACGGGTTGCCGCCGAGAGCAGAGGAGTAGCAGCAGGCCGAGGGCCCACGCACCGAGGCCCGCCGAGCCGCTGGTGCTGCAGCCCACGGCGATCTTCGTCTCGTCTTTGCACTCGACGACGATGGAGAAGACCTGCGTGTCGCGGCCTGCGGAGTTGGTGACGGAGAAGCTGAGCGGGTGGGTGCCGATGTCGGCCTTCGCGGGGGTCCAGGTGAGCTCACCGGTGGCTGCGTCGACGATGAGGCCCGCGGGCAGGGCGCTGCCGGCGATGGGCGCGATGGTGAAGACAAAGGGGGCGCTGCCAGTGACCTCGGGCGTGTGCAGGCCGGAGTAGTGGTAGGGCGCGCCGCAGAAAGCAGTGGTCGAGGCCGCCGAGGTGAAGGCGGGAGGCACGGCGAGGGTGCCGCCATCGGTCACGGAGATGCCGGCGTCGGGCTGGGCGACGACGAGGGTAGTGACGAGAATCGAGAAGCACTGCTGCGCCTCGCCGACTGAGTTCGAGACCTTGATGCAGGCCGCTGAGGTGCCGAGTGACGTCGGCGTCCACCCGATGGCGCCGGTGACCGAATCGAGCGTGAAGCCCGCGGGCGCCGCGAGAATCGACCAGGTGAAGGGCGCCGAGCCGGTGGCCGATGCGGTGGCGTCATCGTCGTAGAAGTAGGGCACTCCGACCTGCGTCGCCGTGCGGGCGGTGCTGGTGATGACTGGAGCCGCCAGCACTTGCAGCGCGAAGGTTTGCGTGTCGCTGCCGACACCGTTGTCGACCTTGAGGGTGAAGAGCTGCGAGTCGACGCCGGTCGCAGGCCAGGTCACGAGCCCGGTCGATGAAACCGTCGCTCCAGCGGGGGCCGCGGTGAGCGACCAGGTCAACGGTGCCGTGCCCGTCGCGGTCGCGGAGTACGAAAGCATCTGCCCGGCCTTCACCGTCATCGGGGCCACACTGACAATCTTCGGCGCCGCACCGGTCGAGAGCTGCTGCGTGATGACGCCTGGGTCGCCTGCGACGGCACCGGTGCCTCCCGCGACTGAGAGGGTCAGGGTGCTTGCGACCGAGCTTGCGGTCAGGTGAATCAACCCGCCGCCGGCGCCGGCGCCGAAAGCGCCCGCCGAGCCTCCGCGAGCCGAGATCGAACCATGGCCCGTCGCGGCGCCGAGCGAGAGAATCAGTGAGCCGCCAGCGCCCGACCCCGCGGGGCCGGCCTGCTCAGAGGTGTCTCCAGTCGCTCCGTCGACGGTGATCAGCCCGTCGATGACGCTGGTCGCGGCCGAGATGTGCATGACGCCGCCGCCCGCTCCGCCGAGGTGCGCGACGCCGACGCCGTCGATTGCTCCTGCGCCACCACCGCCCGGGTACTTGGGGGCTGACGGAGAATCGAAGAGTGGCGCGACTGTCTGCCCGCTCGCTTTGCCGCCCGCGCCGCCGTGGCTGCCTCCACAGCGGGTGCTACTGCCCTGTACGACGAGCCCGGTCGAAGGGCTTATGGTCGAGCCGAACACGCCGAACTGCGAGCCAGGCGCGAACCCTCCCGGCAGGCCCAGCCCGATCGCGTCGATTCGGGCGTTGTCGCCCATGCTCAGCGCGCCCGCCACCACCAAATTCATGCCGTAAAACCCCGCCGACGGCACGATCGCGCCGGTGCCGATGAGCGTGAGGTTCGGCACCCGAAGCTCGCCGTTGAGAATCAGCAACCCGCTGACGGTCAGGTCGGCAGACGACGAGACGTTCGCGGTCACGACCAGCTGGCCATCGACCCTGCTCACGGGCATCGCGTCGAGCGCGGCCGGCACGCTGATGGTCAGCCGGCTGTTGAGCGGCACGACCACCGGGGTCTGAATCGTGACCCGGCCTTGCACGTCGAGCGTGCTGCCGGGCAAGAAGATCAACTCCGAGAAGCTCTCGCCGCCGCTGAACCCGGTCGACGAAGCGACGCGAAACCGGTTCGACGAATCGAGCAGCCAGATGCTCCCAGCGGGCGCGCCCCGGTAGAACGCCTTGAACGTTCCTCCGAAGCTGAAAGTGGTGAAGCGGCCGATGATTCGACCGGCTCCGCCGCTGCCTGTGGCTTGCTCGTTGCCACCACTGGCCGAGACCTCGCCACCCCCTTGCCACACGGTGGCGGTGACCGAGACGGTGCCGCCTGCGCCGCCTCCACCACTGGGGCCGTTACCGCCGTTGGCCCGCAGCTGACCGTTGAGAATGAGGGTGCCGGCGTTGAGGCTGACGACGCCGCCCCCGTTGCCGGCCACGCCGCCAACGAATGCCCCGCCGCCGCCGCCAGGGTACGCGAGCACGGCTTGACCATAGACAAGCGCCGATGGGGCGTACTGGCTCGACTCGCCCCGGCTTGCGTGGGTGCCTCCGGTGCCTCGGCCCGAGCCAGGCACGAAAGCGAAGGTGACCGGGTCGATGGTCTCGCCGTACTCGGCGTACCCTGCTGCAGGCGAGCCCAACAGCCCTTTGGCGTCGGCGTGAATCGAGCCACCGAACTCGACGGTGAGCGTGCCGGTGACGGTGAGCCTCAACCTCTTCACCGTTTGATCGACGGTCACTTCACCGCCGGCCGAAATCAGCATGTCGCCGGTGACGGTGAGCGGGGCGTTGACGATCAGCACACCGCCCGCGTTGACAGTCACCGTCATGAACGTCGCCGCGGTGCTCACCGTGTATGGGGAGTTCGACCCATCGACGGTGAGGGTTTGGGCGTACGCCGCGAAGGGCGCGAGGCAGAGCAGCGACCACAGACGCATGGAGCAAAGACTACCAGGTCTCCTCGGCCACTCGAGGAGACGCCGGAGGTGCGTTGGTGTGGGTTAATTCACGCGCAACACGTAGCACTTCAGGTAGCGGGTCTCGCGCAGCCCAAGCAGCACAGGGTGATCTTTGCCGGCCCCGCGCTTCTCGACCAGCTGCACGCGGCGCTTCGCATCAGACGCCGCGCGGTCGAGCATGTCTTCGAAGCGCTCTTCGGGCACATGGTAGGTGCAGCTGGCGGTGATCAACGTGCCGCCCGGCTTGAGCAGCTGCATCGCGCGCAGGTTGATCTCTTTGTACCCGCGCACCGCGGCCTCGAGCGCGTTCTTGTTCTTCGCGAACGACGGCGGGTCGAGCACGATGGTGTCGAACGAGCGGCCCTCATCGAGCGCGTCACGCAAGAAGTCGAAGGCGTTGGCGGCGATCACCTCGACGTTGGTGAGCGAGTTTCGGGCAGCGTTGGCGCGAATCTGCACGCAGGCCGGCTCTGAAATCTCGATCGCGGTGACCTTCTGAGCCTTGAGCGCGAGCTGCAGCGCGAACCCACCGACGTAGCTGAAGCAGTCGAGGGCCTCGCCGATGCCGTATTCGCTGGCCATCACGTGGTTGTCTCGTTGATCGAGAAACGCGCCGGTCTTCTGGCCGTTGATGAGGTCGACCTCGAGCGCGACGTGGCCCTCGCGGTAGGTGAGCAGCGGCGGCGTCGGCCCGCGCAGCACGCCCTTCTCAGGCAGCAACCCCTCGAGGTGGCGCACGCTGCCATCGCTGCGGTTGACGATGCCGGTGCACTTGAAGTGCTCGGTGAGCAGGTCGGCGATCAGCTCTTTGCGGTGCTCGGTGCCCTTGGTCATGAACTGCACCGAGAGCCAGTCACCGAAGCGGTCGACGACCAAGCCGGGCAGCAGGTCGGCCTCGCCGTGAATCACCCGGTAGGTGGTCTCGCCGGGGTACACGCGGCGGCGAAGGGCGTCGGCGGCCTGAATGCGGGCGCGAAAGAAGGCGGCGTCGATTTCAGCGTCAGACCAGCTGAGCCAGCGCAGCGAGATCTTCGACTCTTTCGAGAAGAAGGCCTGGCCCAAGAAGTAATTGCGGTGGTCGGTGACGCGAACGATCTCGCCGCCGGTCAGCTCGATGACATTCTTCGATTCGACGTCGGCTTGGTAGATCCACG
>JANLPS010000046.1:0-16590 GCA_031367385.1 Archangium sp. | reverse complement strand
CGGCGGCTTTTGAGGTGGGCGGGTTCGGAGTGTCTCGCGGACCACTGCTCGTCGCGACCAGTGCCTTGGCGCGTGGCTTGGGTGACTCGTCGACTCATCGTCGTGCGAGGGGGCGATCGTCAGCCTCGTGACGAAGGGCGTGCGATTGACCCCGACGACGGGTGGCTGCGCGAGCTTGAAAAACGGGGCATACCGGTGACACGACGCGCGGCGGTAAAACGCTCGACACTTCAAAGGGCTGAACACATGCGCTTCATCTGGGTCATTGCATTCGCAGGCTTCGTCGGGTGCACCGGTGGGAGCGGCGCCGGTGGAGCGACAGGGCAAGCTGGCATGACCGGCCCACAAGGCCCGAAAGGAGACCAGGGCGCGCCTGGGGCCATGGGAGCGACCGGCCCCGTCGGGCCTCAAGGCCCTGCGGCACTTGCGGGCGTGACCTGTCAGGTGGGCCAAAACCCGGTTTGGAGCGGCACGGCCTGGGTGTGCCAAGAGGCGCAAGCGAATTACTGCCCTGCGGCCAACACCGACTGGGTCGGCCAGCCAACGACTCCCTGGCCAAGCTCAACCGCCGCGTTTCTTGGTGGCGCTGCTCTGCGGGCGTCGATTGACAACTGCTGCACCGGCAGGTTGTGCCCTGCGTGGCTGTCGCTCGAGGGTGGAGAGCTGGTCGCTCAGCGCCCGCCCCGCTTGCTCAGGCCGGTGGTGCTCAAAAAATCGCTCGCAAGCGTCGCGAGCAACTTCTCCACCACGGCGCTGTATGGCCTTCGCACCTCGTCGGTGTCGGCGATTACGGCGCGCTGGGCTGCCACGCCGATGGGCCCCAGTGCCGGTGGGTGGCAGACCTGGAGCAGCTGCCAGGGTACGGTCGACAACGTCACGTTCACTGGTTTCGGCAGCAACACCGCGGTGAAAGACTGGCTCAACGAGTGGGCACGTGGCGAGGGTACCTACCGCGATGCGACCATCAACCTGCTCGACCCATCGCTGAGCCAAGTGGTCGGCTCGGTCATTCTCCACGGGGTCAAGCCGGTCAAGTGGTCGCGCTCCCAAGTACTTGGCGCTATCGGGCGCGAATCGGTCGAGGTCTCGGTGGGCCAGGTCGAGCTGAAGCTCCCCGAGCAGTGCGACCTCGAGGCGTGGGTGGCCCAAAACAACGCTGGCATGCTTGCCCCGAAGTCGTTCGACGTGAGCTACCTCGATGGCGTAGGAGTGCTGCTTCGCGCTGGCACCTATGGCGGCAGCCTTCTGACCGCCGTGAGCATCGGCCCGTTCGACGGCAGCTCGATGCAGCGCTTGCCGTTCTCATTCGAAGTGCAACCCGCGTCGTTCAACGGCGATGGGCTGCAATTCGGCCCGTGATGGGTGCTGATTCGCAGAAAAAAACCCCACCGCCCCGCTCGCACCTTCCTATTCTCCCCTCGTGATCCGCTCCGTTCCCTTGGCAGTGATGGCATCGCTCCTGGTGCTGGGCACCTCGTGCCAGCATGACTCGCGCTTGGTCGCGGCAGACGCACTGAGCCCCGCTGAGGGCGACGCCCGCACCCTCCGACCACTGAGCGCCTTTGCCGCGCTGCACTCTGACGAGGAGCGCTCGGTCGCGTTCTTCATCGAGGCGACAAAAGTGATGCTCCACCCGCGCTGCAGCAACTGCCACCCGGCCGGCGACTCGCCGCTTCAGGGCCTCGAGCAACGCATTCATGACCCGCCGGTCGTTCGCGGCCCGGAGGATCACGGCGTCGTGGGCATGGAGTGCGGGACCTGCCACCAGCCCCAGAACCAGCCACTCGCTCGGGTGCCTGGCGCACCGAAGTGGAGCCTCGCTCCCCGCATCATGGCGTGGGTTGGCCGAACGCCCCATCAGCTGTGCGAGCAGCTCAAAGACCCGGCACGAAATGGCGGCAAGACGCTGGCGCAAATTCAAGAGCACAGCGCGCATGACGAGCTGGTGGCGTGGGGCTGGGTGCCCGGCTCACGCCGCGAGCCCGCGCCCGGCTCCCAGCGTGAATTCGGAGCGCTGATCGACGGGTGGGTCGCCACCGGCGCGCACTGCCCCGCGGAGAAAACGCCATGAGCCTGACGCTCACCGTGAACGGCGTGGAGCACCATGTTGATGCAGAGCCCGAGATGCCCTTGCTCTGGGTGCTCCGCGATCTGCTCAATCTGCCGGGTACCAAGTTCGGCTGTGGGCAGGCCCTGTGCGGTGCATGCACGGTACACCTCGATGGGCGGCCGGTTCGTTCGTGCGTGACGCCGATGAGCAGGGTGGGCGCAGCGCAGGTCACCACCATCGAGGGGCTTTCGCCCAACGGCAGTCACCCGCTGCAACAGGCGTGGGTCGAGCTCGCGGTGCCGCAGTGCGGGTTCTGCCAAGCCGGTCAGCTGATGACCGCGGCCGCGTTGTTGGCGTCGACTCCGCACCCGACCGATGACGAGATAGATCGGTCGATGGGCGGCAACATCTGTCGCTGCGGCACGTACACCCGCATACGAGCCGCGATCAAGAAGGCCGCGGGGTCAGGGCCATGACCCCGTCGCCTCGATTGACCCGGCGCTCGATGCTGGCATTGCTCAACCTCTCGGCGGGAGGCCTGGTGCTGGGCCTGTACCCGACCCTGGGCGTCGCTGCCCCTGCCACCAAAGCGAGCAAGGGCCTGACGCCGAACGTCTTTCTCCACCTGTCGAACGATGGGCGGTTGACGGTGGTGTGCCATCGCTCCGAGATGGGCCAGGGCATTCGCAGCTCTCTGGCGGTTCTGCTGGCCGACGAGCTGGGGGCTGATCTCGCGTTGGTGAACATCGAGCAGGCCGACGGCGACGAGAAGTACGGAGACCAGAACACCGATGGGTCGAGCAGCATTCGCGGCAAATACGATGCGCTGCGGCTGACCGCGGCGACGGCGCGCAGCATGCTCGAGACCGCTGCCGCTCAAAGGTGGCGAGTGAGCCCAACGCTCTGCTTCGCCAAGAACCACGTCGTCACGAACCAACGCACTCAGGCGAAGTTGACCTTCGCTGAGTTGGCCGACGCCGCTGGCGCGCTGCCAGTCCCTCGGGCCGAGAAGGTCACGCTCCGGCCCCAGGCCGAGCTCGAGCACGTCGGCACCAACATGCCCCTGCTCGACGGCCCGGCCTATGTCACCGGCAAGGCCGTCTATGGCGCCGACGTCACGCTCCCGGGCACGTTGGTGGCGGTGATTGCGCGGCCTCCGGTGGTCGGAGGCACGGTGCGCAGCGTCGATGGCTCGCGGGCGATGGCGGTGCGGGGGGTGAAGCGGGTGGTGCAGGTTCGAAACCCGGTGCCCCCGTACGTGTTTCAACCCTGGGGCGGAGTCGCCGTGATCGCCGACAACACCTGGGCCGCGATGCGGGGTCGGGCCGCGCTCGACATCACGTGGACCGACGGCGACAACGCCGCGTACGACTCCGACGAGTACCGCAAGACCCTCAGCGAATCAGTCAACACGCCCGGGGTCGTCGCCCGAAACGTGGGCAACGTCGAGCAGGCGCTGGCTGCTGCCGCCAGAGTGGTCGAGGCCGAGTACCACGTGCCGCACCTCGCGCATCTCCCGATGGAGCCGCCGGTCGCGCTGGCACATTTTCACGACGGCCGATGCGAAGTGTGGGCGAGCACGCAGAACCCGCAAGAAGCGCGAGAGAACGCCGCGAAGGTACTGGGCATCGACCCGAAAGACGTCACCGTGCATGTGACCTTCGTGGGCGGA
This sequence comes from Archangium sp., assembly GCA_031367385.1. Classification (GTDB taxonomy): domain Bacteria; phylum Myxococcota; class Myxococcia; order Myxococcales; family Myxococcaceae; genus JAEUJT01. Next base: position 12,868 of record JANLPS010000046.1, on the reverse strand, counting down.
GGCTTCGGGCGAAAATCGAAGGCCGATTTCGTGGCCGAGGCGGCCTTGTTGTCGAAGGAGATGGGCGCCCCGGTTCGCGTGCAGTGGACGCGAGAAGACGACGTGCAGCACGACTATTACAACGCGGTGAGCACGCAGAAGCTCACCGCCGGGCTCGACGCCTCGGGGTCGGTCACGGCCTGGCGGCATCGCACCGCGTTCACGCCGATCGCATCACTGTTCGCCCCAATCAGCGCTCCGCTCGTGAACGACCTGCAGCAAGGAGTGCTCGACCTCGCGCTGGCGGCGCCGAATGTTCGGGCGGAGACCGGCCGCGCTCCCGCGCACGTACGAGTGGGGTGGCTTCGCTCGGTCTACAATATTTTTCACGCGTTCGCGGTGGGCTCGTTCGTCGATGAGCTGGCGTTCGCCAAAGGCCAAGACCCCAAGGCGACCTGGCTCGAGGTGATTGGGCCGGCACGCAAGGTGTCGCTCGAGGCGCTGGGCGTGAAGCAGCTGCCGAATTACGGAGCGACGCTCGAAGACCACCCCGTCGATGCGGGCCGGCTGCGCAACGTCATCGAGCGGGTGACGCAGATCTCCAACTGGGCCGACCGCAAGCAGAACGGCAAGGTGCTCGGCCTCGCGGCGCACCGCAGCTTCTTGAGCTACGTGGGAGTGGTCGTCTCGGCGGTCACCCGGCCCGATGGGCGAATCGCGATAGACGACGCGTGGGTCGTGGTCGACGCCGGGTTGATCGTGAACGCCGACCGGGTGCGCTCTCAGATGGAGGGCGCGGTCGTCTTCGGCATCAGCCACGCGTTCTACGGAGGCGCGACGATGAAGAAGGGCGCCACTGTGCAGTCGAACTTTCACGACGCGAAGCTCGCTCGAATTCGCGACGTGCCGAGGGTGATTGAGGTGGAGATCATCAAGAGCACCGAAAAGCCCGGCGGGGTCGGAGAGCCATGCGTACCTCCCGTCGCGCCGGCGATCGCCAATGCGGTGTTCGCGCTGACTGGTCGGCGCATCAGGCGGCTGCCGATGCAGCTCGAGGTGAGCGTGTGACGGCCGGTCTGGGCGGCCTGATTGTGGCGGGGGGCATGGGCCAGCGCATGGGCGGCCCAAAGGCGCTGCTGCAGGTCAATGGCGAGCCGCTGATTCGGCTGCATAAAGCTCGGTTGCTGGAGGTGGGGTGCGCGCGGGTCGTGGTCGTCGTGCCTCCGCAGGTGGTGCAGCAGGTGCGTGCGTGGGTGCCCGAGGCCTGCGTCGTCGGGGTCGTGTCACGGTCTCAAGCTGAATCGGTGCTCATCGGGAGCAGTGCGCTCGCGGGCGTCGACGTGGTGGTGGTGACCCCGGTAGACGCGATGCCTGTTCGAGCCGAGACGTTACGGCAGCTGCTGGGGGCGATGCGTGATTCGGTGGTGGCGGTCACCCCGAGGTTTCAGGGGCATGGGGGGCACCCGGTGGTGATTCGACGCGAGGCGATTGGTGCGCCAATGGAGTCACTCCACGCGTGCCTCGAAGCACTCGGGCAGCGGCGGGTGCGGGTGTCGGTCGACGACCCAGCGGTGGCGGATGATTTCGACACGCCAGCCGACCTCGCTGGTTTCTATTCACAACGCAGAGCGCTGACCCGGTAACGACGGGCCGGCCCGCCCCCAAACGTCGGGAGCCTGCCAACTCCGAAATCACTCACGCGCTTCCTTCGCCGGCCGAGCACACAGCCAAGAGCCACGGGCCGACGACCGAGCTCGTCACCCTCACTGACGACCCGGCACTCGCCCAACGCTGAGAGCTCTGAGCGCAGCCACACCGACGAGCTCCTGAAGCTGGTGGAGGTGAGCACCACGCGTTCGAGCCGTGAAACCGGCCACCCCGAAGCCGCCCAGTCACCAAGAACTCGTCTCCGAGCGGGGCCCACCGGGTGAGGCTGCCCCGCCACGGCCGAAATGCACCCCGCCAGGCCCCGTGAGCGCTCCGCCACCCGCCGAGAGCGCGCCACCGCGAAAAAATAATCTGGTACCCGCGATGAATACCGCGCCGCCACCGCCGTCAAACGCGCCGGAGGCTGCAACCCATGCGAATTCCTCGCGAAAAACCAAGTCGAGACTCACTGTTGGCTGAAGCAGCAGGGCTGGGCGCCACCTTCACCAAAGCGCCCGGCGAGTTGGCAGAGCTGATGGCCGACGCGAGGCGGGTGTTGCTCACCCGAGACGACGCCAACGCGTTGCGAGACCGGGGCTACCCCCTCCCAGATGCGACATACGACCGAATCAAGCTGCTCTTCGACCTCATGATGGACACGCGCGCTGACGGAGACTCGACGAGCGAGTCGAAACGGCTGGCGCAGCGAGCCGAGACCGCCCGACGGCGCCTGCTCAAGATTCGAGAGCGCCTGGCCATGCTTGGAGCGGCAGCAGCGCTGAGCCCCATGCTCTTTTCACTCGCCACCAAGCACACGACGCGATTCATGACCGTCGCGAACCAGATGGAGCCGGTGATCCTCAACGCCCTGGCTCACCGCGAAGCCGTGGCCGATCGCGACACGGTCGACGCGCTCGCGGCTGAGGCGCACATGCTGATCACCGACTGCAAGTACGTGAAGCACCGCCAAGTGATGCAGAGGGCACAGTTCAATCAAGCCGCGAGATTGACCCGCCAGCTCGCCCGGCTGCTCTTCGAGACCGTACAGCACGTCTCGAAACAGGGCCTCGCCGCACACCACGGCAACGCCATGCTGTGCGTTCGGTACCACCTGCAGTCGCTTCACGAAGGCATGCGACGCCGTCGGCGCGCGCACAAGCGCACCGCAGTGGCAGAGGCCGTGCCGCCCCTCACTCGCTCTTCTTGACCTTCGGCCGCTCGACCTTCTCTTTGAGCGCCCGCATCTCACCCTTGAGCGCATCGAGCTCGCTGCGAACCGACGCGAGCTCCTTGCCCGGAGTCTTGCCGCGCAGTGCCCGCACGGCCTCGCGCGCCGAGCGCTGCTCACGCCCATCGGTCAGCGGCGTCGTCGTCAGCGCCTCAATCAACCGCTCATCACCCAGCGCCTGCGCGGCGTCAGGCACGGTCATGCGCACCCGAAACCCAGGGTCACGCAGCAGCTGCGCGAGCATATCGACGGTCTGCGTCTTCTTACCGGCAACCTCGGCGAGCTTGGCGATCGCCATCGTCGCGGCCCGGCGCCCAGTCGGAGGCTGCCCATACGCCGCCGCGGCGGCAGCCACCGCCCAGCCCCGCGGGTCTTGAAGCTCGGCGAGCCCATCGAGCGCGCCGACCCGAATGCCGTCGACGTGAGCGGGCCGCTTCAGCATCGGCACGATCGCCTCGAACGCCCGAGGGTCGCGCGTCTTGCCGAGCGAGCGCGCGGCCTCAGCCTCGACCAGCACGCTCTTGTCGCCCTTCACACACACCCGAAGCAGCGCCTCGACCGCACCCTTCTCACCTCGAAACGCCCCCAGCGCCCCGATGACCCCACGGCGCACCTTGGGGTGCTTCACGTTCACCGCGGCCAGCAACCCCGCGAGCGCCTGCGGGCTGCGCACCTTGGCCAACGCCTTGGCGCACGCCACCCTCGCCCCCCAGAACGACTTCTCATCGACCAGCCCCGCGCAGAGCGCCGTCACCGCCCGGGCCGAGCCATCTTTGCCCAACGCCGCAGCCGCCTCAGAACGCGCGCGGGCGATCGAAGCGCCCTTGAGCTCTTCGCTCCACCACGCGACCGGCTTCTTGACCTCGATCGTCGCGAGCAAATCTCGATGCCCATCGATGATGCACATCGACGGCTCGCGAGGCATGGGCAGCTCGAAGTGGTGCGCCTTGTCATTCACCTCGAACGCGTGCTCCGACACCGCGCCCTGCAGCTCGATGCGCACCGGCAGGGTCAGATGAAACACCTCCGCGGTCTGCTTGACGTGAATCTTCAGCGTCTTCGCCTCGGCGCGGTAGTGCACCTCGACCTTCAACACCGGGTGCCCCGCGCGGTACACGTACTCATCGAAGAACCGGTCGATGTTTCGGCCAGTCACCTGCTCGACCGCCCGCGCGAGATCGACGGTCTCGACCGAGCCATGCCGATGCGCGGCGACGTACGCGTGAATCACCCGCACGAAGTCGGCGTCACCCAACCGGGTTCGCAGCTCATGCAGCACCAGCGCGCCCTTCTCGTACAAATGCCGGTCGAACAAATCGATCGGTGCGTCGAACGAGCGCGCGACGATCGGCCGTGCGTAACGCTCTTCGACCTCGCTCAAGTACGCCTCGAGGTCGACCTTGCGCCCGTGGTCGGCCTCGTCGATGCCATCGGCCTCCTCTTTCCACAGCACTTCGCCGTAGGTCGCGAAGCCCTCGTTGAGCCAGCCGTGGGGCCAGTCGCGGCAGGTCAAGAAGTCGCCGAACCGCTGGTGGGCGAGCTCATGGGCTACCAAAAATTCTGCCGAGAAATCGAGGTGCGCGCGCTCGTCGTGCAACACCGAATCGGTGAGCGTGGTCGCGCCGGTGTTCTCCATGCCTCCGAAGATGAACTCGCCGACGAAGATCTGCGCGTAATCACCCCACGGGTACGCCTGCCCGGTCAGCCGCTCGAACATCTGCACCATGCGCGGCGTGCGCTCGACGCAGCGCAACGCATCGGCCTTTCGCCCTTTGGGGAAATACGTACGCAGCTTGAGCTGACCCAGCTTCTGCTCGAGCACCTCGAATTCGCCGACCACCAGGGTGACCAGATACGGCGAGTGCGGCTTCGAGAGCCGCCACTGCATCGTACGGCGCTTGCCGTCTTTCGCGTCGTCGACGAGCTCCCCATTCGACAACGAGGTCATGCCGAGTGGAAAGGTGGCGGTCACCTGAGTCGGGCACTTCTGCGCCGGCGAATCGAGGCAGGGAAACCAGTACCGCGAGTCTTCGTCTTGACCCTGCGTCCACGCCTGGAGCGCGCGCTTGGGGTACGCCTTGTCGGGCGCGATGAAGTACAGGCCTCGCCGCGGAGTCGCCGAGTACTCGATGCGCACGACGACGGTGCTGCCCGCTTTGATGGGCTTGCTCGCGTACACGTGCAGGTGGGTGCCCGACGCGTCGAAGCTCGCCTTCTTCTCATCGATGGTGACGCGCTCGATGTTCAGCTCGACCGCATCGAAGGTGACCCGCTCGACCTCGCGAACGCAGTGCAACGTGAAGGTCACCGCCCCCGCGATGGAGCGCTTCTCGAAGTCGAGCGTCAGCTCGATGGCGAGGTGTTTGGCCTGAACGAAGCGGTCTGGCGGGTAATGCGCTTTCGCGGTTTCGAGGGCGAACGGGTGTGGCTCGTCGAGGTGTGCCATGAGGGCAAGCGAATTACCCCAATTCGCACTCGAGAAGGAGCCGGCATTGTCATGAACGAGTTCGAGCGCATCGACGCCTTCGTGGCGCAGTTCGACCGCGTGCCCACGCCGTTCGGGCCGGGCGACGACGCGGCGGTATTGCCCGCGGCGGCCCAAAGCTGTGTGACCACCGATGCCGTCGTCGAAGGCGTGCATTTCACGCGCGAGACCTCGTCGCTCGAAGACATCGGGCACAAGGCGTTGGCGGTGAACCTCTCAGATCTCGCCGCGATGGGAGCGACTCCGAGCTGGGCGGTCTGCGCCTTGGGGTTGCCCGAGCGCTTCACGCCCACGCAGCTTCGCGCGCTCGGTCGCGGCATGGCGGCGCTGGCGAGGGTGCATGGCGTGGCGTTGGTCGGCGGCAATGTGACCGCTTCTCCCGTGCTGACCGTGACGCTCACCGTCGCGGGCACGGTGCGGCACCCGATGCTGCGCTCAGGCGCACAGGCTGGCGACGCGCTCTACCTGTCGGGCCCGTTGGGGCTGGCGAGTGCGGGGCTTCAGGCGCTCTTCACCAAACAGTCAGCCGGGTTCGAGCGGTTGAAAGAAGCCCAGCGTCGGCCGCAGCCGCACCTGGCGTGGGCGCAGGCCGCGGCCCGGTTCGCGAGCGCCAGCATCGACGTCTCAGACGGGCTGGCCCAAGACCTGGGTCACCTGGCGCGCGCCTCGGGGGTGCGAATCGAGATCGACACGTCGCTGGTGCCCCTCGATGCAGCGCTCACGGCCTGGGCCGGCTCGAGGCCCGCGGCGCTCGAGCACGCGCTGACTGGAGGCGAAGACTACGTGCTGGCGGTGACCGTGCCGGCGCGCCGCGCAAAGGCCTTCGAATCGGCGATGAGGCACTTCGAGGTAAGCCGCATCGGCGCCGTCGCCAGGGGCACAGGTGTGCTGGTGGACGGAAAGGTATGGCGCAGGCCCGGCGGCTTTCAGCACTTCACCTGACAAGGCGATGTGCCCAAAACCCCCGCTGAGGTGCGCAACGCCTCGCCCAGCCCTGTGCCACCGTGACACGCTTGCCTGGTCATTCGGCGTACGACGCTATGGAATAATAGCCATTTAGGCGCTGGAGCGGGCCTTGCTACCCCCGCCCGCATGACGTCTGTCACAGCAGAGAGTATGGCCCCCCCTGTGTCTACCGCTACCGCCCTCGCCCCGCCGATCGAGTCGAAGCTCAAACAGCGACTCCACACGATTTGGAACTCGTGGGCGACCCGCAGCCTGGCGGTGGGTGCCCTGGCGACGGGCATCGACCTGATCATCGGCACCAGCTTGAACTCGGGCTTTCACGTCGAGACCCGAATCTCGGCGATGAGCGGCAGCATCATCGGCGGCGCGTTCACCTACTTCGCGAACCGCTTCTTCGCCTTCAAAGAGAAGAACCCCGAGCTGGCGAGCTCGATGCTCAAGTTCGTCGTGGTGACCTGCTTCTCGAGCATCGTGCACGGTCAATTGGTGGTCTGGCTGCACGACTCGCTGGCCTGGCCCTTCGTGGTGGCGAAGATGGTGGCTGACGTGGCGATCTTCACCTTCGCGCAGCTGCTGGTGCTTCGGTACATCGTCTTCCCCCGCTCGGAGAAGAAAGAGATCTACGAGGCCAGCGGCGGTTCGAATGCCGCGGCCACGGTCACCAGCAAGGCTAGCTGAGCGCGACGGCCGACGCAGGCGACGGCGGTACCAAGACCATCGCCATTTGCCGGGCCTGGGCCTCGGTGGCACAGCGGTATACCTGCACTTTTCCGTTGGCCTGCTCGATGCGAACCGTCCACACGTTGTCGACCAGCTGGAGCTGCGGTTGGGTCTGGGTCATGGCGAGCACTTCTGTGAGCACTCCGCGTGCCCCTCACTTGTGCCAATGAATTCGATGCGTTGAGTCAGGGCGCGCACAAGTTTTCAGCCTGCAACGTTGCAAAAATTACGGGCTTGGGGGCCACTCCCAGGCCGAGCGGTAGCCTGTGAGCCGTTCAACCGACTCCAAGAATCGCGCGTAGAACGGGTGACCGCTCAACGTCGCAGAGTCGCCGACGACGAAGAGGTGCCGGCGCGCGCGGGTCATCGCGACGTTCATGCGGCGCAGGTCTTCGAGAAACCCCACCTGTTGCTCGGCGTTCGAGCGCACCATCGAGAGCAGCACGGCATCTTTCTCGCGGCCTTGAAACGCGTCGACGGTGTCGACCTCGAGCTCGGCGATGTCGGTGAGCAGCTCGCGAATGTACGCGGCCTGCGCACGGTACGGCGTGATGACGGCCAGCTCGCGGGGTGAGAGCCCGGCGGCGATCAGCTCTCGCGCCCGCGCACAGATCAACTGCGCCTCGCCCTCGTTGCGCAGCGATTCGGTGCCGGGCGCCTTCGATTCATCGAAGCCTTTGCCGGCGGTGTCGAGAAAGAGCACCGGCGGCGCGTCGAGGTCGGTGCTGAGCACCTCGCGCAGCGTTCGAGCGGCCACCGACGGGTGGGCCCGCAGCTCGCCGCCGTACATCTCGCGGGAGGGGAAGGCCATCAGCTGCTCGTTCATGCGGTACTGCTCTTTGAGCATTCGCTTCACGTCATCGCCGCAGTCTTGGAGCAGGCGCTCGAAGAGCGAGACGCCGAGGCCCTGCTTGGCGGCCTCCATCGAGATGATGGTCGGCGGGAGCTGCTGGGGGTCTCCGGCGAGAATGACCAGCGGGGCTTTCAAGAAAGCCATCAACGCGAGCGGCTCGATGGTCTGGGTCGCCTCGTCGAGCAGCGCCACGTCGAAGTTTTCGTCGCGCAGCACCCGACCGGCGAGCATCGAGCAGGTCGCGCAGACCACCTGGGCCGAGCCGAGCACCGAGTCGACCGCTTTGCGCTCGAGGGCACGAGCATCGTCCATCAGCTTGCGGGCTTCGTATTGGGCCTCGCGGGCATTGGAGAAACGTTCGCGGCTACGACCCCGGCTGCGTTGCTTGCGGGCGTAGCCGAGCAGCTCGAAGGCCTCTTCGAACAGGCCGCGGGCGATGATGCGGTCGGGGTGCTCTTCGACGGTGAGGTCGAGGGTATGCTGTTGCAGATGGGGCAACACCCGGGCGGGGTGGCCGACGCGAATCGCCGAGAGGCCCTGATCGAGACACAGCTCGAGCAGGTGATCGACCGCGGCGTTGCTGCCAGCGGTGCAGAGAATGCGTTTGCCCGCGCGGGCGAATTGAACCGCGACCTCGCCGAGCACGGTGCTCTTGCCGGTGCCGGGCGGGCCATGAACCAGCGCCACGTCGCGGGCCGCGAGGGAGAGCTGCACCGCCTCGAGCTGCTCCGGGTTGAGCGGGCGGGTCTGCGTGAGCGGCTTGAACTTCTCGAAGCGGGGCGGCGCGTTGCCCAGCAGCACTTCGCGGCGATCGCGGGCCTGACCGCTGTCCATCGCGGCGATGGTGGCGAGGGCCTTTCGCGCGCGCTCGAAGGTGGCGTCGTTGGCGGTGATGTCGAGGCGCAGGCGCCCCTCTTGCGCCCATTCTGGGAGCGGCTTGTCGAACGCCACCTGCACGTTGGCCTTGGTCGAGCGGGTGACGGTGCCTTGCGGCGGGTCTTCGATCGGCGCCTTGCGTGGAGAGACGGAGATCAAGTCTCCAGGCCCCAGGCGGGCGGTGAGCAGGCGGCGATCGGCGCGGGTGAAGGTAGCGAGGTCGCGGCCGCCCAGGCCGACCGAGGTCTCGGTGAGCTCGACGTCGAGCACGACCAGGCCGCGGGCCTCGAGCTCGGCCAACGGCAGCGATTGGCGCTCGAGGGAGAGGCGCTCGCGCTCGTCACGGCGCTCCAGCTCGAGGAGGCGCTTGAGCTTTTCGAAGTGGGAGACGTCGCGGGGCATGAGCGGCTTGCGCGCGGGTCGCTTACTTTGCGGCAGCGCGCGGCGCGTTCACGTCGAGCTTGATGATCACGTTTTCACGAATGAGGTCATCGGCTTTGCCCGCGTAAGCCACTCCGAACTGTGAGCGCGGCAGGGCAAACTCGGCCTTCGCCGTCACCGCCGCCGACGTCACGGTCACCTCCGCGGGAAACGAAATGGTCTTGGTGACACCACGCAAGGTGAGGTTGCCGGTGATGGTGTGCGACGCACCACCTTCGCCGCCAGCCTTGATCTGAGTGCTCACGAACTTCGCCGTGGGGTACTTTTCAATCAGAAAGAAGTCGGCGGTCTGAAGGTGACCGGTCAGTTTTTCGCTGTCGGTGAACACCGAGCCCATGTCGATGTCGATGTCGATGTGGCTCGCCTCGGTCTTGGCCGGGTCGAGGCGCAGCGTGCCAGTGAACTTCTTGAAGCCACCCTCGTGGCTCCCGGTGACCTTCGAGGCGACGAAGCCCAACTTCGAATTCTCCGAAGTCACCGGCAGCGTTTCTTCGTTCGCGGCAGGCGCTTGGGCCGCGGCCACGGTCTTTGCAGGTTCGGCGACGGTCGCTTTGGCGGTGTCTTTCGACGGGTCTTTGCACGAGACGAGGGTGAGTGCGGCGAGAAGCAGTGACGTTCGAATGATCATGCCCCGTGCTAGCCGACTTCACACGTCGTCGTCGAGATTCGAAAGATTCGAGCGGGCCGGTTGGGCGCGCCGAGGTTACGGTGCGCGCCATGAGCGCCGATTCGACCCACCGCAACCGCCTCGCCGCCGAGCCTTCGCCATACCTGCGCCAGCACGCGAGCAACCCGGTCGACTGGTACCCGTGGGCCGACGAGGCGCTCGCCCGCGCCAAGACCGAAGACAAGCCGATTCTGCTCTCGGTTGGCTACTCGGCCTGTCACTGGTGCCACGTGATGGCGCACGAGTCATTCGAAGACGCGCAGACCGCCGAGGTGATGAACGCGAACTTCGTCAACATCAAGATCGACCGCGAAGAGCGCCCCGATTTAGACCAGCTCTACCAGGGCGTGGTGCAGCTGATGGGCCGCGGCGGGGGCTGGCCGTTGACCGTGTTTCTCACGCCCGACTTGCGGCCGTTTTACGGAGGCACCTACTTTCCTCCCGCGCCGCGGCATGGGCTGCCCGCGTTCTCGTCGCTGCTGCTGGGCATCGCCGAAGCCTGGCGCAAGGAGCGCGCTGAGCTCGACCAGCAGGCCGACAGCTTCAAGGCCGGGTTGACCGACTACGCCGCGTATGGGCTCGACCCGAGCAAGCCAGGCTCTGCCTTCGCGCCCGCTGACGTCGAGGCGGCGGCGCGCAAGACCGCGTCACGGCTCGACCCGGTCAATGGCGGGTTCGGCTCGCGGGGCCCGAAATTTCCAAACCCGATGAGCTTGGCGTTGGTGTTTCGCGGGTGGCGGCGAACCAAAGACGAATCGATGTTGAAGAGCGCGCTGTTCACGCTCGAGAAAATGGCGCTGGGTGGCATCTACGATCAGCTCGGCGGCGGGTTCTCTCGCTACTCGGTCGACGAACGCTGGCTCGTGCCGCACTTCGAGAAGATGCTCTACGACAACGCGCAGCTGATGCATCTGTACAGCGAGGCGATGCAGCTCGAGCCGCGGCCGTTGTGGAAGAAGGTCGTCGAAGAGACGGTGAACTACGTCGAGCGCGAGATGACGTCACCCGATGGGGCCTTCTACGCGGCGCAAGACGCCGACAGCGAAGGCGAAGAGGGCAAGTTCTTCGTCTGGCGGCCCGAGGAGCTCGAGGCGCTGCTGGGCCGGGCTGATGCGGAGCTCATCAAGACGCACTTCGGAGTGGTGCCCGGTGGCAACTTCGAGCACGGCGCTTCGATCTTCGAGGCGGCGAAGCCGGTAGCCGAGGGTGATCGGGCCAGGTTCGACTCCGCGCGACGGGTGTTGTTCGAGGCGCGGGCCAAACGCGTCGCCCCAGGCCGTGACGACAAGGTACTGGCCGGGTGGAACGGGCTGATGCTGCGCAGCCTCGCCTTGGCATCGCGGGTCTTCGAGCGCCCCGAGTGGGCGGCCATGGCCAGCCGTGCCGCTGACTTCTTGCTGCGCACGCTGCGGCGTACCGGCGGGTTGTACCGTTCGTTTCAAGAGGGCCAGCCCCGCCTCGACGGCATGCTCGAAGACTTCGGAGACCTCGCCGCCGGGTTGGTCGCGCTCTACCAAGCGACCTTCAACGCGAAGTACCTCGCGGCAGCCGAGGAGCTCGCGGACCAGGCGGTCGCGCTGTTCTGGGATGCGTCGAAGAAGGCGTATTTGGCGGCGCCGAAGGGCCAGAAAGACCTGCTGGTGCCGACCTATGCCTTGCATGACAACGCGTTTCCCTCTGGGGCGTCGTCATTGACCGAGGCGCACGTGGCGTTGGCGGCGTTGACCGGGCGGGCGCGGCACCTCGAGCAGGCGGCGAAGTACCTCGAGACGATGCGCGCGGAGTGCCTCGACAACCCGCTGGGCTACGGCCACTTGCTGCTCGCGGCCGATTCGTACCTCGATGGAGCGGCCGAGGTGACGGTAGTGGGGGAGGCTCCGACGGCGTTCATGGCACGCCTCGATGCGCTGTACTTGCCCACGTTGAGCGTGCACCGGCATGCGCCATCGAAGCAGATACCCGCGGTGTCGGCCCAGGTGCTCTCGGACCGCACCGCGCGCGGCGATGCCACGGCGTACTTGTGCCGGCACTTTGCGTGTCAGGCGCCGGTGAGCACGATCGAGGCCTTCGAGGCGATGCTCGCGCCGCTGAGGTGAGCGGTCACGGCCTAGTTCGCGGCCCTGGGCGTGGCGACCGAAGTGACGAAGTCGCGGAAGTTGTTGTTGGTGTCGTTGCCGTTCGGCGTGCGCGCGAAGCTCGAGTTGCCGAATAGCGCCTGAAGCCCCTGCCCTTCGCACGCGCCAGTCGTCGCGCCGTTGCCCCAACAGACTGCGTCGATCACCCCGGCGCCCGCGGTGATCATGAGGCCCCCCCCGAAGGCTGGAATGACATCGGCTGAGGTGAAGAGGGCATCGCTGGGTTGGGTGCCTGAATACTCCTGGCCGGCGATGAGGAAGAACCCGTTGCCTGCGATGGTGAGGCCGCTGAGGTCGGCGAGCGTGGTGATGGCTCCACCGGGGAAGTGCTTTTCGAGCGTGCCGACGTTGAAGGTGAAGGAGACCTGGCAGGTGTTGAAGAGCTCGACGAACTCATCGCTGAGGCCACCGTCGAGGGCTCGCTGTGCTTTGAGCTCGTTGATCACGACGTGACAAGGCAGGCCCGCGTCGGCGCTTCCCGAGCCGCCACCTGCGCCACCGCCGTCAGTGCCCGTGCCGCCGCCTGTTCCGGTTCCACCGCCGGTGCCGCCACCCGTTCCGCTTCCGCCGCCAGTTCCGCCGCCCGTGCCGCCGCCGTCGGTGCCCGTGCCGCCGCCTGTTCCGGTTCCGCCGCCGGTGCCACCGTCAGTGCCCGTGCCGCCGCCCGTTCCGGTTCCGCCGCCGGTGCCGCCACCCGTTCCGCTTCCGCCGCCTGTTCCGCCGCCCGTGCCGCCGCCCGTTCCACTTCCGCCGCCGGTGCCGGTGCCGCCGCCCGTACCGCTTCCGCCTCCCGTGCCGCCGCCCGTGCCACTTCCGCCGCCAGTGCCGCCGCCCGTCCCGCTTCCGCCGCCAGTGCCTCCGCCCGTTCCAC
>JANLPS010000041.1:0-16605 GCA_031367385.1 Archangium sp. | reverse complement strand
CCTCAGGCAACGCATGCGACTCTTACTGCTGCCGCCACGCCGTCCGAAGCGCAGTTTTCCACGCGTCGTGAAGATCAAGATGAGCGCTTACGACAAGAAATGGGTCCAGCGCCCCGCTGCTAAATGACCAGCATTGCGACTAAACCTTCTCAGCCGTCGCCCGGCCGAACAACCCCTCGGGCCGCACCAGCAACACCACAATCAAGAACCCGAACGCCACGGCATCACGCCAGCTCGACGCGGTGTACCCGACGACGAATTCCTCGCACAACCCGAGTGCCAGCGCACCGACCACGGCACCCGGCAAATTGCCAATGCCACCAATCACCGCCGCGACGAAGGCCTTCAACCCCACGTACATGCCCATCAGCGGCTGAATCGACTTGTCTTTGATCGCGTACAAAATGCCCGCACCTGCCGCGAGCGCGCTGCCCAACATGAACGTGACCGAGATCACCGTATCGACCGGTATGCCGAGCAACCCTGCCGTTCGATGGTCGTAGCTCACCGCCCGCATCGCCTTGCCGAACCGCGTTCGGTACACCAGAAACTGCAGCCCGGCCATCAACGCCACCGCGATGCCCAGGCTGATCACCTGCCAGTTCCAGATGATCACATCGCTGTCGCCGAACTCGAACCACTGCGAAGGCTTGATGATCTCAGGGAAACGCCTCGACGACGCGCCGGGCAGAATCGTGAATTCATGCCCTCCGATGGTCAGCGAAAAATCGAGCTGAAACCCATACGAGAGCGCGAAGCTGATGCCGATGGCGGTGATCAACGCCGTCAACCGCGGCTTCTCGCGCAACGGCCGATACGCAAACCGCTCGATCACGAACCCAATCGCCGCACACGCCAGCATCGACACCAGAAACACGCACAGCGCGCCCGGCAGCGTCGACGCGAAGTCACGGCCGAGCAAGAACGCCACCGAGTACCCGACGTACACGCCAACCATCATCACGTCGCCGTGCGCGAAGTTGATCAGCTTCAGCACGCCGTACACCATCGTGTACCCAAGCGCGACGAGGGCATAGATGGTGCCCGCCGCCAACCCGTTGATGACGTGCTGAAGAAATTCGTACATTTCTTTTAAGGCGCCACGGTCGCGACGTACTTGAACTTGCCGCCCTCGATCTTCAACACCACCGCCGGCTTCACCGGGTTGCGCTTGTCGTCGAGCGTGATGTTGCCCGCCACCCCGGGGAAGTCTTTGGTCTGGGCGATCTCGTCGCGAATCGCCGGGCCGGTGAGCTCTTTGGCCCGCTGCATCGCGTCGACCGCCACGCGCGCCGAGTCGTACCCGAGGGCCGCCAATGAATCAGGCACGCTCTTGTACCGCTCGTTGTAGCGCTTGATGAAATCTTGCACGCGCGGGCTCGGGTCATCAGCCGAGTAGTGATTCGAGACATAGCTGCCGTCGACCGCGCTGCCGCCGAGCTCGAACAGCTTCGCGCTGTCCCACCCGTCTCCGCCCATCATGGTGACCTTGATGCCGAGCTCTTTGGCCTGCTCGGCGATGATCGCCACGTCTTGGTAATAGCCAGGCACGTACAACCCCTCGGCCTTCAGCTTCTTGATGTTGGTGAGCTGCGCGCGAAAGTCGGTGTCACCCTTCGAGTAGGCCTCGACGCCGACGATCTTGCCGCCCATCTCGGCGAACTTGCGCTGAAACACCTCGGTGAGCCCGTCGGAGTACGCGCTCTTCTTGTCGGTCAAGATCGCGACGCGCGAGAACTTCAATTCTTCTTTCGCGTACTTCGCCATCACGTACCCCTGAAACGGGTCGATGAAGCAGACGCGAAAAATGTAATCACCGACCTCGGTCACCTTGGGGTTGGTCGACGACGGAGAGATCATCGGCACCTTCGCCTCTTGCGCCTTCGGAGCCATCGCGAGCGAATTGGTGCTCGCCACTTCGCCCAGAATGATCAGCGCATGATCTTGCCCCAACAACCGCGCGACCGAGCTGCCCGCTTCTTCGGGCTTCGACTGGTCGTCGTACACGATGACCTTCAGCTTGCGGCCCTTCACGCCACCCGCGGCATTCACCTCGTCGATCGCGAGCTCGATGCCGTTTCGAGTCGAAATGCCGAAGGCCGCTTCACTGCCGGTGAGCGAGCCGACCTCGCCAATGATGATCGCATCGGTGTCGGCAGGCTTGGCGCCCTCGACGGGCTTCACATCGGTCGCTGGTTTGGCGCTCTCGGTAACAGGCGCCGTCTTCTTCTCGCAACCCATCGCAAGTATTGAGAATGCGGCACTCACAGCGAACAACTGAAGTCGCGTCACGCTTGAACTCCCGGCAAAGTTTCGGGCCTTGTAGGGGCTTGTTCTCAGTGGGTCAACCGCTCGTCACGGCACGGTGAACGAAAGCGGCTCCGGGTGCGTGCAGCGTCGCGACGAGAAGGTCACTGGCCACCGGCCCGAAGCCAACGCCGGCGCCGGGCCCTCCCAGCGATCAGCCGCTGCGTCGTACGCGCCTTTCACTGCCACGTCGTTCACCACCACGTCGAGCAATGACTCGAGGTGCTGCCCTTCAACCACCAGCCGCTCACCGAAGGTCACCTTCACCGGCATCGCCTCGGGCAATGACGTGTCACAGATGAACATCGGGTACGTCTGCCAACTCTGGCCGCCCCGCGTATCACGCAGAGTCACGTACACCGTACCGGTTCGCTTTTCGGGCACCGGGTCGTCTTTGAGCGGGCCTGGGGCGGTGAACACGGTGTGCACGTCTTCGCGCAGCGCGGTTCGCTTCTCAGAATACCGCCCTGACGTCGAGTACCACGCCGCCAACAGTCGCTCGGTCTTCTGCTGCACGCCATTCGGCGTCGTCGCCTCGTACGCCTCGAACGTCTCATCGGCGACCGAGACATCGAGCGTGCGCTTCTCGCCGGGGCTCAAGGCCAGCGTCGCACCGGTCGGCAAGGCTGCTCCATCGACCGTCAGCGCGCCAAACACCGGGTTCACATTGCGCTGCGGGTCTTCTGAAATGCGAATGCGAAACAACGCGATGATCGAGTCGACCTGCTTCGCCTGCACGCGCGCGAACAACGCCTGCAGCTCTTCAGGGGGCGCGATCGGAGAGACCTCCTGCGCCACGGCGATCGCCAGCACCTGCCCCACCGTGCCCGTCAACCGTCGAGGGTCACCCGGCGGCAACGCCGCGAACAGGTCGGCCGAGGTCGAGTACGTCGCCTGCTCGTTGAAGCCGATGATCTTCACGCCCTCGGGCAAGCCGCCATCTTGGCCTGCGAGTGACGCGGGGTCTTGGAGCACCGCCGGGTTCGAGCACGCGCTGCGATTCAAGTTGAACGGGTCAGGTGCGCACCCCACCCACAGCGTCGTCGTGCGTTGCCCCACCAGCGCAGGGTCGAGAATCAGCGACTGCAGCCGCGCGGTCTCACCCGGCTTCAAATCGGCCGGAGTGCTCCGAATGCCCAGTACGCGCAACCCGTCGACCACCGTCTCTTCGGGGAAACCGGTGTCGCAGGCCATCGCCAGGCACAGCAGGGGGAGCAGTCGCTTCACCATTCAGCCCTCACGCCCAGCACCGGCAGAATCGGCAACCCGGTCAGATACGCCTCCTTCTTGTAATCGTAGCTGTTCAGCACCGCCTCGACGTTCTTGCGATAGGTCACGTTCTGCACGTCGAGGTAGAGCGCCAGCATCCAATCGCGAAAGACGAAGCGCTTGTCGATGCGCACATCGAGCTGAAAAAAGTCGGGCAAGCGCCGGCTGTATTGCTCTCCGAAGATGGGAAAATAGTAGTTGCCGTTGGCGTCGTAGATCGCGCCGGCGCTCGGCGTATTGAGCGGCCCCGACGTGTACCGCAGCTTCGCACCTGCGATGAAATCGAACGGCAGCTTGTAGCTCGCCACCACGATGAGGTTGTGCGGTTGATCGAACTGCGAGAGCCCGTACTGCGTGCCGCCCAGATAGTCGCGCTCGGTGCGAGAGAGGCTGTACGAGATCCACCCGAAGAAGTTCTTGGTCAGCGCGTGCCGCAGCAAGATCTCCGCGCCGAACGAACGGCCGCGGCCGATGCTGGTGTAGTGCACGTCGATCGAGTCGATCGACACGTCGCCGCCGGTCGAGGCGATGGTGGCCCGCGATTGGTGAAACAGGTTCTTGTAGTAGAGCTGAGCGTCGAGCGTGATCGCGTCGGTGAACTTCACCTCGGTGCCGATCATGTATTGGCTGGCCGCCTCGGGCAGCAGGTCGGGGTTGCCAAACTTCGAAGAGAGCTGGCCCTGCCGGTAATCAGGCGCCTGGTGATACAGCCCGATCGCGCCCTTGATCAGCAACGAGTCGGTGATCTGCCAGAACGCCGCCAGGCGAGGGTCGATCCACCCCTTCTTCATCTGCGTGTTGACGTCGCCGCGCACGCCACCGATGAACCGCACGTTCTTCAGCGGCTTCCACAGCGCGTCGATGAACACACCGGGCTCGACCATCACCACCGAGGTCTTCTCGGCCACCAGCTGCCGCGACGCGAACGGGTCGGGTATCTGGTTCAGCTTGAACGGCGGAGGGGCCTGAACGTCAATCGAGTACGGCAGCACGAAGGCGTCGACCCCGGTCGAGAGCTGCACGTTGATCTCACTCACATCGAAGATGAACGTGTTGCGGCTAAGCACCGGGTACTGGCGGCTCTGCGCGAACAAGTCGGTGCCGCCGGTGAGCCCGAACGAATCGATGCCGAACGAGGTTCGCGTGCGAAAGGCGACGCGGTTCGAGATCTTCGTGTCGAGGCCGAACAGCAACCGGTTGTACGCGATGGTGGTGCCGAACGTGCCACGGCCCTCGGGGTCGACCGCGGGGTTCGGCAACGCCGCGACCAGCTGATCATTCGAGCCGAAGAAGTTGATGAAGAACCGCGTGCTCCCGCTCTTGGGCTTTCGCTCGAGCCGCAACTGGTAATCGTAATAGCGAGGAGCGACCGTGAACCGAATCGCGTCATTGGCGCCGGGTATCAGGCCCAGCACCGCCGGCAACACCGCGTCGATGTAGCTTCGACGTGCACTGGCGGCAATCGACCAGTTCTCATCGATGGGCAGCTCGACCAGCGCCGAGGCGTCGACCACGTTGACGTCGATGTACCCGTGAAACCCCTTCTTCGACGGAGTGCGCGCTTCGGCCTTCACCAACCCGCCGATCGCCCGGCCGAAATCAGCATTGAAATTGCCGGCTTGAAAGCTCAGCGACTCGAGCAGGTTCGAGTTGTAGGTCGCGAACAGCCCTCCGAAGTGAAAGAGCACCGGTACCGCGGCTTCATCGATGTAGACCTTGGTGTCGAAGGGCTTGCCGCCGCGAACCACCAGAAAGCCGAGCCCGAACGCGCTCCTGGCGACGCCTGGCAGGTTCTGCACCACCTTGAACGCATCGCCATTCGTCCCGGGGATGAGCCGAATCTCCTCTTGTTTGAGCGAGACCTCGGCCACGTCGCGGCGCTCCTTCTTCGCCCGCACCACCGTCTCCATCGTGCCGTAGACCTTCTTGCGCACGTAGTAGGTCACCTCGGTACGCGTGGTGGCCGAGAGCGTCTCAGTCACGGCATACACATTCGAATCGGGAGCGACCACCCGCACGTTCACCGTGCCTGGCGCGACGTCGGTCAGCTCGAAGTGCCCTTGGTCATCAGAGGTGGTCTCTCGTGCGGCATCGCCATCACCCACGCTGATCAGCGCCCCCGCAATCGCATCGCGAGTACCTCGCTCGACGATGGTGCCTGCGAAGTTCACCAGCCCCAGACCCGCGTCAGGAGCAACGGTCACCAGCTGCTCGCGAAAGAAGAAGGTGTACGAGTACTGAATTCGCACCGCGGCCGGTACCCCATCGACTTCGGCAGCTGAAAACTCGAACTGCCGAATCGCGGCGAGCGCTTCACGGTCGAAAAGCGCGCCAGCGCTGCGAACCACTCGCGCGTCGGTCACCGCGCCATCAGTGCCCAGGTCGAGCTCCATCGTGACCGTGCCACCGGTACCGCCATCGACGAGCTCGAGAGGAAACCGCGCTTCAACCTGCTTGAGCACCCGCGGCGCACGGCTCAGAACCCCGGTCGCGCCACCATCACTCTGTGCGATCGCCGAAGCTGGCGCGATGACGACCCAAATCGAACAAGCAATGACGAAGGCCCGCACCACGCTGCTTGATTGAATATCGTCAAATCGCGGCGGTTCTCAGCACGAAATACAGGCTCTCGTAATACGAGCTCAACGCCTCGAGGAGCTTCGACACCATCGGCAACAACGCCAACGTGGTGCCCAACAACATCGCATGCGCCACGATGGTGTACTCGACCATCGCCTGGCCGCGCGGAGCCCGAAACCGTCGCTTAGCGTTTTTCATCGCAGCCCTTCTCGCACGGCTTCTTGAAGTCTTCGCACTTGGTCTGGCAGAACTTCACGATGTCGGCGCCCTTCTTTTTGTTCACTTGAGCGCACTGCTGCTTGCACATTTTGATGGTCTCGGCGCACTCGGCCTTGCAGTTGGGCTTGCTCGCCCAGGCGCTCGCGCTCAGCGCCGTCACCACGAGAACACACAGCATTCGAGTCGTCTTCACCGTGACATCTCCGGGGCAGGTCGTGCGTCGAGCGTAATCAAGATTCGGGTGTGTGCCCCATCGGGCACCAACGTAATTTGTTGGGTCGCGGTGCCCTTCTTCGCGATCATCGACACCCGCCGGTCTTCCTCGGCCCCATCGACCAGGCTCCACTGCGCCTTGGTCAATTCTCGCTCGAAGAACTGCCGGGTCTCGTCGACGCTCAGCTCCCGGGCCCGCGAATAAATCGTGCGCCGGTCGAGCGAAAACTCAGCGAGCTCAATGACTTGCGGAGGCTCGGCGCTCGGTGGCAGCAAGACACCGTTGGGCAGGCGCAACGGCCGCGCGAAGAACTCGTGGGGCTCGGTCTTCGAGATGAACACCAGCGTGTCTCGCCCTTGCCTCACCACCGACACCATGTGGAGCGGGTTTGGCGGCGTCGGGTCGTCTTCGCCGGCGTCGCCGTGCGGCGGCGGGTCGTTTCTATCCGTCCACGCGACGTAGCCGATGTTTTCGCTAAACCGGTGCGTCACCACCATGCGGTCATCAGCGACGAAGGCCTTCTGGTAAAACGCCAACACCTCGGCCGGGCCGTCGGGCGTCGAGAACCATGACACCTTCATCGGCATGCCGCTCACCGAGCTGTGACTGGTCAACTTTCGAGGCGCCGCCCCTGGGTAGGGTGCGATGCCCTCGAGCGTCTCTTCATCAGGCGCCATCGGGTCGGCCTGTGCCATCGCGCGGCCCATCGGCATCACCTCGTCGGCCTCACCGGTGAGTGGCTCATCGTCTTCGGCCGGCACCGCGTCGCCCATCAATCGAACCTCGGCGAGCACCACACCGCCCACCAACCCCAGCGCGGCGGCGACGAGCAAGATCACGCCCGTCGAGACGCCTCTTCGAGCCGGTGGCAGCGCGGGCTCCATCTCACCAGGTCGTCGGGTACGCGGCGGCGCGGTTCATGCTGCTCTGCCGGCTGTCGGCCCACCCTGACGCGTAGCCCTCTTTGCCTTTGCGGGTCTTCTCGTTCGCGTACAGCACCGGCACGCTCTCGGGCTCGTCTCCCAACCCATCGAGCCGCGCGTTGTCGGTGAGAAAGTCGTCTTTCGCGTTCGAGAAAAAGTCGTTCACGCTGGTGAAGGCGGCTTGACCACCTCCGCCTGCCGCGTTGTTGCCGTAGTACAGGTAGAAGGTGCCGACGCGGTTGCTCAGGCGGTTCAGCTGCCCCTTGCCTTGCGACTTTTCTTGCTGGCCTTCGGCGTCTTCGCCGGGCTTGTAGTAGCTCGTCTTCGGAGCGTCGGCGTCGGGCTTCACCTCGGCCAGGTGGTTGAGCGCCCACGGGTCGGTCAGAATCGCCAAGCGCTGCTTCGGCATCAAAATCGAGTTGGTCAGATCGGCTTGTTTATAGTCGGCGTGAGCCCACTTCTTATTGTGTTTGAGCGTGATGCCTCCGAACGCCTCGGGCCCTTTGCCGCCGGTCAGGTTCTGGCTGCGACCGCTCCACGAAAAAAACTTCGTCATGATGATGTAGTTCATCACCCCCACCCGGTCGCTGCAGGTCGTGAGCCCACCCTTGTTGTAATAGTCGAGCCACTTTGACGAGGGGCCGCCGGGCAGAATCTTGGTGCCCACCTTCATCGCAGCGCCGCTGCCGTCACAGTACAGCTGCTCAGCACCGGGCGTGATCCAACACTGGTGGGCGCCGTGCTCAGTGTGATGCCCTTTGTCGCTGCCCCCGTAGACCGTCGTCGGGTCGTCATCATCGTGCGCCCCGGCCTCTTGCGGCGCGGGGGGTGAGCCCTGACAGTCGAACGTCGGGTCGAACTTGGTGCCGCCTGCACCCGACGAGTCATAGGCCGAGGAGTGATCGCAGTAGATCAGCCGGTTGAAGTACCCGACGTCTTTTGTCGGCATGTTGTAGTTCACCGTCAACATGTCGAACGGCGCTGCCACCACGGGCTCTTGCGCGTTCAATTTGAAGTACAGCGCGTCTTCCAAGAACAGGTAGTACATGACGATCGGCACGAGAATGATCGCCATGATCGCCATCTCGACCGTCGCTCCGCCGCGAGGCTGACGCCGCCTTCTGAAGAATCTCATTGCAGCTTTCCTTCGACTGGCCCGCCGCCGCCGACGATGGCCGAGCCCTGTGAGTCACCGATCTTCGAGAGCACCGTCTTCAGCTCCTCTTTGCCGAACGCCTGCAGCTTGGCGCGCCAGAACGGGTCGAACATGTTCGGCGGAGTCGCCCAGCCATTGGGCCCCAGCTGGTGAAAGTACGTCTTGCCCTTGGCCACCGCGTACGCCACGCCCTGCGGTACCAGCACCAACCGCGTCTGGTGATTTCGCTGCAGCTTGATCTTCACCGTGCCCTGCTGGTTCAGCTCCCAGGGCCCGCGCTTGCCGTTGAGCTGCAGCCGCAGATCTTGTGACAGCGCGCCGTAGGTGACCGGTTGCCCGTAGTCGCTCGCCGCGTCACCCGCGCGAAAGTTGATGAAGCAGTTGTCGCCGGTGCATGGCAACCCGACGTACCCGTCGCCGCCCTCTCGCTTGCCCACTGGGCTTGCCCCGCTGCCCGAGGTCATCCACATGCCGCTGCCGTGTCTCCAGCTCACGGTGGCAATCGAGGGGCTGCCGGGGCTGATCTCGGCGCCGATCTTGTTGTTGCGAGCCCACGTCTTGGGCATCGTGAAGCCCTGCACGGTGAAGCTGCCGCTGCTCTGAATGTCTTTCGGCGTGCTCGGGTCGCTCAACGTCACCGGCATCGGTGGCTGGGCATCGCTCGAGGCCATGCCCGCAGACGCAGTATGGGCGTTGAACTCGTCGTTCGCCATCGAGCGCCAATAGGCATTGCCCGTCTCGAAGCGGGGCCGAATCGCCATCGCCGCACTCTCCATAATCTTGCCCCGCGACCCCGCCGATGACAGCGAGCCCGCCGGCTTCCACGAGGGGGCGTTGCACTTGTCGTCGAACTTCGAGCCCTCGAGCGCGCAGGCGAATTCAGAGACGTTCATGCCGTCGACCGCGGTCAAATAGCGCGCGTTCGGGGCCGAGATTTTCTTGAGCTGCCCCATCGTCGCTGAGCCCGAAGCGATCTCGGCTTTGGTGTTGTCGAGAATGGTTTTCTGGTCGGCGTGAATGTGCTCCATCATGTCGTTGAGGCCCTTCACCGCGCTCTTGAAGGTCTGCTCGAGGCTGTTCAGCTTGCTGCCGTAGCTGCTCGCCTTGTTCTTGAACTGAAAGCCGATCTGCATCGCCTGCAACCCGTCGACGCAGTGCTGCGGAGCGTGCCAGTTGCACTGTCCGTACTCCATGCCCGACACCTGCATGAACGCCATGTACCCGGCGTTGAGCTGACCTTCTTCGTTCTCGGCCATCACCCACCACGCGTGAATCGCCATCTCGCCCACCATCGCTCCGGCGATCGCCCGGTTGGTGAAGGCCATGGTGTTGAAGGCCCGCGCCTCGAGCGTCGCGGTCGACATCGCCTGCGCGTCGGCGGTGGCCTGAATTCGAGTGCGCTCGTGAATCGCGTTGGTGACGTTGAAGCTGAGCATCAGCATCAAGCCGACCATCAACATCGCCAGACACGCCAGCACCAGCACTTGCCCACGGCTGCGCCTCATTCGTCGGCCCTCTTCCACGGAATCACGCAGGCATTCGAAGAGGGCAGCTGGCCGCCCTTGAAATTCGAGAACATGCGCATCGAATAGTTGGTGCGAATCGGCAGAATGTATTTGCCCTGCCGGGCGAGCGCGGTGAGCCCCTGCTCGTTCTCGAGATAGGTGTTCAGCGGCCGCTGCTTGCGCGCGAAGCGCAAGACCCGCAACAAGTCGAGGTTCTCTTTGCCGTGCACCACCCACCACAGCACCATGTTCGCGAAGGGTATGACGAGGCGGTAGTTGAAGGTCACCTGCACCGCCAGCCGGGTGCGCATGAACTTGCCCCAGCTGGGCTGGTTGTTCTCTTGGCCAATTTCATTCGGGTCGTCGAAGTCGACCGAGGGGCTCACGTCTTTCGAGGTCGGGTTGCAGATGGTGATCTTCGCGATGTCGACGTTGTTGTCTTTGCCCGCGCGGCTCTTCACCACGTCGTTGTAGGCCGACAGGTACTTGTTCGAGCCGTTCACGTTCTTGACCAGCGGGTCGCGGCCGGTGCCAGTGGTCAGCGGCAGCAACACCGCCAGCGCCGCGCGGCGCATCACCGCTTTGTCGCCGCGGTTCAGCGAGCCTGCACGCACCGCTTTGTACGACGCGTACTTCGCCATCAAGTGCGCCTGGTGCATCAACCCCAGCTGCAGCAACCCCAGAATGATGAAGACGAAGAGCGGCATCACGATCGCCGTTTCGACTGCTATCTGCCCACGCTGTCGGCGCCGAGACCACATTGGAGCCGCCGACTGTGGCCCAAAACGGTTCCCCCCGGGCATCGGTTGAGTGGCCGCGGCGGTCAAGCCGTTGAAATCAAAGGCTCTTCGGCGTTCAACAGGGCGTCGTAGAGCCAGCGCTGCGCGTCGAGCCATTGATCGATCAACGTCTTCGCGCCGTCGCCCCCGCGGCTCTCGAGCTCGAGCACGAACGATTGATCGGCGTACTCAGGCAGCAAGGCCGACGCCTGCGCGCACACCACGATGCCGTCGAGCGCGCGGTGCACTTCGGGCCGCAGCACCGCCTTGGCCTCGAGCGCGACCCGAGCCACCGCGCCCAGATCGACCGCCACCGGAGGCCGCCGCTGCATCTGCTTCGACTCATCGTGCAGGTGCAAAAAGAATTTGTGCTGTTGCAGCAAGACCGTCGAGATCGCGTTCACCGCGGTGTGCAGCTTGAACGAATTCTCGCCCCGCTGGTCGGTCTGCTGACTGCGCCGAAAGGCGCCCAAGGCCCGCCGCAGCCGCCCACTTGCGAGGTGGGTCTCGCCCATCACGAGCCAGCCGCCGGCGTCGAGCGCGAACGGTACTGGCGTCACGGTGATGGCGCACCGAAGCGGCCGCGCACCCCGAGAGTCAGGGTGTAGCCGCCCAAGGTGTAGACCCCGGCGCCCACCACTCCAGCAGTGACGGTGGTGTCGTTTTGCGCGCGCAGCACCCGGCTGTCGGTGACGTTCTTGGTCACCGTCGGCGTACCCGCGATGCCCGCCACCACGTCGATCGGCCCCACGTGCGCCGTCACGCCGCCGGTGAGAAACAGGCGGTCGGGGTGGGCGAAGTCGATCGCGAAGTCGCGGTCTTGGCTCGCGCCCGTCTCGTACATCGCGCCCGCATGCACCGTGACCCACTTCACGATGTCGTACGAGGCGCCCACTCGCCCGGAGTACGTCGCGTGCCAATTGCGGGGGATGCGAATCGGCTGCACCGCCGCCGGAGCGCCGCCACCCTGCGCAATGGTGATGTCGGTGGGCGTGAGCAGAAACGAGCCCACCGATTGCCAGCCCAGGTAGACGAAGTCGACGTTCACTCCGAGCTTCGGCACCGGCGTGAAGCGCGCGCCCACCCGAATCTCGAGCGGCAGCGTCAAGTCGAAGTCGGCGTGATTGCCCGCGACCACCGCCAACGGCTTGAGCGTATCGGTCAGCTCGAAGTTCATCGTGCCGCTCGCGTGAATCGCCACCGGAGGCCGCACCGAGGCGCCCAGCGCCAGCCAATCGAGCGGCTTGAACAAGAGCCCCAACACGCCGGTGAACCCGATGCGCCCGTTCAAGTCGAGCGCGACCGTCGCGTCGTAGTTCGGGTCTTCGTCGACCTGTTTCGTCGGGTTGGTCAGGCCAGAATAAAACGCCTGGCTGAACTTGAAGTGCGAGCCGACCAGCTGCAGCGACGCGCCGATCATGAACCGCGGGTGCACGTCCATCGCGATGCTCAGGGTCGGGTAGTAAATCAGAATGTCGTTGCTGATCAGCGTGTACCGCTGCGGAGCGGTACGCCGCGGGTCAGGGTCGAGCGCCCCACTCGATGACTTGGTCGTGTAGTTCGGAGTCGGAAACACGTAGTGCCCCACCGACGGAGGGCCGTACACGCCCAACCCGATCGTCAACGTGCGCGGGCCAATCGAGAAGCCGTAGCTCACGCCGGCCATCGGTACCAAGAAGCCGCCTCCGGTGTTGTTGACCGGCGTCACCAACTTGGTCGACGGGTTGGCCGGGTCGAACCCCGGGTCTTGGCGCAGAAACGACACCGAGTGGTTGATGAGCTCACCGTCGAGCAGAAACCCGAAGCCCTTCTGTTGCGCGAACCCCGCCGGGTTGTATTGCATCGCCGACGCGTCATCGGCCTGCGCGGTGAACGCCCCACCCTGGGTCAGCGCCTTCGCGCCGTTGTCTCCGAAATAAAACCCGGAGGCCAACGCCCCCACGGCGTGCAGCGCCACCACGATACCCGCGACCCACTGCGCTCGATGCATCACGGCGAAACCCCCAAAGAAATCGAAGGCGCCGTGTCTACATCAATTGGCAACCGCATCTCGAAAAACAAGAAAGCACCGCACCCCCTTGAGCCCTTCGGGTCGGTGGGTATACACGCTGTTTACCTTGGCGACCCGCCCCAACCACCCGACGCGCGAAGCGATCATCGAGGCCTCGGCCCAGGTCTTCTCGCGCCAGGGCGTCGCCAAGACCAACGTGCAAGACCTGCTGCTGGCGGCGAAGGTCTCGCGGCGCACCTTCTACAAATACTTCGCCAACAAAGACGAAGTGCTCAGCGCGCTCTACGAGTCGATGACCGGCCTGCTGGTCGACGTCATTTCGGGCTCGTCGAGCTCGCTCAGCCTCGACCACGTGATGCTCGGCATCGACGGCTATTTGGACTTTCACCTCGAGAACACCGCGTTGCTGCAGGTGTTGATCGAGCAGGCGATGCGCTCTGATTCGCTCCTGCATGCGCGCCGCACCTGGTTTCGCAAGCAGCTCGTCACTGCGTTGCAGCGCACGGCCGCGAGCGTGTCGGGCAAGAACGTCGAGGCGCTGCTTCTTTATGGGCTGCTCTCGATGATCGAAGGCATGTCGCTGCACTTGCTCGAGCAGGGCTGCAAACCCAAAGACATCGAGCGCGCCAAGCAGACGATTCACCGGCTCGCGCACCACTTGTTGAGCTGACCACCGCTGTACTTACCGAAAGGCAGTGAAATCATGGTTCTCAAAGCAACCGACGTCAGAGCAGAGCAGAAGCAGCAGCCCAAAGCCCTCGACATGACGGTGCCGGCCTCGACCGTTGACGAGCTTGGCAAGAAGCCCACCTGGTTCGACGGTGACTTCGCGAACGCCACGCGCCTGGTGCCCGAGGCCATCACGTCGGGCGCTCTCACCAACCCAGCGTTTCAGAAACAGCTCGCCGCGCTCTTCGGTCAGGTCGCCAATCAACGCAAAGGCGACGTGCGCTCCGCTGACCTGGTCGATGCGACCCGCCGTGCCTTGGTCAGCGTCGCCAGTGACTCCAAGTCGACGCCTGAGCAGAAGAGCGCTGCGCGCCAGCTGTACGACATGGTTCGGAGCACCGGTGAGGGCTGGAGGAGCAACCCAGTCTCGGCGCCCGGCTACGACGCGAGCCTCGAAATGCCGTGGAAGCGGTAACGACCTAAATCACGAACTCGATGTCGTCCATCGAGCCGTTGGCCTTGCGGGGGCGAACCTCACTTTGGCGGGTCACCACTGAGTGCGGAGGCACGCTGGCAGTCAAGAACGCGTTGCCAGCGACCACTGAGTGGTGACCCACCACGGTGTTGCCACCGAGAATCGTCGCGCCGGCGTAGATCACCACTTCGTCTTCGATGGTCGGGTGGCGTTTGTTGCCCGCGAGCGTCTTCTCGACCGTCACCGCGCCCAGGGTCACGCCCTGGTACAGCTTCACGCCGTCGCCGATGGTGGTCGTCTCTCCGATGACGATGCCGGTGCCGTGATCGATGCAGAAGCGCTTGCCGATGGTGGCGCCGGAGTGAATGTCGATGCCGGTTTTTTCGTGCGCGTGCTCGGTCAACAGCCGGGGCAGCAGCGGCATGCGTTGCTCGTGCAGAACGTGCGCGACTCGGTACACGGCGATCGCGAAGAAACCGGGGTAGGTCAGAATCACTTCATCGACACTGCGCGCCGCGGGGTCGCCCGAGAAGATGGCCCGGGCGTCTTCGCCGAGCAGCTCATGCACGTCGCGCAGGCGGGCCACGAAGGTGTCGACCAGCGCGGTGGGCATCACGTCGATGATCGACCCGATGCTGCGCTCGAGCCGCGCCAGCAATGCCTGCAGCTCGATCAAGTCTTCGCGCACCGCATCTTCAGTGCAGTTCACGTGGGTCGCGAAGTGGGGGAAGAGCAGACCCAGCACCTGATGCAGAAAGCTGTGGGCCAACGGCCGAAGCTGGGTCGGCAGCTGGTACCTGCGCCGGGCTTCCATCAACCGCTCGAGCAGCGTTTCTGAAACGTCAGCCATGCGTGGCTCAATACTTCAGGTTGGCGGCCAAGCGCTCAACCAACGCAGGCAGCAGGTCGCCCGCCTTGGCTTCGACCCGCACGGTCGCCTGCGCGTCACCCCGTGACTCACCCAAATTCACCAACACTATCGGCACCTTGCGCTCGGCGGCCTTCAGCACGAAGCGGTAGCCCGAGTACACCGCGAGCGACGAGCCAATCACCACCAACGCCTCGGCCGCGGTGAGCGCTGCGAACGCCTCGTCGACCCTGGGCGGTGGCACGTTGTCGCCGAAGAAGACCACATCGGGCTTGAGCACGCCGCCGCAGTGGAGGCAGCCGGGCACCTCAAAGCCACTCAGCGCCGCCTCGGAGATGTCGGCGTCTCCATCGGGCGCCAGCGAGAACGCCCACCTCTGGGCTTCGGGGTTTCCCTCGAGAATTCGCTGTTGCAAAGCGTCGCGGGGCTCGAGCGCACCGCAGGCCAGGCACCGCACCTCGAAGAGCGCCCCGTGCAGCTCGATCACGCCCGGGCTCCCCGCTTTGTGGTGCAGCCGGTCGACGTTTTGGGTGATGAGCCCGGTGATCTGCCCGCTGGCCTGCCACGCCGCCACCGCGCGATGCCCGGCGTTGGGCTCGAAGGCCCGAAACCGTGGCCACCCGAGCGTGCTCCGTGCCCAATACCTGGCGCGCGTTGCCGGGCTCTCGACGAAAGCCCGGTGCTGAATCGGGTTGCGCGGGCGGGCCCGGGTCTGAGGCCCCCGGTAATCGGGGATGCCCGACTCGGTGCTGATCCCCGCTCCGGTCAGCAGGCAGACCCGGCGGCCTGCCAGCACCTCGAAAATGGCCTCGATCGAAGACATCGCCGCACCTCGATAGTGTCGAGCAGGGTGTGCGTGCAACGCTGATTTGGGCGAACGGTCGTACATCCATCCGAAATAACTGGAGTTCTTTTGTGAGGGAGCCGCGCAACTTCCAACAGTCTCAGCCGATAAGAATAGGAGAAACTCACATTCATCTGCCCCGCCTTCCCCGCGGAGCCACCGACAGGTTACCGACCCCATGCGAATTGACCGCCAGTCTGAGCAAGCCGTTGAAGACTTCGAGCCCGCTGCAGCCCCCGCAGCGCAGAGCCCCACACCTTCAGCAGCTCAGCAAGCGGCGCTCGACCAGGCCGGCGTCACCTCAGCTTCAGGCTTCGCAGAGCCGGCAGCGGCACCCGTCGCGGCGCCTCCCGCGGCGGCGACTCCAGCAGCCGACGCCCCCACCGTGCGCGCCTCGCAGCTGCAAAACGGCACTGCGTCTCTCGACACCGCGGCCGCTGCAGCTCCGGTAGTCCTCTACGCAGCGCCCACTGACACCGGCAACCTCGCGAAGATTATGTCGGGTGCCGACGGCCAGGTGCCTCTCACGCGAGACCAAGTCGTCCAAACCGTTACCACCGCCTTCCCCGAATCTGCCTCGTTGATTGCCGCGGGCGTCACTGACGACTCGCTCGCACAGGCCTTCAGCTCTGTCATTTCGGCGCACGCCACGGCGGGCACCAAAGACGTCAGCATCAACCTCGTCGGCTTCGAGTCTCACACCGAAGACGTCCCGGTGAGCGAGTACACAGTCCCCACCACCATCACCACGCCGTCCTCGACTCCCACCTCCTTCAAGGCCTCACT
>JANLPS010000039.1:0-38360 GCA_031367385.1 Archangium sp. | reverse complement strand
GGGGTGTTCGGCGGCGGGGTGAACGGCGACGTGAGCAACTTCGGTGGGCGGTACAGCTTCGACCTCCATGCCGTGTGGGAGACTTCACGATACCTGTGGGGCGATGCGGTGCTGGAGCTTCGGTAGGCGCCTGGGCAACGGCGTCGCGAGCACAGTACGTTCTCAGGAACTCGTTTTGAATCGTTGCTGTCGGTCACCCCACCACCATGAGCCACTCGATGCGCATCTTCTGCGCTGCCGTCTTGCTGACTACCGCCGCCTGCGTTCACACCAACGGCCCGGGAGGCCTCGTTCGCGAAGTTCGGTTCGACGACGTCGTCATCACCGGCGACCTCGAGCTCGACAAGCTCAACGACGAAGAGCTGTTCGCGCAAGCGACGTCATTCTACGCGGCAGAAGAGTACACCCAGGCCGCGCGCTACTTCGGCCGGGTCGCCGACTTTCACGCCACCAGCAAGCACCGCCGGGTCGCGCTCTACAACGCGGGCCTGGCGCTCGGCAAATTGCAGCAATGGGACGACGCGCTCGCCCGGTTCATCGAGCTCTCAGACCCGGTGAAGGGTACTGGCGATTCGCTCGACGCGGCCTTTCAAGTGGCCTTGGCGCTCTACAAGCTCGAGCGGTTTTCAGAGGCCGTCGAGGTGCTGCAGAAGATCGCCGACCGGGCTGACCTGCCTCCGAACAAACGCATCGAGGCGAAGGTGCAGCAGGGCATCTGCCAGGTCGACGCCGGGTTGCCGACCCAATCGTTCGACCTCGCCGAGAAGACGCTGCGAGACGCGCTGACCTACTGGCAAGAGCTGCCCGACAAGAGCCTGGTCGAGCCGTACTTTCCCAGCCAGGCGCAGTTCTTTTTGGGAGAAATCTTCAGGCTTCACTACGAGTCGATCATTCTCGACGGCAGCAAAGACACCGAGAAGCTCGCGCAAGACCTCGAGTACAAGTCTGAGCTGTTGCTCTCGTCACAGGGGCACTACCTGCGCGCGATTCGATTGGGCGATGGCTACTGGGCGACCGCGTCGGGGCAGCGCATCGGCAACCTCTACGAGAACATGTACGAGCACATGATGAACGCTCCGACGCCGAGCGATCTCGATGCGCGCGAGAACGAGACCTACCGGGCTGAGCTGCGAAAGAAGATTCGGGTGCTGATCACCAAGGCGATCACCGTGTACGAGCGCACGCTCGAAGCGGCTGAGCGAATTGGGTCGGCGAACCCGTTCGTCGAAGAGACCAAGCAGAGCCTGCAGCGCATGAAGGAGCTGTTGTTGGCTGAGGCGAAGGCTGAAGAGATGCCCGAAGCGCCACCGCCGCCTCCCCCCGCTGCTGGCAAGAAGCCGCATTCGTGACCTCCCGTTGACGGTGGAGCCGCTCTTCACGCCGGAGCTGCTCGCAGAGATCAAGTCGTACCATTCGGTGCGCTATTGGCTGATCGCCATCGACGCGATCGCCTGGCCGGTGGTGCTGGCGCTGACGGCGCGATTCGGTGCGCGGCCGTTGTATGCGCTGAGTCAACGCCTGGTCTCTTCATGGCGCCGGCCACGGGTGCTCGACGCGATGTGGTGGGGGCCTGGGTGGGCAGAAGCGCTGGTGTTCTCGCTGCTGCTCTTCGCCATCGTGACCACGCTGTACCTCCCGCTCACCGTGTACGTCGGGTACGTGCGTGAGCATCAATATGGGTTGTCGACCGAGTCGCTCGGCTCGTTCGCGTTCGATGAGCTCAAGCGGGCCATCTTGAGCGCGCTGTCGATGATGGCGCTGGGGTTTGGGCTGTTCGGCCTCGCACGAAGAATGACCTCGTGGTGGTGGGTGATCGGCCTGGTCGCCTCGGTGCTGATGGTGGCGTCGACCGCCATCGACCCGTACCGCTCGCGCGTGTACGTCGACCAGGTGCCCCTCGAGGAGGGCCCGCTGCGGGCGAGAATTTCAGAGCTGATGGCCTCGGCGCAGATCGACTTTCACGATGTGCTGGTCGACAAGACGGCGCAGAAATCGGTCGAGGTGCAGGCGTACTTCGCGGGGCAAGGGCCAACTCGAACCATCGTGTTGAATGACACGCTGCTCGCGGCGATGTCGACCGACGAGGTGCTGGCGGCCGTCGCGCACGAAGCGGGGCACGTGCACGAACCTCGATGGCTGGGCCGGCTCGGCAGCTCGGTGGCGATGGTGCTGTTTTTGCTGCTGATCGAGCTCGTGTTTCGACTTTCGGCGAAGCACCGATTGGGCGGCATCACCGAGCGCGCAGACGTTCGCACCCTCCCGTTGATCTTCTTGCTCTTCGAGCTCAGCACCACGCTCATCGCACCGATCAGTGGCTGGCAGTCACGTCAGCGCGAGCTCGCGGCAGATCAGTATGCGGTCGCACTGACCGGTGACGCGGCCTCGTTTCGCGCGATGCTGGTGAAAGCCGCCCGCATCAACAAGATGGACCCGGAGCCCCCTCGGTGGATTGTCTGGCGCGGTTTGTCGCACCCTCCGATTGCAGAGCGGCTCGACGCGCTCGTGATCACCCGCAAAGCCGACGGCGGGTAGGCCACCTGGAGGAGGCCCACCCGCCACACGGGGTCAGCACGGTCTCCACCGCGCGACCTGACCATCATCAAGTTCCCCCGGACGCACCGATGCGCGCCCGCATGACGACGACCACAAAACTCGTTACCGAGGCCCGAAGGCGCGAATGATCTCGCGCGCCCGATCGCCGACCCCGTCGTTCAACGCCGAGACGGCGTTGAGATCATCCAAGCCCGTCAGGTCACCGCGCTTGAGCATCAGAATGCCGCGGTTGAGCAGCGCGATTGGCATCTTCGGGTCTTCTTCGATGGCCGAATCGAATTCGCGCGCGGCCGAGGTCTCATCACCCTGCTCCTGCAAAACCATGCCGTACGCGGTGCGAATGAACGGGTCATGGGGGTCGAGCGCGATCAAGCCCTTGAAAATATCGGCCGCCAGATCGAGCTCGTCACTGCTGTAGAGCTCGCAGCCAGCTTGAATGATGCGCTGCGCGTCACGGGTGGTGAACTCTTCGTGCCTCATGGTGCTCCTTCACGTGAATGGGTTGCGGCGCCCGGCTGAGCAGCCGTCGTGCCAATCGACAAAACAATGATTTCAGCGAATTGCGCCGCGCGCGGTGTCTCCCGCGGGAGATTTCTCGTGCTAGTTCGAGGGCACGATGCGCGCGATGGGGCTCGATGTTGGTACCAAGACGGTGGGCATCGCCATCGCCGACGAGCTCGGCTTTTCGGCGCAGCCCATCACCACCGTGCGACGCACCAACATCAAGGCTGACCTCGCCGAGGTCGCGAAGCTGATCACCGAGTACGGCGTCACGCAGCTCATCGTCGGTCTCGCGCTCAACATGAACGGCAGCGAAGGGCCCCGCGCAGAACAGTGCCGAAAATTCGGAGACGCCATCGCTGAAGCGGCCTCGCTCCCCGTCATTTATTGGGACGAACGGCTCACCTCGGTGGCCGCTGAGAAGGCGCTCATCGAAGCCGACGTCTCACGGGCGAAACGAAAACAGGTGGTCGACCAGGTCGCCGCCGTTCTCATCTTGCAGGGCTGGCTCGAGTCACAGTCTCTCGCGAGAGACACCGACTAGCGCGCAACCGCCGAGAACCTGGCGAAAACCGTTTGGCCTCGAGCCTGCAACCGGCCCTGGCGAAACCATGATCCCCATCGCTCCCTTGTTGTTTGAAGCTGAGAATTGCCTGGTGCAGCTCGAGCTCGAACGCGCCGCCACGTTGTACGAGCGCGCACGCGAGCTCGACCCTGACTCACCCCTGCCCGCGATCGGAGTCGCCCGGACGGTGCTCGCTGCCGGTCGTGTGGCCGACGGTGCGGCGTTGCTCGACGCGGTGCTCTTGAGTCACCCGCAGTCGGTCGAGGCGTTGACCATTCGCGGTGCGGCCGCCGAAATCACCGGCGACCTGCTCGGTGCGGCTTCGTTCTTCGAACGCGCGCTCGGGTACTGCCCCACCTTCGGCCCGGCGGCGTTCAACCTGGGCCGGGTGTTGTCACAGCAACAGCGGTGGAAAGAGGCGGCCCTGCACCTTCGATGCGCGACCGAGCTGATGCCCAACGTGCCCGAGGTCGCGGTCAGCTATGCCACCGCGGCATTCAAGACCGGGGCTCTGAGCACTGCAGTCGCCGTGCTTCGACGGTGCATCGCGAGCGCGCCGTACTTCGTCGGAGGCTACGTCACGCTGGCCGACGTGTTGGTCGAGGCCGGCAAGCTCGACCTGGCTGACACGCTGCTCGCGAGCGCCGAGGAGCGCTTTTCTCGCCAAGCGGTTTTTCCCTCGAAGCGGGCGGTGGTCGCGATGCGCAGGGGCGACGTCGATCAAGCGATCGTGCACGCCCGAAAACAAATCGCGCTCGCACCGCTGCAAGACGATGGCTGGTTGTTGGTCGCCGTGCTCGAGCTCTCGAAGCTCAACGTCGGCGCGGCCGAGGCGGCGGTGCACGAGGTGTTGCGGCGCAACCCAAAGAGCTGGCGGGCGCATTATCAGCTGGGCGGCATCTACGAGAGCCTGCGCCTCGTTGAGCTTGCACAACACGCCTATCGAAACGCGACCGTGCTCGCGCCGACCGAGTGGCAACCGAAGAACAATTTAGCGACCCTGCTGCTCGAGACCGAGAGTATCTGTGCCACGACCGAGGCGCGAAGGCTGCTCGAGCAGGCGACGGGCCACGCGCCGTACCACGAGCGCTTCATGCCGCAGCTCAACCTGGCGATCGCTTGTTACAAGCTCGGAGAGCTCGACTCGAGCGAGCGTCACGCGCGCGAAGCGTTGAAGACCGCTCCGCCGTCGCACCCGGTGGGTGAAACGGCGAAACGGTTTCTCAAGAACTTCGCTTAGGGCCTGCGAATGCCGGAGTCGATCGAGTCCAGCGCGTAAAAGCGCCGCGAGGGGGATCGACAATACGTATGGCGGCGTGATCTAGGGCCGCGGTGGGCGCCGAAAAACTGGTTCAGCAAAAGTGGCGTCTGCTGAAGCCGACCATGAACGAGCGAGCCCGCCGGCTGTGGGCCGGCACCGAAGCTGGCGCCCTGGGCTATGGGGGAGTTGCAGCAGTCGCGCGTGCGACTGGAATGGCAATCAGCACCGTGAGGAAGGGGCGAGATGAGGCTCGCGCTGGGGCGCGGCGCGAAGACGTCGTCAATGTTCGGCGCAGTGCCGGCAAGCGCCCGTTCGAAGTCGCCCACCCGGAGGTTTGGCCCGCGCTCGAGAGTTTGGTCGACCCGTTGACCAGAGGCGACCCGGAGTCACCGCTTCGGTGGACGTGCAAGAGCACACGCGTGTTGTCGGATGAGCTGTTTGAGCGCCACGGCATTCAGCTCAGTGACAAGACCGTGGCCAAACTCTTGCGCAACCACGGGTACAGCCTTCAGGCGCCGAGCAAGGCCGTCGAAGGCGCTCAGCACGCAGACAGAAATGCCCAGTTCGAGCACATCAATGCCAAAGCGCAAGAAGGGCTCGAGCGCGGAGTTCCGGTCATCTCCGTCGACACAAAGAAGAAAGAGTTGGTAGGCAACTTCAAGAACGTCGGTCGTGAATGGCAGCCACAAGGCACGCCCGAGTTGGTTGACGTTCACGATTTTCCGTCTGACGCCGTGGGCAAGGCGATTCCGTACGGCATCTATGACGTCGGTGCCAACGACGGCTTCGTCAGCGTGGGCGTCGACCACGACACGCCGGTATTCGCAGTCACTTCTATCGAGGCTTGGTGGCGCCAAGTCGGCGTCGCTCGCTACCCCAATGCAAGCGAGCTCTTCATCACCGCCGATGCGGGCGGCAGCAATGGCTACCGCTCACACGTCTGGAAGCAGCAGCTGCAGCGGCTCGCTGACAAGCTCAACCTCGCCATTCGCGTCAGCCACTTCCCGCCGGGCACGAGCAAATGGAACAAGGTCGAGCATCGCCTCTTCTCGTTCATTTCAATCAATTGGCGTGGGCGACCGCTGCGCTCATACGAGACGGTCATCAATCTCATCTCCAACACCACAAACCGAGGCGGCCTCGTGGTCCGCGCACGCCTCGACCGCCGCAACTACCCAACGGGCAAGAAGGTCTCAGCCAAGGAACTCAGTGCGCTCAACATCGAGCGCGAGAACTTTCACGGCGATTGGAACTACGTCATCCGACCGCGTTCGCTATCGCAGTGAACGACTGACAGGCCGTTAGCCGCATTGCCCGCCATACTCCGAGGTCGGCGAGACGGCCGCGCACGACTGTCCCGACGGGCATACGACGCAGGATGCAGCGCCTGCGCCACAGGCTGACGCCGCGTGGCCTTTCTGACACGAGCCGCTCGCATCGCAACAGCCGTCGCAGTTGGAGGCACTGCATCGAGTGACGGAATTGGCCGCGCACGCGGCGCTCGAACAGACCTGATTCGAGGTGCAAGCGATGCAGAGCGTGCCCCCTTTCCCACACGCAGTGACCTCGGTACCGACCACGCAGGTATCGGTACCGCTGCAGCAGCCCGTGCAGTTGGCGGTGGTGCACTTTGGGGTGCCACCCCCACAGCCAAGAATCGTTAAGGCCGCTGCAAGGACCAAGAGAATTTTCATCATCGCGAAATACGACAGCTCGGCGACACTGTCACGAGTTCCCCTTCAAGCCGCGCCATCGGCCGCGGATGAGGACGGCAGAGTTGACG
Source organism: Archangium sp. (assembly GCA_031367385.1). Classification (GTDB taxonomy): domain Bacteria; phylum Myxococcota; class Myxococcia; order Myxococcales; family Myxococcaceae; genus JAEUJT01. The sequence continues at coordinate 31,697 of JANLPS010000039.1, read as the reverse complement.
TTGCGGTCGACTACAGGTGCGAACGGTCAGCGCTCGCGAGGCCGTGAGCTGGAGCTTGCGGGCTGAGGAGAGTTCGAACTCTACTGGAGGGGTGGCAGTGACCGCTCGAAACTCGAGCACGGCGAGAGCCCCAAAGAGGGCTCGCTCCGCGGCCAGTAGAACATCAGCCGTGATGAACCCGGCCCTCAGCCACCTCGGAAATCCGACGTGCAAGAACGTCTTGGCAAGGAACTCAATGAACGCAAAGTCGATCGCGAGACCTTCCACGTGAATGGAACTACGTCCTGCGACCACGCGCAATGGCATTGAACGACTGATTCCCCCATTCGCAGGCCCTTAGCGTTGAATCGAGATGCTGCCCGGCTCTTCCATCGTGCCGCCGTCGAAGGTGAAGGCGACCTTCTTGCCGCTGATGGTGCCGACCTCAGAGAGCTGAAACTGCACGATTTGCGAGAGCGAGGTGACGAACCCGGTGGCGACGCGGGTGCCGCGCTGAACCATGTCGAGCTCGTAGGCCAGGGGAATACCAGTGGTTTTCGCGTGCACCGTCACGGTGCTGCCGTAGGTCACTGACGTCACTGCATTGTTGTCTTGATTCGACACGACGAAGTTTCGCGCCGTCAATCGGGGGTCAAACGTCACGTCAAAGGGGAACACAACGTCGGTGCGTACACTCACCGACCCGAACCCAGCGCTCGTCAACGGCACCATGAACAGCTCGTCGCCGTTGAAGGTGCTGGTCAGCACGACCTCGTCGCCCTGAGGCGAAACTTCGAGCTGGTTGGTGACGCCCCAGTCACGATCGACGGGCGAGGCAGCCTGGCCGCCATCAGCCTCGAGCAGCAACAGCATGCCAGTGCTCGCGTTGGGGCCCGAGCCGACGACGACGACGAACCGGCCGGTCGCCGGCTCGATGGCGAAGCGCAACGGGGGCCGAGTCAGAATGGCCACCGTCTCGGGCGCATCGATGCTCGATTGGTCTTCTTTCACGCGCATTCGCTCGATGGTCGGCGAGCGCACGCCCGACAGCCCGGTGAGCAGGTAGAGATACCGGCCATCGCGGCTCCAGCGAATGTCGGTGGGCGAGCCCGGCACGGTCACCGGAGCGCTCAGTGAGGCGCCGGCAGGGTCTGCGTCGAGTGGGGTCTTGATCAAGATGACCTGCGTCTGCCCCATCACCACCGTCGAGCGGCCGTGCGGAGCGGCGCGCACGCGTTGCACCGCGGCGACTGTGCTCAAGCGGCGCTTGGTGACGCCGCCATCGATTGGCCACTGCGCCAGCGAGACGCCGGTGCCGGTGCTGCCCGTGCCGCCCGCGGTGTCGACGTACGGCTGCGCGATGGCGAGGAGCCGCAGTGGATCGAGCCCGTTGCGCACGTCGAGCGAGAAAATCACTTCGACATCGCCACTCGCCTTCGAGCCGACGAGCTTGAGCGTCTTGATGGTATCGATGCTCACGTCGGCGAAGGAGTCCCACACCAGGGTGAGGGTGGTGGGGGTGCGCTCGGTCGACATCACCGTTGCGTTGACCAGACCTGCCGTGTCGGCCTTGAGCACGAAGCCGGTGAAGTCGCTCGCGCCGACATTGAAGGTGAGCTCAATCGGGCCGCGGCGAGGCCCCTGCAGTGGCACCCACGCCAGCGCAACGCCCGCGTCGAGGGGTTGGCCGGCGTCGAATGACTGACCTGCGTCAGCCCTGGGCTGTTGGCCGGCGTCGTTCATGCCCTGCCCGCCGTCGTTCGCGACCTGCCCGCCGTCGTTCACGACCATGCCCGCATCGACCATCGAGCTGGTGCCCGAATCGACCGAGCCCGCATCGACACCGACAGGGTCACCGGCATCGAGCGAGCTCTGACCCGCGTCGAGACGCCCTGCATCCAAGCCTGAGGCCACGCCTGAATCGCGCCCGGCGTCGAGCCTGAACGTGCCGCCGCCACCTCCGCTGCCAGAGCTGCCGCCGCCGCCCGCGCCACCACCGGTGCCACTGCCAGGAGTCTCACCGCACGCCGTGACGCCGAGGGCCACAACGGTCAACAAAAGACGTGTACGCATTCGGGGCGCATACCCTGTTTCTGCCCAGCGATTTCACTGTTTTTCGTAGACGTGCCAGGGCGGCGCGAAGCTCCCGACTTCACTGAAGTGCAGGCCCCGAAACGTGTCGCTGGCGAACTGGCCCGAAGTGTCCAACCCGCCGCCATCGAAGCGCACCAGGTACCTCGGCACCCCGTCATTGAGCCGTCGTTCGAAGAGCGGAGACCGCAGCCGCGCCAACTTCTCGAAAGCGAAACCCGAGTAAAAACCGAGCTGCAGATCATCGTAGCCGCGAGGGTCGCTGTCGATGATCAGCACCGAGCCGTCGCTCGCCCTGTTCGAGAGCCAATGGGCCACCAGCATCAACTCGACGGTGTTGGTCGTCACCGGCGAGATTGCGCGAAGGGTGTTCTGCAGAGAGCCTGTGGTGCGAAAGGTGAAGCAGCCGAGCCACGCGGGCCAGGCGACGAGACACAGCACCGCCACCACCTGAACTGCTCGGGAGACGCGCGGAGTGAAGCGGTCGAGCAGCGCGTTCGCTCCGAAGCCCACGAAGGGCAGCAGCAAGGCCACTTCTTTCGCGGTGAACCGGGCGAGCGGCACGAAGCTCGAGAGCAGCGTCGAGCGAAGCGTATAGAGCGCCGTGGGTATGATGATCAGGGTGATCAGCCACCGTATCGAGGGCATCGATCGCCATGCCCGCACGCACCCAAACGTACCGAAGATGGCGATCAGCGGCGTGAGCGTCACGACCGCGGCGCCAGGCCAGAAGAACAAGGTGATCCACTTGTACCTGCTGCCCCAGATCGCCAGCTCGGAGGGAAACCAGGCGCGGTGAAATTCGTCGATGTACCTGAACGGGTAGAGCGGCGAGCCGCGATCGATGAAGTTTCCGAACATCCACGGGAGGGCGAAGGCCATCGAGCACGCTCCGAACAACACTGCGCTGCGAAAGCTCTTCGAGTGCCACCACACGGCGATGGTCAGCATCGGTACGAACAGCCAGGAGTCGTAGCGCGCCGCACAGGCCAGATTGAGCACCAGCGCCGCCGCGAGCAGCCAGACCCGGTGCCGGGTGACGAACCAGCGGTCGAGCCAACACAGGCAGGTCACGACGAGCAACAGGTTGAGCGCCTCGCCCGAGGTCGTGGTCGAGAACTGAATGTGCAGCCCCCAAAACGCGAAGGCCACCGCAGTGAGCCTGGCCGCTCTGGCGCCGAACAGGTTCGAGGTGAGCGTAAGCAGCGGCCACGCGGTGAGCACGCCGGTGAACAGGCTGATCAGGCGCCCCGAATCGGCCATCGGCATCGGGAGCAACGTCGCCAGGCCAACCAGGTACAGATGCAGCGGCCCGAACTGGTACCCGCCCTGATCGAACGAGCCGATCACGTGCGGCGAATGCACCCACATGTACCCAAGCCAGGTGCGCACGACGGCATCGCCGTAGACGTTCTCGGTGAAGAAGAAAGCAATCACCCGCGGGGCCGCCGCGAGCAGCAACCACGGCCACCCCTTTTTCATGGCTCGATGGCTTTCAGTCGTTTCATCGCGGCCCGCAGGCCCCGCAGCGCCGTGCGAACCGCGTCAGATCTCGCTGAGGGCGACGGGGTGCCTTGCGCGCGCTCAGCGTGATCGATTCGCCGCTGAACCTTCGCTCTCAAGGCCGCCGCGTGGGCGTCAGATTGAGCGAACAACGCTTCTCCGTACTCGACCTGGCCCCGATACAAATCGAGCGCATCGAGTGACGCCGCGTCGCCGACTTCGGTCAGCACCCGCGTGGCCTCGGTCAACATCTCATCGGCCTTTCCCAGCTTGCCGGTCAGGCCCAGCGTCGCAGCCAGGCCAGCTCGGGCGAGCCCCTCGTAGCGCTGGGCCCGCACCTCACCGAGTACGATCAACGCTTCTTGATACGCGGTGCCCGCTCGATCGAGCTCGAGCAGCTCGTGGTGCAACGAAGCGATTGAGAAGAGCGCGATGCCTTCGGTGCGTCGGGCGCCAACCTCACGCACGATGATCAACGCCCGCTCGTAGTGCACCATCGCCTGCCGGGGCCGCTTCACGTCGCGCTGCAAATCGCCGAGGTTGATGTGCGAAATGCCCTCGGAGCGCCGGTTGCCGAGCTCGCGGTGAATCGAGAGCGCCGCGAGGTAATTCGCTTTGGCTTGCTCGAGCAACCCGAGTGACTGCTGCTGAACACCCAGGTTCGCCAGAGTGATGCCCTGGTAACGCCGATCTCCAACCGCGCGGTGAATCTTGAAGGCCTGGTTCGAGGCATCAATCGCCTCGGCTTCGAGCCCGAGGTCGTGCAGCAAGAACGCGAGAAATGACAGCGTTCGACCCTCCATCAAGTGATCGCCGACGGCCCTGAGTAGCACCAGCGCTCTGGTCAGACTCGAGCGGGCCTCGCTGCGTTGCCCTTGAACGCGTTCGACCAGCCCGAGGTACGACAAGGCACGACCTTCGATCGCCTGGTCTTCGAGCTGCTGACCCAGCTCGCGCATGTCGAGCAGATCATTGAGCGCTTCGGCCGATCTCCCCCGGGCTTGTCGCGCGCGGGCCCGGGCCTCGAGGGCGAGCGCCTTGTTTCTCGGGTCGTCACCGACCGCCGTCAACGCGACGTCGATCATCTGCAGGTGGCTGCTGTACGGCCCGCGAATGCCGAGCAAGGGGTCGAGCGCCAACACCACCTGCAGCAACCTCGCGCCCGACTCGCGGCGGTCGACCGCGCGATTGAACACCGCGATCAAATTCTCACGCTCGACCTCGAGCGCATTGAGCCGCTCGACGCTGCTGTCAGCCTGCTGCGAGAGCCGGGTACCCAGCGTCAGGTAGAACTGCGCGTGCCGTTCGAGCGCGGGCTCTTGCTCCTTGCGCCCGAGCAGCTTCTCTTTCGCGTACTCGCGCAGCGTCTCGTAGAGGCCGAAGCGCGTCAGCCCGTCATTGGGAAAGTATGCACGCACCAGCGACTTGGCGCGCAGGGTCATCAGCACCTCGACCGGCTTCGGCGCATCGGAGATGTGATCGAGGTTGACGATGGCAGTGAGGGCTTCGCTGCTGAAGCCGCCCCGAAAGACCGAGAGCTGCGCGAACGTCGAGCCCTCCGCTTCAGACAGCATGTTCCACGACCAGTCGATCGCGCCGCGCATGGTGGCCTGGCGTTCGGAGCCACCTCGTTTGTCGATCAGCAGCTCGAACCGTCTGGGCAGCCGCTGAACCAACTGCGCTGGGCTGAGCAGGCTCATGCGCGCCGCAGCGAGCTCGATCGCCAGCGGTAACCCATCGAGCTGCTTGACGATCTCGGCGATCGAGGTCTCCTCCGCCGCGGTCGGCTCCCAGCGGGCTCGCACGGCGCGGGCTCGCTCGACGAAGAGCTCGACGGCCTCGGCCCCGCGAATGGGCTCACTGGGCTTGGGCACCCGCAGCGGAGGCACTTCGAAGATGGTCTCGCCTGGTACCCGCAGCACCTCACGGCTCGAGACGACGAAGCGAATCAAGGGTGCGGCTTGCAGCCAGGTGCCGATGGTCTGGCTCGCGTGCGCGACGATCTGCTCGAAGTTGTCGAGCACCACCAACATCTCACCGCGCGCCGCGAACGAGTGCGCGAGCTGATCAACCGCGTCACCCGGAGCGAGCTGAATGCCCATCGCGCGCGCGACCGCCGAGGTGATGCCTTCGAGATCAGTCGCTTCATCGAGCTCGCAGAACCACACCCCGCTCCGGCGCCGACCCTTCTCGGTCGAAGCATTGAAGTGGCTGATCAACTGCTCGCCAAGTTGGAGCGACAGCCGGGTCTTGCCGGTGCCGCCTGGGCCTAGGAGGGTGATCAGCCGCGCTCCGTGTTGAAAGAGCTGGTGGAGATCAGCCAGCTCGGCCACGCGGCCAACGAAGCTGGTGGTCTGGGGCACGATGTTGGTGGGCTGCCCGACCAGATCAGACAGCACGGTCATCGCCGCTTCGCCATTCGAGACCACGCGATCTGACGCGGTCTCGTTCGGGCCACGCTCGGTCACGTCGTGGCTCGCCGACAACACCGGGCCGTCTTGGCTGTCGGCTTCGTCGCCCCACATCGCTGGCACGACTTCTTCGAGACCCTCGAGGTCTTCAAACTCGGTCAACCACCCGCGCAGGTCGGGCGGTGGCAGGTCTTGCAACACCGCGCTCAGGGCCTCGTGCATGGCCCGCGCGGTCTGAAAACGCTCGTGCGGCTCTTTGGCCAGGGCCTTGAGCACGATCGCATCGAGCGCGACGGGCACGTCTTTTCGAAACGCCAACAACGAGGTGACTTCGCTGGCACGCACCAACTTCAGCGTGGCCGCGTCGGTCTTGCCCCGAAAGAGATACTGACCGGCGAGCATCTCCCAGAGAATGATGCCGAGCGCGAACAGGTCGGTGCGCGGGTCGACCGCCTCACCACGCGCCTGCTCCGGCGCCATGTAGGGGAACTTGCCCTTCAAGATGCCCGCGGCAGTGTGAACGGTCTTGTTGGTGGCTTTGGCGACGCCGAAGTCGATCAGCTTCACCTCGCCCGAGATCGACAACAGCACATTGTGCGGAGACACGTCGCGATGCACCACCCCGAGCCCTCGGCCCTGAGAGTCGACTGCGGTGTGGGCGTGCTCGAGCCCGAGCGCAACGTCGATGGCGATCTTCACCGCGACGTTCACCGGCACCTTCGACTCCTGCTCGCGCGCACGGCGAAGCACTTCTCGCAGGTCGTGCCCGGGCACGTGCTCCATCACGATGAACCAGGTGCCGCCCTCTTCGCCGAGCTCGAGAATGCGGGCGATGTTCGGGTGATTCAGGCGGGCCGCGATGCGGGTCTCATCGAGAAAGAGCCGCAAGAAACGCGGGTTTTCGACCAAATGCGGGAGCACGCGCTTGAGCACGACTGACGACTGGCTGCCCGGGCCGCGCGCGAGAAAAACCTCGCCCATGCCGCCCGCACCAAGACGCTTGAGCAACGTGAATCGGCCGAACGCTTCCACCCGGCGGCACGCTACCGCAAATCGCTGTATTTACGGGTGTTTTACGACGCGCGCACACTGCCCGACTCGTGGCAGACTGCTCCGTTCATGCCCATCGATTCCAAGCTTCGCAAGCCAGCAACGCCGGTGCGGGCTGCATCGACGACGCCTCCCTCCGCGACCACTTCACGCCGACCCGCCGCACGCCCCAGCGCTCCGGGGCATTCGGGCTCGAGTGAGTTCGACGCCGGTCGCCGCATCCCCAAGCCCTCCGAGGGGCGGCGCGTTCGCAACGGCACCGACGACGATTCGATTGGCGTCGGAGACCTCTCGGGGCGCCGCGGCACCGACGATGATTCGATTGGCGTCGGAGACCTCTCAGGGCGCCGCGGTACCGACGATGATTCGATTGGCCGTGGCACCGATGACGATTCGATTGGCTTCGGCGATGTGGTGCTCGACTCGCTCGTCGGGCCCGACAACGACCCCGATCGGCTCGCGCTGCGTGACGCGCTGTATTCGCGGCTCGAGACGCCGCCCTACTTGCGCGAAGACGCTCCGCCTGATCAATTTGCACACGCTGATCTTCGACGGGTCGCAAGCCAGCTGACGCCGGTGCTCCCAGGCCGGCAAGGGGCGGCGTTGCTGGCATCTGCCCGCGCCGATGCAGGGGTCGCCTCACGGCTCGATGCGACGTTGCAGCGAAGCAGCCGGCTGCCCGCCGACGTTCGAACCTCGTTGCTGCAGACCTTCGCCAGCGACCCCAGTGGTACTGCGGGGCAAGTGGTTGCGCACGTGCTGGGCGCACCTGCCTTCACGCAGCGGTCGGCAGCTGATCAGAAAAAAATCGCGGCGGTGATGAGCCGGCTCGATGAACGCGGCTTGAAGGCCTTCGGCGCGCTGGTCGACCAAAACCCCGCTGCCTTCGACGACAAAGACAGCAAGGGTCACACGCTGCTCTCGAACTTGAATCAGCTCGCCACCCAGCCGCTCAACGCAAAGCTGGTCGGAGAGACCACCACCGAGGCCGTCATCTCGAATGCGTTGGTCGAGGCCGCCAACCCGAACCGAATTCAGCAGGGCAGCGCCCCGACCTGCACGGTGGCCTCGATGCAGTACGAGCTGGTCGCAGACGAGCCTGCTGAATACATGCGTCTGCTGATGGGGCTGACCGGCCCGACCGGCAAGGCGAGCATGCGCGGCGGTGGAGAGCTGCGTGTCGAAGCCGAAGACGCGGCCGCCGGCGCCCTCGATGGTCGTTCGATTTCGCAGGCGATTTTTCAATCAGCGGCGATGGAATACGCGAACGGCCGCGATTCGAACTTTGACGCGGTCGCGGGCCGCTCGACCAACAAGCGCACTGGCGCCGGGTACGAGGGGCTCAAGCCGAACCAGCAGACGACGATTCTGCGTCAGCTCTTCGGGGTCAAGTACACCAACGACACGCTGTTCACCGAGGCCGAGGGTGCGAAGGCGATGGAGAACCTGCGCGCGTTCGACGCCGTCGGTAGCCAGAACCGGCCGATCATTCTCGAGATCGATCAGGGCTCGCACAACCACGCGGTGACGCTGGAGCGAATCGGTTCAGGGCGGGTCTTCTTTCGTGACCCCTACGGCGTGCTCCGCTCGATGCCTGAAGAGCTCTTCCCCAAGTACGTGGTCGCGATTCATCGCCCCACCGACATGACAATGAACTGATGCGGTTTGCGGCGATTTTGGGCATTTTCTGCGCGTTTTCGTGCGGAAATTGCCGAAAAACCAACGTTTCGACTGACGCCGGGGTAGCTGTCGCTCCGAAAGAGTGGCTGGAGGGCACCCCACCCGTCGAGACGGCCGCAGCGCAGCAGGGTGGAACGCTGGTGGTTCGGGTGATGACCGAGCCCGGCACGCTCAACTTTCTCGAGGGCGCAGCCCGCGAATCGTGGACCTCGCGCATGACTCGCAACCTGGTGGTGGAGTCGCTGCTCGACATCGACCCGGTGAGCTTCGACCTGGTGCCTTCTCTGGCGGAGGCCTGGGTCGACCGCGATGATCATCACCTCACGACACTGACGCTGCGAAGCGGCGTGCGCTTTCACGACGGTGCTGCGTTTACATCGGCCGACGTCATCGCGGTGCTCGACGCAGTGAAGAACCCCTCAAAGAACACGTCGTCGGTTCGAGCCGACTTCGACGAGCTGATGTCGTGGAAGGCGGTTGACGCGAAGACGGTCGAGCTGCGCTGGAGAAACCCGTCGCCGTTCAGCCTCCGAGCCCTGGCCAAGTTGCCGATTCTGCCGGCCGCGGCGCTGGCGGGCGATTGGGCAGCGCTGAGTGCCAAGCCCATTGGCACCGGGCCCTACACGGTCGAAAAGTGGGAGCGCGGCCAATCACTCACGCTCAAGCGCGTCGACGCCAGCCGCGGGTATCTCGACGCCATCGTCTACCGCTTCGTCAAAGACCCCACCGTCGCGTCGGGCCTCTTCGACCGGGGCGAGCTCGACTTGATGACGAACGTGCAGCCCACGCTGTGGAAGGAGCTCGAGCACTCGCCGCGAGCGATCTCCGAGCTCATTCGACTCAAGGGCGTCGACAACAGCTACTCGTACATCGCGTGGAACGAAGCGGTACCCGCGCTGGCCGACTATCGCGTGCGGCGCGCGCTGGCCCATCTGTACCCCCGAGAAGCGATCGAGAAGACCGTCGACTTGGGGCTCGAGCAACCCACCACGTGCCCGTTCTGGTACCCAAGCCCCTCGTGCGACAAGACCGTCGAAGCGATTTCGTTTTCGCCCGAGGCCGCGCGCAATGAGCTGCTCGACGCTGGCTTCGTCGACTCGGCCGAGGGTGTGCTGACCCGCGACAGCAAGCCACTCGCGCTGCACTTCTTGATGCCCGCGACTTCGGTGCGATTGGCGAAGGTGACGCCGATGTTACAAGATCAATTTCATCGCATCGGCGCAGAGCTGATCATCGAGACCGTCGACGTCTCGCACATGAGCGCCCGAGTGGTCGCCCGCGACTTCGAGGTCGTCTCGCGGGTGTGGACAGAGCTCGACGCCGTGCAAGATCAACTCAGTACCTTTCACTCGAGCCAAATCGACGGCGGCGCCAACTTCGTGCGCTACTCGAGCGATCGGGCCGACGCGTTGATGCAGTCGATTCGCATGGAGTGGGATACCCCCCAACGTCAAGCGCTCGAGCGCGCGCTGCACCGGCAGCTGTACTTCGATCAGCCGTATTTGTTCATGACTTCGCGGGCCTCGCTCGACCTGGCGAAACGGCGAGTGCATGGGCTCACACCTTCACCGCTTTGGTACGACTTGCGGCGGGTGTGGGTCGAACACTGACCTTGGCCCACGTTCTGGCGCGAAAGAGTCAGACGAGCGACAATCGACAACAGCTTTGCCCCGAGCGTAACGCGGTCCGACTCCGCGACCGGGGCCTCTTCATTTTCATCAAAGTTCGCAGAACGGGGAACTCAAACGCATGGCAACCACCGCTCCGACCGCTTGGACTTCGAAGATCGCCGCGCTGCAGAACAAGAAAGAATACGCCGAGCTCAATTGGGAGGGGAGTTTCGACGACTATCTCAATCTCGTTCGTGGCAACCCGCGCATCACGCGCACCGCCTACCAGCGCGTGTACGACATGATCTTGAGCCACGGCAAAACCGAGTACATCGACAACAAGAAGCGGTTGGTTCGCTACCACTTCTTCAGCGACGAGAAGAACGGCGGTCGCGACGCGGTGTTCGGGCTCGACGTGCCGTTGATGAAATTGGTCAACGTCTTCAAAGCCGCCGCCCACCAATACGGCGCCGAGAAGCGCGTCATTCTCTTGCACGGCCCGGTCGGCTCATCGAAGTCGACCATCGCGCGCATCATGAAGCGCGGGCTCGAAGAGTATTCGCGCAGCCCCGAGGGCGCGGTCTACACTTTCGTCTGGGTCTTCGATGAGAAGACGATGCTGCCTGACGGGTCGAGCCTGCAGGGCCGCATTCCTTCTCCGTTGCATGAAGAGCCGCTCAAGCTGATACCCACCGAGTACCGCGCGCGGTTCTTCACTGAGCTCTCGCCCGCCGACAGCGGGTACACGATACCCGAGCTCGGTGAGCTCAACCCCTCGTGCCGGTTGATCTTCAAGCAGCTGCTGCAGAAGTACGACGGCGACTTGAACCAGCTCTACAAGCACATTCGGGTTCGCCGAATCGTGTTCTCAGAAAAAGACCGCGTCGGCATCGGCACGTTTCAGCCAAAAGACGAGAAGAACCAAGACTCGACCGAGCTCACCGGCGACATCAACTACCGAAAAATCGCCGAGTACGGCTCTGACTCAGACCCGCGCGCCTTCAACTTCGACGGCGAGTTCTGCGTCGCCAACCGCGGCGTGATCGAGTTCGTCGAGATGCTCAAGCTCGACGTGGCTTTCTTGTACGACCTGCTCGGCGCGACGCAGGAGCACAAGATCAAACCGAAGAAGTTCCCCCAGACTGACATCGACGAGGTGATCATCGGTCACACCAACGAGCCTGAATTCAAAAAGCTCGAGTCGAACGAGTTCATGGAGGCGTTACGCGACCGAACCATCAAGATCGACATCCCATACATCACGAAGCTGTCTGAGGAGATCAAGATCTACGAGAAGGAGTTCAACGCGATTCGCATTCGCGGCAAACACATCGCGCCTCACACGCTCGAGATGGCCGCGATGTGGGCGGTGCTGACCCGGCTCGAAGAACCGAAGAAGCACAACCTCTCGGTGTTGCAGAAGCTCAAGCTCTACAACGGCAAGACGCTGCCCAACTTCACCGAAGATAACATCAAGGAGCTTCGCAAAGAGGCGCTGCGTGAAGGCATGGAGGGCATCAGCCCTCGCTACGTGCAAGACAAGGTGTCGAACGCGCTGGTCAGCGACAAGTCAGAGACCAGCATCAACCCGTTCATGGTGCTCAACGAGCTCGAAGCGGGCTTGAAGCAGCACTCGCTGATACCCAATGAAGAGCTGCGCAAGCGCTTTCGCGAGCTGCTCAACGTGGTGAAGCAAGAATACGAAGACATCGTGAAGAACGAGGTGCAGCGCGCGATCTCGGCCGACGAAGACGCGATCGCCAAGCTGTGCAGCAACTTCATCGACAACGTGAAGGCGTACACCCAAAAAGAGAAGATCAAGAACAAGTACACCGGGTTGTACGAAGAACCCGACGAGCGGCTGATGCGCTCGATCGAAGAGAAGATCGACATACCCGAGAGCCGCAAAGACGACTTTCGCCGCGAGATCATGAACTACATCGGCGCGTTGGCGATCGAAGGCAAGTCGTTCAACTGGCGCACCAATGAGCGGCTGCAAAAGGCGCTCGAGCTGAAGCTGTTCGAAGATCAAAAAGACAGCATCAAGCTCAAGACCCTGGTCAGCTCGGTCGTCGACCGCGAGACCCAAGAAAAGATCGACGTGGTGAAGTCGCGGCTCATCAAGAACTTTGGGTACGACGAAGAGTCGGCCACTGACGTTCTCAACTTCGTGGCGAGCATCTTCGCCCGGGGTGACGCCAAGGAGTAACAGTGGCCCTTCGCATTGACCAAGATCACAGCCGCTTCAAACAAATCGTTCGCGGCAAGATCAAACAGAACCTGAAGAAGTACGTTCAGCAGGGCGAAATGCTCGGTAAGAAGGGCAAGGAATTCATCTCGATTCCTGTGCCGTTCATTGACGTGCCTCACTTCAAATATGGCTCGCGAGAGTCAGGTGGTGTTGGTCAAGGCGAAGGCGAGCCGGGGCAGAGCATTGGGCAGGGGCCTCCGCAGCCGGGCGACGGCAACGGCAAGGCTGGCGAGGGCGAAGGCCAGCACGTGCTCGAGGTCGACGTCTCGCTCGAAGAGCTGGCGCAAATCTTGGGCGAAGAGCTGCAGCTACCGAACATCGAGCGCAAAGGCAGCGACAAGGTCGTCACCACCCGCGTCAAGTACACCGGCATCAACACCCAGGGCCCGCAGTCACTGCGGCACTTCAAACGCAGCTTCAAGCAGGCGCTCAAGCGGCAGATTTCGACCGGCACCTACGACGCCGAGCGGCCAATCATCATACCCATCAAAGAAGACATTCGGTACCGCACCTACAAGCTCGAGAACCTGCCCGAGACCAACGCGGTCATCATTTACATGATGGACGTGTCGGGCTCGATGGGAGACGAGCAGAAGGAGATCGTGCGCATCGAGAGCTTCTGGCTCGATACCTGGCTGCGTCATCAGTACAAAGGCCTCGAGACCCGCTACGTGATTCACGACGCAGTGGCCCGCGAGGTCGACCGAGACACGTTTTTTCACACGCGTGAATCGGGCGGCACGATGATCAGCAGCGCGTACAAGCTGTGCCGAGACATCATCAAGGCCGACTACCCCAGCAGCAGTTGGAACATCTACCCCTTTCACTTTTCTGACGGCGACAACTGGTCGGCCGATGACACCCGGCTGTGCGTCGACGTGCTGAAGAACGAGATCATCCCCGCGGTGAATCAGTTTGCGTATGGGCAGGTCGAGTCGCCCTACGGGTCTGGGCAGTTCATCAAAGACCTGCGCGAGCACCTGGGGGGCAACGAGCGCATGGCCCTCTCGGAGATCGCCGACAAAGACGGCATCTACACGAGCATCAAAGACTTCTTGGGGAAGGGGCGCTAACCACCATGCCCAAGTCACTGACTCCGCGGCTGCATGACCTGAAGGTCGAGATCGAGGGCTACGCGAAGGCCTACGGGCTCGACATCTTCGAGACGATCTTCGAGATGCTCTCGACCGACGAGCTGAACATGGTCGCGGCGTACGGCGGTTTTCCCACCCGGTACCCGCATTGGCGGTGGGGCATGGAGTACGAGCAGCTCTCGAAGAGCTCGGAGTATGGGCTCTCGAAGATCTACGAGTTGGTAATCAACAACAACCCCTGCTTCGCCTACCTGCTCGAGGCCAACCCCGAGGTCGACCAGAAGCTGGTGATGGCGCACGTGTACGGCCACAACGACTTCTTCAAGAACAACTTCTCGTTCAAGTTCACCAATCGAAAAATGGTCGACGAGATGGCTAACCACGCGACCCGCGTGCGCCGCTCGATCGACAAGATCGGCGTCGAGAAGGTCGAGGAGTTCGTCGATGTCTGTCTCTCGCTCGAAAACCTGATCGATCAGCACGCACCGCACATTCGCCGCACGCCCGACCCGAAGATCGCCAAGGAGCAGATCAACAAGATCGCCGAGGGCATTCGGGTCGACAAAGAATACATGCGGCCGTACATGAACCCGACCGAGTTCGTGCAACAGCAGCAGAAGAAGGTCGAGGCCGAGAAGGTATTGGCCAAGCGTTTTCCCGAGCGGCCGCAGCGCGATGTGCTGGCCTTCTTGCTCGAGCACGCGCCCCTCGAAGACTGGGAGCGCGAAATCTTGAGCCTGGTGCGCGAAGAGGCGTACTACTTCGCTCCGCAGGGTCAGACGAAGATCATGAACGAAGGGTGGGCCAGCTATTGGCACTCGACGATCATGACGACCAAAGCGCTGCGAGATCACGAAATCATCGACTACGCCGATCACCACTCGGGCACGATGGCCACGCAGCAGGGCAAGCTGAACCCCTACAAGCTGGGCATCGAGCTGTTTCGCGACATCGAAGACCGGTGGAACAAAGGTCGCTACGGCAAAGAATGGGACGAGTGCGACGATCTGCGCGCCCGCCGAAACTGGAACAAGAACCTCGGCGGAGGCCGCGAGAAGATCTTCGAGGTTCGCAAGCACTACAACGACATCACCTTCATCGATGAGTTTCTCACGCCTGAGTTCGCCATCGAGCAGAAGCTGTTCGTCTTCAACTTCAACGACAAAAAGAACACCTGGGAGATCGCCACCCGCGAGTTCAAGAAGGTGAAGAACAAGTTGCTGCAGCAGCTGACCAACTTCGGCCAGCCGGTCATCGACGTGGTCGACGCGAACTACGAGAACAAGGGTGAGCTGGTGCTCAACCACCGTCACGAAGGCGTCGACCTCGACCCGAACTACTCGAAAGAGACCCTCAAGAACCTGCAGACCATTTGGCGGCGGCCGGTGGCCATCGTCACCAAGGGAGAAGGCAAGACCCTGATGCTGCGCCATGACGGCACCAACTTCGCCGAGAAGAAAGTCGAGCTCTAAATCACAGCGAGCTGCAGTCGACCGACCCGAGAATCACGCTGACCTTGACCTCGTGTGACTCGCCGTCGTGAAGCGACTGCCATTTCGAAGCGGGTATTTTGCACGACCACGGCTCATGCTTGGGGCCCTCGAGGGTGAGCTCGTAGCTCTCGTGCCGCGGCCCTTCGCGCTCACACCCAAGACAACTGCCGAGCGCTCCGAGCTTCACGGCGGGCCACACTGGCTCCATCGCGAGCCCCTGCCCCGCTGAGTTGAGGGTTCGAATCGTCTGCCAGCGGTTGACGGTGTAGGTGCACCGGTCGTCGTAGACGGGTTCTTCACGGTACTTGGTGGTGCATTCCTGCCGGCGCTCGAAGGTGCCATTGCCGCGGTCGACGTCTCGGGTGCTGCAGGTTTGGCCATCGGGTATGCGATTGGTCGAGCGTTGCTCGCGGTGGCGAGAGACGCCGTAGGCATCGCTCGGCATTGAATCGCACCACGATGTGTCGGGGCGCGCGGCCATGCCCTCGACGTCGATCGATCGACTCCAGCGGTGTGAGGTCACCGTGGCGTTGGCGCTCTTGGTCCAGAACTTGGCGACTCCGCAGAAGCTCACCAGCATCGCGCCGACGACACCGACGACCCACGGCCATTTGCGACGACGACCGGTCGACGACGCCAGAGCCATCGCCGCTGGCGCAGGAGAGCCGCGATCGGTGAGCTGCGTGACCGAGACCGAGCCATCGAGCGGGCTGCCGCACTGCCGACAATGAACGGCCTTCACCCCGTTGGGTGTGCTGCATGCTGGGCAGGTGACGTCGGCGCCGTCGAAGGCGTGGTTGGAGGCCACCTCTTTGCCGGGGGGAGGGAAGTAGCGGCGGTCTGCGTCTTGTGCCGCTCCGCATTGAGGGCAGAACCGATTCGAGGCCCCGAGCAGCCCCTTGGTGTCGCAATACGCGCAGTCCCACAGCATCTCGTACACGCCGACGACGCGCTCGTTGGCTTGGAGTGCGGGCGCCGCAATCTCAGCGTGCGTGCCTCCCAGCCGGCCCTTGGTGATGCGCGAGAGCTCTGAGCGATCGAACCAGGTCGCGCCGCAGTCAGCGCACAGGTCGAGCTCGACACCCTTCACGCGAAACGGCTTGAGCTGCCCATTGCTGCAGGCGGGGCACGGCATCGGGTCAGTGCGGCCCGGCACGGCCTCGGCCTTCTTCACCGCGGCCTGCAGCTCAGACAGGGTCAGGTTCAGCGAAGCGAACAGTGACTGCGCGACGGCCCAGTCGGCTTGCACGCCACCGCACTTCGGGCATGAAAAAGCCGAGGTCTCGTGCCCGAAGACCCCGGCCGTCTGCTGCAGAGTTGCGCCGTCGCGCGGGCAGGTTCGAGCCATAGCGGCGAGAACGCTAGCCGAACTGGCTTACGGCAGGCCGAAGCGATCTGAAGCGACGTACACGTGAAGCTTGGTCTCGCCATCGGCCGTGGTGACCGTCACGTCGGTGGTGCCCTTGGAGCGACCGACGATGGTGACCTTGCGGCCCTCGCGGCGAACTTCAACCAGCGAGGCGTCATCGGCCTTCACCCGGGTGACCGACGAAGGCATCGAGACCGTGGTGGTGTGACCCACGGGCATCGAAATCTGCTTGGGAGAAGCCAGGGCGACTGAGGCGGCAAACACGGCGAGGGCAAGGGCGATGCGGTTCATGTGTGACATGTACTCCACGCCCCGTGCCACCTGCTGTTTCGGCCTGATCCAAGGGGTTAGCGGCACCTGTAAACACGCGTGCGCACTCCAGTGGTGCAGCGATTATCCAGATCAGCGGCGGAGGACACCATATTTTGCGACCGCCCAGATGGCCCTGACGCCGTCTTTCCACCCGATCTTCTTTCCTTCTTCGTAGGTGCGGCCGAAGTAGCTGATCGGCACTTCGTAGACGCGAACGTTAGCCCGGCCGACGCGCGCGGTGAGCTCAGGCTCGATGCCGAAGCGGGTTTCTTTGAGCTCGAAGCCTTGAAGCACCTCGCGGCGAAAGGCTTTGTAGCAAGTCTCCATGTCGGTGAGATTGAGGCCGGTGGCCATGTTCGAGAACAGGGTCAGGCCTTTGTTGAGCACCATGTGCCAGAAGTAGAGCACCCGCCGGGTCTCACCGATGAACCGGCTGCCGAACACCACGTCGGCGTTGCCCTCGAGAATGGGTCTGATCAACCGGGGGATGTCGCGGGGGTCGTATTCGAGATCAGCGTCTTGAACCATCACGATGTCGCCGCGCGCCGCCGCGAAGCCGGCCTTCAGCGCTGCGCCCTTGCCTTGATTCGTCGGCTGCAAGAGCACCTTCACATCGCAGCGGTTGCGCTTGGTGACGCCGTGAAAATCGATCGCGTCGAGGCCCTTGGCGGCGACGGCTTCGAGCAGCTCGCGCGAGCCGTCGGTGCTGAAGTCATCGACGATGATCAGCTCCTTCGCGACATCGAGCTGCATCACCCGGCGAATGATCTCAGGCAGGGTCTGCAGCTCGTTGTAGACCGGCATCACGAGCGTCAACGTAAGAGCACCTTCAGCAGCCATGACCGCCGCACGTATCACCTTCAAAAGGCGCGCGCGTCACGTTTGGTATAGAGGCTGGCCACAATGCCCATCACGCTCGCAGGCCACCAGGTCGGCCAAGGGTTGCCGCTGCTCGTCATCGCCGGCCCCGACGTCATCGAGTCTGAAGACTTCACCCTGCGACACGCCGCCCGGCTCAAGACCTTGTGCGCCACGCTGGGAGTGCCCTTCGCCTTCAAGTGCAGCTTCGACAAGGCCAACCGCACCAGCATCAAGTCGTACCGCGGGCCCGGGTTGAGCGAAGGCCTGCGCGTGCTCAAGCGAGTCAAGCAAGAGATCGGCGTCTCGATTCTCACCGACGTGCACGAGATCTCTCAGGTGGCGGCGGTGGCCGAGGTGGCCGACATCATTCAGGTGCCAGCGTTTCTGTGCCGCCAGACCGACCTGGTGGTCGCGGTGGCGAAGACGGGCAAGGGCGTCAACTTGAAGAAGGGCCAGTTCATCGCGCCCAAAGACATGCTGCACCAGGCGAAGAAGGCGTTCGACTCGGGCAATCACAACGTGCTGGTCACCGAGCGCGGCGCCACCTTCGGCTACAACAACCTGGTGGTCGACATGCGTGGGCTGGGGCTGATGCGCGAGGCGGGCCTGGCGGTGTGCTTCGACGCGACGCACTCCGTGCAGTTGCCCAGCGCCGGAGATGGCGAAACGGCCGGAGAACGAAAGTTCGTCACCCTCCTCGCCCGCTCAGCAGCCGCAGCGGGCATCGATGCGTTGTTCACCGAGGTGCACGAGAACCCTGATCAGGCGTTGTGCGATGGGCCCTGCTCGCTGACCTTCGAGCTCTTCGAGAAGACCATCACCGACGTGCTCTCGATTCGACGTGCGTTGAAGCACCAGGCCTGAACGAGCTACTTCACACCCGAGTCGAGCGTGCCGCCATCGAGCGTGCCGCCATCGAGCGTGCCGCCGTCGACCTTGATCGTGCCCGCATCGACTGGAGCAACGACGACCGTGATTGCCACCGCCGCCGGAGAACCAATCACCGCCTTCCCCGTCGCTTGGCACGTGGCGGTGATATCGAGGGTGCCAAGAAAAATACCGGGAACCAGGGCGCCGGTGCTGTCACTCGAGTTGATGGTCACGGTCACCACCGCGGTGCCGTTTGCGTCGATGGTGCCGGTCGCGGGGGCCGCGCTCATCCACGTGTCTTCGACGGCCGACGTGAAGCTGAGCACGCAGGTGCTGTTGTTGTAGATGGTCACCGTGCGGGTCACCGACGGGCCGTGTGGCTCGAGCATCACCGTGAGTTGCCCGGCGACCGCTTGATCAGAGCCGAGGGCAATCGAAGGAGCGTCGGTGGTCGCTGGGCCCAAGCAGGCGCAAACAATGAACAGAACGAGAATGCGTTTCACGGTACGACCCTTTACGTGTGCGCTGGCAGAGGAGGCGGCGGGGGCTCCTCGGCGAAATGGGCTTGCGGCGGTGACGCGGCGGCGGGCTCGCTGAGCGGAGTGAGATACTTGCCGCTGAAACAGGCCGAGCAGTAGGTGCGACCCTCGGGGTCACCGGCGGCGGTGTTGAGCCCGGTGAGCGAGAGGTACCCGAGTGAGTCAGCGGTGACGTACCGCGCGATTTCGTCGGTGGTGTGCGAGGCGGCGATCAGCTCTTTGCGGCTGGGCGTATCGATGCCGTAGTAGCAGGGCCAGGTCGTCGGTGGGCTCGCGATGCGCAGGTGCACTTCTCGCGCCCCCGAGTCTTTGAGCATCTTCACGATCTTTCGAGAGGTCGTGCCTCGAACGATGGAATCGTCGACCACCACCACCCGTTTGCCCTCGAGCGTGGCGCGCACCGGCGCCAACTTGAGCTTCACCCCGAAGTGCCGAATCGACTGCTGCGGCTCGATGAAGGTGCGGCCGACGTAGTGGCTGCGAATCAACCCGATGTCGAAGGGTATGCCGCTTTGCTCAGCGAAGCCGATCGCCGAGGCGACTCCGGAGTCAGGCACCGCGATGACCACGTCGGCCTCGGCGGGTTGCTCGATGGCCAGCTGCCGGCCCAATTTCTTTCGGGTATCGAACACCGAGCGGCCGAAGACCGTCGAATCAGGGCGCGCGAAGTACACCATCTCGAACACGCAGCGGCCCGGGCTCTTCTTGGCAAAAGGGAAGCTCGAACGAAGCCCCTTCTCGTCGATGACGATCATTTCTCCCGGCTCGAGCTCACGCAGATATTCGGCTTCGATCAAGTTGAGCGCGGTGGTCTCTGACGCGATGACGTAGGCGCCCTTGAGCTTGCCCAACACCAGAGGCCGAAACCCGATCGGGTCTCGCACGGCGATGAGCTGCGTCTCGGTCAGAAACAACAAGCTATACGCGCCATCGAGCAGCTTGAGCGCCTCGGTGACCTTGCCCTCGAGCGTCGGCGCCTTCGAGCGAGCGATGTAGTGAATGACGTTTTCGGTGTCGGCGTCGCTCTGAAAAATCGCGCCCTGCGTCTCGAGGCCACGGCGGGCCGAGTCGGCGTTGACGAAGTTGCCGTTGTGGGCGACCGCGAGGCCGCCTCCGACGAACGAGACCTGGAGCGGCTGGGCGTTGCGAAGGTGGCTGCCGCCCGCGGTCGAATACCGCACATGGCCGATGGCCGAGTTGCCCTCGAGCTTGGCGATCACCGGCTCGGTGAAGACCTCGGCGACGTGGCCCATGCCTCGAAACGAGCGGAGCATTCGACCGTCACTGGCGACGATGCCACCCGACTCCTGGCCGCGGTGCTGCAGGGCATGCAGCCCCAAGTAGGCCAAATTCGCTGCTTCCTCATGTCCGAAGATGCCGAAGACGCCGCACATGCCGCGCGTATACCGCACTGGGCTCAAAGCAGCTGCGCTGACCGATGAGGAGCCACGATTTTCGAGCGAAATCAATGCATTGCCGCCCTTCCCCCCGTTGGTCGGGGCGGTGTATGGCCATGTCGCAGTTGGCCGCGGGCGTGGCCGATGACTGCTTCTTTCGAAAGGTTGCACACGGTGTCGCCGAGCGGGGTTGACCACAGGGTACGGGCAGCAGCCCTCTACCGAAAATTTGGTCCGGCGATCTACTCGCGGTGCCGTCGCCTGTTGAAAGACGACGCCCTCGCGGAAGACGCCACGCAGGAGGTCTTCGTGCGCGTGTTTCGCCACATCGAATCAGCTCCCGATGAGGCCGCCGCGTTGTCGTGGATCTACCGAATTTCGACCAACTACTGTCTCAACCAGCTGCGTGACCGTGGGCGGCAGGCCGAGCCGACGGCGCCCGAAGACATGCCTGAGCTGTCTGAAAATCGAGAGACGGCGATGCTCGATCGAGACCTCGCGATGCGGTTGGTCGAGCGCTCGCCCGAGAAGATCAGGGCCGCGGCGGTGCTGTATTACATCGACGGCCTCGAGCAGGAGCAGGTGGCCAGCACCCTGGGTATCTCGCGCAGAACGGTGATCAACCGCCTGCAAGAGTTCGTCGACCGCAGCAAGAAATTCGTCAGCCGCGAGCGCTCCGAGGTGCCTTCGTGAGCACCAACCTGCGCGGGCACTTGTCGAGTGAGACGCTCGACATGCTGTTGCTCTCTGCGCTCGACTCGACCGAGTCGACATCGGCCAAGTCGCACCTCGAGGCGTGCACCGTGTGCAACACCCGATGGCAAGAGGTGAACGAAGACAAGCAGCGCTTCGAGCAGTTCGTCTTCGCGCGCACCTTGCCGAAGGTCGAGGCCGCCGTCGAAGAGAGTGGTGCGATGCGCCGGCCGCTCGACCTGCGGTGGCTCATGCCCGCGTTTGGGTTGTTGACGGCGGGCCTCGCGGCCTTCGTGGTGTACGCGGCGGTGTCGGGCCCAACGGGCGAGTCGTACCTGGGCGTGAAGGGTGCGCAGCCGGTGCTCGAGGTGTTCGCGATGCGCGCTGAGGGGCACGCCTTCGCGGTGAAGCGCGGGCAGGCCTTGAAGCCGAAAGACCGCATTCGCTTCGTGGTGAACCCTGCCGGCGCCAAGTACGTGATGATCGCCTCGCAAGACGCGAAGGGCGCGTTCACCGTGTATCACCCCTTCGGCGCGACCGAGTCGGCGCTGATCGAAGGCGATCAAGGCCCCAAGAAGGTCGAGCTGTCGAGCACCGTCGAGCTCGACGAGGTGTCGGGCCCGGAGAAGCTGGTCGCGGTGTTCTCTGACGCTCCGGTGAAGGCGGCCCAGGTCGAGTCGGCGTTGCTCGCGAACCCGGGCGCGCCAGCCATCGAGCGCGCGCAGGTCGTGTCGTTGGACTTCGTCAAAGAGCCGAACTGATGCCCCGTACCGCCTGGCGTCACCTCGCACTCGTGCTGATGCTCGCGCTCGTGGTGATGCCCGCCTGCGCGTTCGCCGAGACCAAGCGAATCGCCGTGGTGGTCGGCAACAACGCGGGGTCAGGCGACATGCCTCCGCTGCGGTACGCTGAGAATGACGCCGGCAAGATGGCCCGCGTACTCGCCGAGCTGGGTGACGTGAGCCCCGACGACGTGATGCTCTTGCAAGGCCGCAAGGTCGGCGACCTCGAGCGCGCGCTCGCCGACGCGACTGAACGCGTGGCGTCGTTTCACAAGTCGCCTGACGTTCGCACCGTGCTGGTGTTCTTTTTTTCAGGCCACAGCGACGGTGAGGCGATCGAGCTTGGCCGCGAAAAGCTGACCTATTCTCGGCTGAAGGCGCTGCTGCTGGGCACTGGAGCCGACGTGCGACTGGCCATCGTCGATGCCTGCCGTTCGGGCAATGGGCTGCGTGAGAAGGGCGGGCGACCGGCGACCCCGTTCACGATCAAGATCAACGACATGTTGACCGCCTCGGGCGAAGCCTTCATCACCTCGAGCGCGGCCGATGAAGCGGCGCTCGAATCGTCAGAGGTGATGGGCAGTTATTTCACCCACCACTTGATCTCAGGCCTCCGTGGCGCCGCCGATTCGTCGGGCGACAAGCTGATCACCCTCGCCGAGGCCTACCGCTACGCCTACGACCGCACGGTCACCGCGACCTCGGTGCTGCCAGTCGGGGCGCAACACCCCTCGTATGACTTCAAGCTCTCGGGTCAGGGCGAGCTGGTGCTCTCGTCGCTGGTCAAACCGTCAGCGGTGCTGGTGTTGCCAGAAGGGTCTGAGCGAAGCCTGGTGAGCGACGTGGCACGAGATCAAGTCATCGTCGAGGTGGCCTCGGGCAACGCGAGAGAAGTGGCCCTGACGCCCGGGCAGTACGCGGTGCGCTTGTTCAAGTCGAACCAGAGCTACGGCGGTCGGGTGATGCTGACCGAGGGCCTGCGACGCTCCGTGACGTGGAGCGAGCTGACCCTGCTCACCCCCAGCGTGGTGATCGCCGCCGCGAAGGGGGGCTCGAGGCCCGCGGTGCAGGCGCAGGCGGTGATCGAGCCAGATGACACCGCGCCAGTGGGCTTGACGCTCAGTGGAGGCATCACCGGCCGCGTGCTGGTCGATGCCGCGCACCCCGGTGGGTTCAAATACCAGGGGCGCTTGGGCTTCGAGCCGCTCTCGACGACGCTCGGCACCTTCAACCTGTTCGGCCGCCCCCGGTTGGGCTCGGTACGGGCGAAGGGCGACCTCGTCATCGGCCTGGTCGGAGAGATGACCTTCGACCAACCGGTCACCGGTCAGCGCGAGGCCGTCAACGAGGCAGGCGCACAAGTTCGCGTGGGGTATCGCTTCGCCTTCGAGTGGTTGCGGCTGACGCTGGCGATTGGCTTCGAGGCAGGCGTGGGCGCGCTCGCTCAGCTCTACGACGCCAGGCCCATCACCACGGTGGTGGTGCTCGCACCTCATGCCTCGCTGCGATTGCGCATCGCAGGGCCGATCTCGCTCACCGTCGATGGCGCGGTGCCGATCATGGGGCTCACGCTCAAAGACGACTTCGATCAGCCGGTGTTCAAGTGGCTGACCTTCGGCGCAGTCTCGGCCGGGTTTCTGATCACCTTCTAAATTCAGCTCACCGGCGCAGGGGTCTGCTTGCGCTTGTAGTCGAGCTGCGCCGCGACGATGGCCTCGAGCACCGCGTGCATCTGATTCGCCGGTGTGTGATCGGTCACGTGAATGAACCCGGCCATGGTGCCCGGCTGATCATCGAACTGCGAGGCGAGGTTGTACCCGATGTAGTTGCACAGGTAGGCGCTGCGGTCGGGCGAGTAGTGAACGTCTGACTGGCTGGTGAACGTCTCGCGCTTCTTGCCGAATTTCTTGAGCGCCCACTCAACGGTGTCAACCGGCAGGTCGGTGTGAAGCTCGGCCTGGCCACCGGGTATGACCTCGCGGTCCTCCATCATCACGTCGTCGCCATCGGGGGCCGCGCCGAGGTGATTCTCGGGCAGCTCTTCGAGCTGTGATTGCCCACCGGTGACACCCATCGAGAGAATGACGTCGGGCGGGTGAGCAGCCATCTCTTTCATGAAGTCGTCGACCGCCTTGGGAGTCACGTCGAGGCGGTGGTATTCGACGATGCCGCCTTTCACGCCGATCTCGGCGAGCTTCTGCGCCATGGTGCCCGAGGCGTTGTTGGTGATGCCCATGAACTTGCCGTAGCCAGTGACCACCACCCGCAGCGGCTTCTCACCGGGCAGCAGGTTGAGCGAATCGGGCTTGAACATCATCAAGTGCGCCGCCGTCTCGGTACCCGTCGCGGCCTGGCCCTCGAACAGCGCGGGCGTCTGCGGGTCGATGTCGCCGCCGAAGGTGAGCCCGGTGACTGCGCTGGGCAGCGCGGCCTTGACCTTTTCGAGAATGGCGCCGGCCGATTCGAACTTGGCGACCGGCACTTCAATCGCCTGACCCTCGACGGTGAGCTTGAGCGAGCCCGCCGCCTTGGCCGTACCCTTGAGCGAGAAGGCGTTCTCGAACAGCCCCACCCGCGCCGACAAGCCCGGCACCGAGAGCGTCACGTTGGCGTAGCGGCCTTCGATGCTGGCGACCTTGCCGGTGGTCTCGACATTCACCCACGCGTTCTTCTGGCGCAGCGATGAGAGGTGGGTGAGCAGGCGCTGCTTCGCCTCGTCACCAAAGCTGTCGGCGTTCTTCATCAGCGCGATTCGCTCGCTGTCGTCGAGGCCACCCTCGTCGCGAACCTGCAACATCAGGGAGTCGATTTCTTTCGCAGTGACCTGACCATCGGCTTGCGCGGTCTTGATCGCCTGCTTGATGTCGGCTGTACGCATACACCCATTGTCGGACGGAGCCCTCGTGAAGGTTCTTGGCAGTAACGCATTGTTTTTACTGTCGTTTTCGAGTTGAACACCCGGCCCATGACTGACGCCATCGTGTTCGCGACTGCCTCCGGCCTCGACATCAACCTGTTGCCTGAGATGGCGAACCGCCACGGCTGCATCACCGGAGCGACGGGCACCGGCAAGACCGTCACCCTGCAGAAGCTCGCCGAGGGCTTCTCTCGCATCGGGGTGCCGGTGTTCTTGGCTGACATCAAGGGCGACCTGAGCGGGCTGTGCATGCCGGGGTCGGCGACCGAAAAAGTGGCCGCGCGCTTGAGCATGATGAAGCTGCCGACGCCGCTGTGGCAAGGCGCTCCCGTGACGTTTTGGGACGTGTTCGGCAAGGCCGGGCACCCGATTCGGGCGACGGTCGCAGACCTGGGCCCCAAGCTGCTGTCGCGGTTGCTCAACCTGAACGAGACGCAAGAAGGCGTGCTCTCGATTGTGTTCAAGGTGGCCGACGACGGTGGGCTGGCGTTGCTCGACCTCAAAGACCTGCGGGCGATGACGCAGTGGGTGGCCGACCATGCGAATGATCTTCGCGCGCAGTACGGCAACGTCTCGGTCGCTTCAGTGGGGGCGATCACCCGGGGCCTGCTGCAGCTCGAAGAGCAAGGCGCCGAGCAGTTCTTCGGCGAGCCGATGTTAGACGTCGAAGATCTGCTGCAGACGCAAGACTCGCGTGGGGTGATCAACATTCTCGCGGCCGATGCGTTGATCAACAACCCGAAGGTCTACTCGACGTTCTTGCTTTGGCTGATGGCCGAGCTGTTCGAGAAGCTGCCCGAGGTGGGTGATCGAGAGAAGCCGAAGATCGTCTTCTTCTTCGATGAGGCGCACCTGTTGTTCTCAGAAGCGCCGCCCGCGTTGCTCGAGAAGATCGAGCAAGTCGTGCGACTGATTCGCTCGAAGGGCGTGGGTATTTATTTCGTCACCCAGAACCCGCTCGACATACCCGACAAGGTGTTGGGGCAGCTGGGCAACCGCGTGCAGCATGCGCTGCGGGCGTTCACGCCGAGAGATCAAAAGGCTGTCGACGCGGCGGCCGAGACGATGCGGCCCAACCCGACGCTCAACCTGAAGCAGGTGATTGGAGAGCTCGGCGTCGGCGAGGCGTTGATCTCGGTGCTCGACGCGCAGGGCGTCCCCACGGTGACGCAGCGAGCGTGGGTGATTCCTCCGTTGAGTCAGATTGGGCCAATCACGCCCGAGCGGCGGGCGTTGGTGATGGGTGGGTCGATGGTCAAGGGCGTGTACGACACGGCCGTCGACCGTGAGAGCGCCTTCGAGCGGCTCAACGCCCGGGTCGAAGCGAGCAGGCCCCCTCCTCCGGCTCAAGCCGCGCATGCGCCGACGGCTCCGGTGTCGAGCGGTTTGCAAGATCTGATCTTCGGCACCACCGGCCCCCGTGGCGGCAAGCGTGACGGGTTGGTTGGCATGATGGCGAAGAGTGCGGCGAGAACGGTTGGCTCGTCAGTCGCGCGCGAGCTGACCCGCGGCATCTTGGGCTCGCTGCTGGGTGGGCGGCGACGCTGACATGCGAGTGCATCTGATTGACGGCACCTTCGAGCTCTACCGCGCGCATTTTGCGCCGAAGCCGCCGCACACCGGGCCCGATGGCAGAGACCTGAAGGCGTCACTCGGGGTAGCGCAGTCGATTCTTGGGTTGCTCGCCGATCGCGATGAGAAGGTCACGCACCTGGCCGTGGCCTTCGACAACCCGATTCGGTCGTTTCGAAACGACTTGTTCGATGGGTACAAGTCAGACGAAGGCGTGCCTCCGGAGCTGCACGCGCAGTTCGACGAGGTCGAGAAGGCGGTGCGAACCCTTGGCGTCACGGCCTGGTCGATGAACGAGTTCGAGGCTGACGATGCGCTGGCGACCGCGGCGGTTCGGTACGCGGCGATGCCCGGGGTCGAGCAGGTGCGCATCATGACGCCCGACAAAGATCTGGGTCAGGTGCTGGTGGGCGAGAAGATCGTGCAGGTCGATCGCATGCGGCGAAAGCTGATCACCGAAGCCTCGCAGCTCAAAGACAAGGGCCTCAAGCCCGCGCAAGTACCCGACTTTCTCGCGTTGGTCGGAGACACCGCCGACGGCATCCCCGGGCTCGATGGGTGGGGCGAGAAGAGCACGGCGCTGGTGCTCTCGGCGTATGAGCACATCGAAGACATTCCCCGGCTGGCGCGTGACTGGAAGGTCGACGTGCGCGGGGCGCTCAAGCTCGCCGCCTCGCTGGAGGCCGGGCGGGTCGACGCCCTGCTCTACCGAACGCTCGCGACCTTGCGGCTCGATGTGCCGCTGGCCGAGACGCTCACAGACCTCGAGTTCAAGGGGGTGCCCAAACCGGCCTTTCTCGCCTGGTGCGACGCGATGGGCAGCGAGTCGACCAAAACGCGGCCGACGCGCTGGGCCTGATTTTGGGCTAGGCCCAGGCGCATGCGACGCATTCTGTATCTCGAGCCCGTCGGTGGCATCGCCGGCGACATGTTTCTCGCGGCCGCGCTCGACCTGGGCGTGTCACTCGAGGCCATCGAGGCCCAGCTGCGCACGCTGGGGGTTCGCGGGTGGCACATCAAGCGCTCGACGGCTGAGCGGCACAGCATCAGCGGTACCCATGTCGACGTGATGACCGACGAAGCGGTCGAGCATGCGCATCGAGGGTACAAAGACATCGAGCACTTGATCAGCCACTCGGCGCTGACCCCGGGGGCCAAGGCCAAGGCGCTGCACGTCTTTCGGCTGATTGGCGAGGCCGAGGCGCACATTCACAACGTGCCGCTCGAGACGATTCATTTTCACGAGGTCGGTGCGGTCGATTCGATCGTCGACATCTGTGCGGCCGCGGTGGTGCTCGAGCTGCTCGGTGACCCCGAGGTGTTCTGTTCTCCGCCACCACTCGGGTCGGGCACGACGAAGATCGCGCACGGCGTGGTACCCGTGCCGGTGCCGGCCACGCTCGAGCTGCTGCGAGATGTGCCGGTGCGGTTCGAGGGCGTTGGTGAATTGACGACTCCGACGGGGGCCGCGTTGATCAAGGCGTTCGCGAAGGTGGCGCCGCCGCCGCAGATGAAGGTCGAGCGCATCGGGTACGGGGTGGGCACGAAAGACTGGAAAGACCGCGCGAATGTGCTGCGCGCGTCGATTGGGGAGGCGACCGAAGCGAGCGCCGAGGTGCAGACCCTGAACGTGCTCGAGTGCAACTTGGACGACTGTTCGCCCCAGGTCATCGGCGCGTTGATGGAGCAGCTTCTCGCGCAAGGCGCCCTCGACGTGTGGGTGCTGCCCGCCGTGATGAAGAAGAGCCGGCCTGGTCATTTGCTCGGAGTGCTCTGCAGTACCGAGGCCCGCTCAGCGTTGACCTGGCTCATGTTGCGAGAGTCGACCTCACTGGGCGTGCGGGCGTCGACGGTTGAGCGAACCGCCCTCGAGCGGCGCTTCGACACCGCGGTGACGCCGTGGGGCAACGTGCGAATCAAGGTGGGCTTGAATGGCGCCGAAGTGATCAACGCGGCGCCTGAGTTCGACGACTGCCTCGCCTTGGCGCGCAGCTCGGGCACGCCGCTCAAAGAAGTGCAGGCAGCGGCACTCAGCGTCTGGCGTGCCAGCCAACCCCGTTCATCCTGAGCTCAGAAGTCGAGGGGCCAACAGGTTACACAGTTCGAACCTGGAAAGCCGCCTGCTGGGCGCAAAACCCCAAAAGTCAGGTTACAAATAGGTACCGACAATCGGGACATATTTGTACGACAGTTCGAGCTACCCAGCGACCAATCGGTGTGGGTTCGCGCCGAACGGCTTCGAGGTGACTCCCGCGAGCTCGGCCAGCAGCGCCCAAAACTGCAAGATACCGGGAGTGCCATCGGGCATCGCGAGCTTGCCATCTCGGTTGAACGCAGCACCCGTCGAGCCGGGCTTCACGGTGGGCCCAAAGACCGCCGCCGAGAGACACCGGGCATGGTCGCTCAAGTACGGGTCGCGTGAAAACTCACCGAACACCACCGTCGTGACCTGGGTGTCTTGCATCGCCAGGGTGCTCTCGAGAAATCGCCCCAGGTGAGGGCTCAGCTGAGCGCCGAACATCGTTCGAACGCAGGCCCCGCTTTCATCACCGTGCGTGTCCCACCCTGCTTCGCCGCAACTGATACCCGCAACCGGAGGCACGATGACCACCGGCGTGCCGCCTCGAATCGCCAGCTCAGCGGCTGCGAACCGCGAGGCGTTCGAGCTGACGACGGTTGACGATGGGTCGAGCCCATAGCGCGTGGCAATCTCACGCCAGTCGAGCAGGCGCACCGGTTTCTCGAGCGCACCAATGAGCGTGTCGTACCCCGTCGCGTTGCCCGCCAGCGTTCGCGGGTTGCGTTCGATCATCGACTTCGAGAGCGTGTACGACAACCGGAGACCACGAGCCATCGCACCTCGCGGAGGCTCTCCCGCACGGGTCGAGCCGACCATGATGTCGATCGCTGGTTGCACGTCTCTCACCAACGCCAGCGACGCGCCGGCCACCGACGAGAAGGCCGCCGAGCTCGGCATGTCTCCGAAGAGCGCACATCGCAGTGCTCCCTCTGACTGCATCGCGGCGGCGAGGGCGAGTGGGTAGCTGCTCGAGCCAGTGAACATCGACGAGACTGCAACGCTGTGAGCGGTCAACCCGTGGTCGACGCCCACCACGGCCATCTGCCGCAACACCGCGCTCGAGAAGCCACCGAACGTCGCTTTGTCGACGAAGAGGCCTGTGCCGGTGGGCGTCATCGAATCAGCCGTGGTGCCGAACGTGCCACCCAGGCTCTGAGGCGTGCAGTGCAACGCACCGAACCCGCCGGGCAGAAAGACCAACGCGAGGGCCTTGCGAACCGGCAGTGCGGCACGGGCCGGCAGGGCGCTCGCTCCCGCCAACACCGCTGCGCCTCGAAGCAACATGCGACGCGAGAGATTCGTCATTGAGTGGTGCTCCCCGTGCTGCTGATCAACGCCGCGCAGACCAGTGCCCATCGCTCGGTGGTGGTGGCTGCAACGTTGGCCTCGTCGATCGCGAAGGCGGCACAGTCACTCACCTGCTCGGTGGTGGGCTCTTCCTTCCAGAACTGGCGCATCATGTCGTGACAGACCTTGCTCGCGCTGGCCTCGGTGGGGGCTGAAGCGAGCTCTGGAGACATGAACACCGCCGACCCGTTCGGCTCAGCGAGCATTCGGCCGCACACGATGTAGCCGACTCGAAAATGCGAATAGAGCTCGAGCGCGCCCAGCTGGGCATCGGCAGCCCAGTACATCGGCCGTACCGGCACCGTCGCCAGATCGAGCGCGCCGTCGGTGGCCAGGTAGTAGCCGAGCTGTCGATTGAGGTCTTGGCCGTACGACTGCACGGTCTCCCATGACCGGGGCCTTCGGGTGTCGAGCGTCGCGGCGAGGTTGGCCCGGTCTGCACCAAGCGCGTCACCGGTCAGCGAATGATAGGTGCGCAGCGCCGCGACGCCTTCGCACTTCGCGGCCGAATAGGTTGGGCCGACCGGGAGCGTCACCTCACCGGGCGTCGGCACCGTCGACTCATCGAGCGGCTTCACCTCGCCGATGATCGTGCCCTTGCACCCGATGATCATCAGACACAGGAGCGCGCGGGTCATTGGCAGTAGTCCGGGTGTTGAATCATGCCCATCAAGGCCGCTTGAATCGTGCCGTCTCGCTCCAGCGCGGCGACGCACGCGTCGAAGACCGGTGCTTCGCAGGCCGACTCCGGTCGGCCGTAGAGAAACTCGAAGGCCAGCCGGCACGAATTGAAGGTGAAGGCCTCGGAGCCAACCAACAGCTTGAGTAACTCTTCGTCACTTGCCACCTGTTGGCCCCAGAGCATCTGCGGCCCGTCCGTCGCGGGGACGAAGGTCATCTTGTCTCCGAAGCCCTGACGCCGCTCGAGCACACGGGCGATCAAGTCGAGCGGGTACGAGCCGTTGAAGTGGCACCCGGTGCAGCCCGCAGCCGCGCGGCCGACCGCGCTCGCGTCACCCAAGGTGTTGTTGGCCGCCGCCGTTAGCCGAATGCCCAGCGTGTTGTTGAGCATGCGGTACGCCGTCGAGAGCTTGTACCCCGCGACCTCGTTGCCGGCATATTGGCGCCGCCACTCCAAGACCCGAAAATACCCAAGCCCCGTCGGTGACTCGAACACCGTGCCGCGGTTCTCGGTGAAGTCGACGTCGTAGCCGCCGAGAAAAACCTTTTTCCACGGCAGGCCGCGGCCGACCACGTACTGAACGATCAGAAACGGTACGTTCTGGGCCTTCTCAGTCGATTGCTCGCGCTGCCATTTCGAGCTGACGAACCCAGCGAAACGATTGGAGAACCGCGGTTGGTAAATCGCATCACCAAAATACAGCGGCACCAGCTCGGGCTGAAAGAGCGGAGGAAACCCGGCATCGTCGCGGCCGAACGCACCCGGCTCCGAGGTGCCGGTCAGGGCTAGGGCCGTTTTTTCCCAGCAACGACGTGCCTTTAGCTGTTCTGGCGTGGCGTTCGCCAGGCTCTGGGCCAGGGCCAGGCTCGGCAGGAGCAGCAGCACGGCGACGCCTCGCATACCGCCAATTGCCGCGAGGCCCGCCGACCCTTCCCGTCGATTTAATACGCCTTCGAGAACACGATGCGGCCGGTCGAGGGCTTGCCGGTGACCGGGCACACGCCAGGCTCCTGCTTGAGGTCGAAGGGCCGGTTGCGGGTGGTCAAGCCGGTCTCTTTTTTGATCTGCGCTTCAGTCTCGGCGCTGCCGTCCCAGTGGGCGAGCAAGAAGCCGT
>JANLPS010000037.1:0-32179 GCA_031367385.1 Archangium sp. | reverse complement strand
CCGCGAAATGCCCAGCAGCTCGGCCGCCCTGCTCTGATTGCCGGCGCAGGCCAGCAGCGTGTCTTCGATGATCTTTCGCTCGCGGGCCGGGTAGAGCGAGACGTCGCAGCTCACGTCGATGGGCCCGCGCGCTCCGATGGGAGGCGCGTTCGATGCCAGGGTGATCAACCCCTCACACCCTGCCGTCATCACAAGCAGTGCGATCGCGACTCCAACCCGCATTCGAAGACACCTCGTCAGTGACCGACCGAGTGAAATGTGCCCGCGCGGCAGGCGCTTCTCAATGTGGGTCTGCGTAACCTCTGTGTGCCTGTCTCTTGCGGTTCACACTGGGCTGAGGCGTTACTTCATCATTTCAAAGGCGTCGAGGTGGCGGGCAGTCGACTTGACCTCTCCGTACTTTCGGTACACCTCCGGGAGCCCCTCGCCTCTGGCGTTGTACGCCTACTGCACGATCTGCGGAGAGGTGTGAATGGCGAGGCCGTAGTTGAGCGCGTCACCTGCGGTCGCCAGCACGCACTGCTGCTCGTTGGTGCCCATCAAGATGACGTCGGTGATGCCACGCGCCTTGAGCTCCGCCGCCAAGCTCGTATCGACGAAGCCGCTCTCGCTGTGTTTTTCGATCTTCACCCAGTTCGACGATGAGAGCGCGGCGAGGTCGGGTGAGGTGCCGTATTGGCGGGGCACGGTGATTTCGAAGACCGGCGTGTTGGTCGCGTTCGCACGTTTAAGAACGTCGGCCAGGCGCCCGCCCAAGGTGCGCAGGTCTGAGGGCAGCCGCGCGCCGATTACGCGAGTCGCTCCGTCAGGGTTCGGGTCTTGACCGCCAGGCGTGATTATCGGCCCGCTGGCCACCGAGTTGCCGCTCAAGACGAGCTTCAAGTTGTTGAATTTCGGGGTCTTCGCGCGCTCGGGTCAGCGCTGCGGCAGCAGCCGCCCGTCGACGATCGCGCGAGTCACCGCCGTCAGCGCCACCCGCCTGCGAGCGGCACGGCCCTGACCATTGGGCAGCTCGACGCCGAGCAGGTCTGAGAAGCACTCCACGGGCCCGGGCCGTCGCGAACGCGCTTGCGCCAACAGCGAGCGCACATCGAGAAACGGTCGGTCGATGCCCTCGTGGTGAAGCAAGTCTTGGCAGAAGTGGCCCCACCCCACGAGTACGTCGTCGGGCCGCAAGAAGCCCTGCCACGCAGCCAACACCTCGGCCCGCTCGGGGGCTTCGCGCAGCAGGTCATCGTTCAAGTCGAGGTGCCGCGTCGCGCTCGGCGAAATCGGCCTCACCGGTCGCAGGAGCGCGTGAAACTGCGCCCCTGTCTCGACTCGCTCTGCCACGAGCTGAATCAGCTCAGCCCGGTTGTCGGCGGGCCGGTCAGGGTTATCGAGCGGCCACGAGTTTGCTTCTCCGAACACGACCACCAGGTTCTTGGGGTTGTCGCGCAGCACCGCCAGCGGGTCGCGCTTGGGCCCGTTGCGCTTCTTCACACGCTTGTGCCGCGAGTTGTTGCCGGTCGAGGCGATGTACTCGAGCTGCTTGTCGACCATCGCGTCGAAGGCGCTCAGCATCGGCGTGAAGCGGCCCGGCGCGTGCTCGAGGCGCTCCAGCACGAAGGCGGTGGCCTCGATGGTCGCCAGGCAGTGCTCGGCGGGTTCCTTGCGAATTCGGTAATTGCCTGGCTTGTCGGGCGTGAACGCGAGCCTGGGCAGCGCTTTGAGCACCGGGCACTTCTCGACCACCTTCTTGGCGTTCGACCACGTACCGTCGACGACGATCAAGTTCTTCGGAGCGGTCGTCACCTGGCTCACGTCAATCGCGCTGTCTGAAGGGAAGAGCACCGCCGTGTCGGGCTGCGCGCAGAGGGCCTCGAGCCGCGCGTTGCCAACCGCGGTGAGCCCGATGTGCAGCTCGGAGTTCGGCAGCGACAGGTGCGCCATGCGGCAGGTGCTCACCGCCACCTTCGATTCGCGCGGGTGCTGCAAGAACACCACGTGGGTCGTGCTGTCGACCGGCGTCACCGACCCGCACCAACACACGGCTCTCGGGCGACGGCACTTCAGACAGACTTCACGAAACGTCAGGGCGCGGCTCCTTCTGAACTCGAACGAAGGCACCTTTGCCCTAGAGGGGCGCGCGGTGGCAAGAGTGCTTTCGTGGTAGGCCGAAGCCTGTGAATTTGCTGTTGCTCGAGGCGCGCGAGGTTGAGCCAGACGGCCGGGTGCTGCTGGCCGGGCGACGGCATCTGCACGCCCGTGAAGTGCTGCGGGTACAGGGAGGAGAAACCCTGCGCGTCGGCATCAAGGGCGGGCTGTGCGGCACCGCGACCGTGGTGTCGTTGAGCGAAGCGGGGCTCGAGCTGCAGGTGACGATTGCCGAGCCGCCTCCGCCGCGCGCGGGCATCGATTTGATTCTCGCCATACCCAGGCCGAAGGCGCTCAAGCGCGTCGTGCCCGCGGTGGCTTCGCTCGGCGTCGACCGGGTGATCTTGATCAACGCCGCGCGGGTCGAGAAGAGCTACTTCGATTCGAAGGTGCTCGCGGCCGCGTTTCTCGATGAGCTCGTCGACCTGGGCCTCGAGCAGGCGCGCGACACCGTGGCACCGATCATCGAAGTGCGAGACCGTTTCAAGCCCTTCATCGAAGACGAGCTGGCCTCGTTCAAAGACGCCGTACGCCTCGTGCCCCACCCCATCGCCGAGCACGCTTTGGGCCCGGTACCGCGTGAACAACGGGTGGTCTTGGCCATCGGGCCCGATGGAGGGTGGGTGCCCTTCGAGGTCGAGCTGCTGGTGAAGCACGGCTTTCGACCGGTTTCCCTCGGCCAGCGCATTTTGCGCGTCGAAGTGGCAGTGCCAACCGTCATCGGCGCCGTGCGCGCGGCAATCGCTTCGCGTTAGACTGGGCAGATGCTCGTTGTGTTGCTGATGGCGCTGGTCGGAGCGACTCCGGCACCGAAGCCGGTGACCAAAGCACCTACAGCACCCTACTGCAGCAGCACCTACGCCGATGACTTCTCGGTGCTGTCGAAGAACGCGATCGAGCTCGCCAACAAGCCCGACACCAACTTCACGTACTGCCTGCGCACCTCGGCCACCTACGAGTGCTTGTCGTATGCGCCCGATGGGCAGATCAAGCGCTCGAAGCGGGTGGCCTCGGCGCATGGCACCGGGTTCGCGTACCGAAAGCAGAACGGCGAGACGTTGATGCTCACCAACGCCCACGTCGCCGAGTGGCCCGCGGTGACCGACGACGATCACCCTGTGACCGGCGTGCCCATGGGCTGCAAGCGGGTCACCGACCAGCTGCACATCGTCGACAACGAGAAAGACACCTATCAAGGCGACGACATCCCCCTGACCAAGGTGGTCACTGACCCAGCGCTCGACATGGCGGTAGTGAAGTCGAAGGTCGCGCTCAACCTGATGCCGTGGAAGATCGGGCGCAGCTCGGCCTTGCGAGATCGCAACGTGGTCGAAGTGCGCGGTTTTCCCCTCGGGGCGTTCAAGGCCACGGTGCAGGGCCGAGTGACTTCGGCCTTCGACCATGACGACTACAAAGACTGGGACCACGACGACTTCGTGGTCGACGCGCAGCTCTCGGGCGGCAACTCGGGGTCACCGGTGGTCGCGGTGAATTGTCAGACCGGTGAGTACGAGCTGGTCGGGGTGTTTCACGCTGACTACTCGCGCGGCAATTCGCTCAACGTGGTCGTGCACATCGATCAGGTGCGCGAGCTAATGACCACGCTCAAGCGCACCACGCCGCTGCAGAGCGATTCGGCGCCGCTCAACGGGCAGCTGAGGCGCCGGTTGATCGAGGCCTCGGCTGAGCTTGGGCACTTGTACGTACCCTTCGGGACGTTGACGGTCGAGGCGACGCCGAGGGCCGATGGCGCGTTCGTGTATTCGGTGTTTCCTCGTGATTTTCCGATGCATGGGTGGCCGCTGATGATCATCGAAGACCTCGATCGTTCGGCCGAAGGGGGGTTTGGTCAGCTCGGCCGGGTGTGGGCAGGCAATGCCCGCGGCCTCAAGGAGCTGCCAATCGACAAGCTCGACGCCGATGACCGAGTCGCGATCGATCGCTCGCTCGAGGCGCTGCGACGAACGGCGTTGCTGGTGGCGGCGCACCGCAAGGCCACCACCCGAAGCCAGATCTCTCGTGAAGGGGCTGATGATCTCGCCCGGCTCGAACGCGAGATTCGCCGGCTGGCCTCGAACGCGCGCGACGTGGCTCAGGCGCTCAACGACTTCGCCGACAAGTTCGGCCCCAGCACCGCCGACGAGCCCATCTCTTCGCTGCGGCCGTTCTCGATTTCTCCACCCGATGCCCCGGTGTCACCTCCGAAATGACGTATCTCAAAGAGACCAAGCGCGACACGGTCAACCCGAAGGCGCTGCTCACCTTCATGCGCACCCGGTGGAAGGCCGACTCGACCACGCTGCCGCAACGGCACCCCTTCGCTGACGCCTTCGCTGCTCGTCGGGCGGCGGTGTCGAAGAAGTTTCCCAAGGAGGTGCTGATCATCCCCACCGGGCACGAGAAGGTTCGCGCAAACGATACCCATTACCGGTTTCGGCCTGGGTCTGACTTCTTCTGGCTCACCGGCAACGACGAGCCTGACTGCGTGCTGGTGATGGTGCCTCGTCAAAAATCAGGGCACGACGCGCACCTGTTCGTCGAGCCGAACGCCGGGCACAGCAACGAGACCTTCTTCACCGACCGCAACAAGGGCGCGCTCTGGGTCGGCCCTCGGCTCGGGGTCGAGCAAAGCCAGGCCCGCTTCGGAGTCGAAAAGGCGCGCGGTCTCGATGAGCTGGCGAGCGCACTCGGCTCGTTTCCACTCGCGAGGGTGCTGCGCGGTGTGTCGGCGAAGGTCGATGCGCTCCGCAGCCCGGCGCATGAGCGGCCCCCCGACAAAGAGCTCGCGTGGGCGCTCAGCGAGCTGCGGTTGATCAAAGACGCACTCGAGGTGAAGTTGCT
The DNA here is from genome assembly GCA_031367385.1 of Archangium sp. GTDB lineage: Bacteria > Myxococcota > Myxococcia > Myxococcales > Myxococcaceae > JAEUJT01. Next base: position 27,202 of record JANLPS010000037.1, on the reverse strand, counting down.
CAAAGAGGTCATCGCGTCGACGCAGCGCGGGTTCGAAGACGTGATCGCCGGCCTGCCGACCGCGAGCAATGAGCGTGAGGTCGAAGGGCTCTTCGCGATGCGGGCGAGGGTCGAAGGCAACGACGTGGGCTACGGCACCATCGCGGCAGCGGGCGCGAACGCCTGCATTTTGCACTGGACGAAGAATCACTCCGCGCTGCGAAAGGGAGACCTGCTGTTGCTCGACGCCGGCGTCGAAGGCGACTCGCTCTACACCGCCGACATCACCCGCACCGTGCCGATGAGCGGCCGCTTTTCACCCGCGCAGCGTGAGATCTACACCTTGGTCTGGCAGGCCCAGCAAGCGGCGCTCGAAGCCGTGCGCCCGGGCAATGACTTCATGGAGCCCAACCGCCAAGCGATGCGCGTGCTCGCAGAAGGCCTCGTCAGCTTGGGCATCTTGAAGACCAGCGCCGAGGTCGCGTTGGCCGACGAGAACCAGTTCTACAAGCGCTACTCGCTGCACAACATCAGTCACATGCTCGGCCTCGACGTTCACGACTGCGCGAAGGCACGCATGGAGAACTACCGCTACGGCCCGCTGCGCGCTGGCATGGTGTTGACCATCGAGCCAGGGCTGTACTTTCAGCTCGACGACCTCACCGTGCCCGCGAAGTACCGCGGCATTGGCGTGCGCATCGAAGACGATGTGCTGGTGACCAAGAAGGGCATGGTCAACCTCTCGGCCGGCATGCCCACCGAGGCAACAGAGGTCGAACGCTGGGTGCAGCGAGTCCAGCAAGCACCGCGGCACCCCCTGGTTCGGCGCTAAGTGAGCGCTCAGTCGAGCTCTTCGACCTGCTCGACCGGTTCACCAACCACGAAGCGAAAGCTCTTTCGGCCTATCTCACGCCCGTCTTGCGTGAGCACCCGCACCCGATAGCGCCCGGGCTTCGACATCGTGCTGTACGCAAACGTCGCATACCCCTCTTCGTTGCCCCCCGAGAGCCCCGAGTGAAACGGAGCGCCCCGCGGTGTCCACCCTTTGTCGGGGTCGTCGTACTCCCACTGAAAGCCGACCGAATCTCGAAACCGCGCCGGCGCGAAGATGCGCACGAACGCCCAGGCCTTCTCACCCTCGGCCGCGGTCACCTCGTCGTGATCGAGCTTCCAAAACTGCCAGGGCGGCGGCTTCTGGTACTGCAATCGGTAATGCATGCCCTTCTCTGAGCGCTCTGGAGTGACCTGGGTGTAAATGCCGATGTGCTTGAGCGACAACGGCACCGGCGGTATCGCCTCGAACAGGTAGAGCAGCAGCAGCGTCGCCTGCACCAGCAAGCCCGGCAACAGCCCGCGCCGAAACGTCCAATTGGGGTCGCGGGTGATGCGGGTGAACAGCCGCCAGGTCAGCACCGTCACCGCCGCGCCGAAGGCGATCGACGCCAGGTACTGCCAGCTGCGCAGCTCGCCCCAGACCACCGGCAGCAGGTAGGCCAGAAACGAGGTGGTCGCGAAGCTCAGCAACGCGACCCGAACGATCGGCCCCTGCTGCCGAAACCGCGGCAGCTCGTTCGCGACGATCACCACCGAGAGCAACACGATGAAGATGAACGCGAACAGCCCGCTCGACGAGCGAAAGTAGAACACCAGAAACGCGTTGAGCAGCGTGCCCAAGAAAAAGTGCATCGCCCACAGCCGGTACGACGCGACCTTGCCGAGCAACCCAGCCGGTTCGCGCCCCATCACCGCCAACCGGTGGTCCCAGAAAATCAGGGCGGCGCTCAAGAACAGGTACGTCGCCTGGTGAATCAGCAGCGGCGTGCTGTCGATGCGATGCAACAACACCACGTCGAACAAGAACCCCGCGAAGAAGAAGGCCACCTCGAAGGCGAGGTGATGGCGCTCTTTGAACGCCTTGGCCCGATGCGAAAACCCGTCAGGAGTAGCGGTCGTCTCGCCAGGGGTGGGCGGTATTGCTGTATCCACGTGCCTCCCAAAAGCCGCGGCGGTTGGCCGTCAGAAACTCGATTCGGTTGATCCACTTCGCGCCCTTCCATGCGTACAGCTGCGGGGTGATCATTCGAACCGGGCCGCCATGTTCCCTCGACAGGGGAGCACCATTCCACGAGTGCACCAGCAGCACGTCGTCTTTCATCGCCTCTTCGAGGTTCACGTTGGTGGTGTACCCATCGCTCGCATACGTCATCACATGCGTGGCCGAGGCCAGCGGGTGCACCAGCGCCGCCACCGTCGAGAACTGAATGCCCTTCCACTTCGAGTCGAAGAGGCTCCAGGTCGTCACGCAGTGAAAATCGCTCACGTCTTCATGCTGGGGCAACGCTAAGAAGGCCGCCCAATCGAGCGTCAGCGGGGTTTCGACCGCGCCGTCGATGGTGAGCGACCACCGGCTGGTCGGCACGTCTGGCTTGCGGCCCAGATCGAGCACCGGCCACGACTTGGTCGGGTGCTGCCCCGGAGGCAAGCGCGGCATGCCGTGCCGGTTGGCCGCCCCGGAGCCCTGCGGCTTCTCGTCGCTCATCGCCGGAGACGCTTTGATCTTCTCGAAGAAGCGCTCACGCAATTTCATGCGCGCCTCGACGATGCGCTGTTCTTTGTCGAGAGGTGGCTGCTCGTCGGGCATGGCGGGGTTCTTCTTACCCTTTGATCATCGACTCGAGCTCGCCGCGCTGGGCAAGCTCCGTCACGATGTCGCTGCCACCGACGAACTTGCCGTTGATGTACACCTGGGGAATGGTCGGCCAGTTCGAGTAGGCCTTGATGCCGTCGCGCACGCCGGGCGTGGTGAGCACGTCGACGGTGTGCAACGCGCCGAACGGCTTGAGCAGTTCGATCGCCTTGGCCGAGAACCCGCACGCGGGGAAGAGCTGGTTGCCCTTCATATAGATGACGACCTTGTGGTTCTTGATCTCGTCGTCGAAGCGCTGCTTGAGCTCGGGGGTCAACATGGGGCTATCTCCGGGGGGTGCTGGCCCATTGCGCGGGCGTGTAGGTTTTCAGTGCGAGGGCGTGCAGCTCGCCAGTCGCCAAGACGTCTTGCAGCGGTGCGTAGACTTGCTGGTGCTGCTGCACCATCGACAAGCCATCGAAGCTCGGGCTCATCACGTAGGCCTCGAAGTGATCATTGGTGCCGGTCGTGTCGTTGACCTCGACCTGCGCGCCCGGCAAGGCCAGCTCGATGCGGCGTTTGATTTCAGTCGCGTTCAGCATCAGTTCACGCCTCCGGTGGTCACCAGCATTGCAGGGTCGACGCCCATGCTTTTAATCGTCTGCTCCCATATCTGCTCGGGTTCAAGCTTCAGCACGGTGTTCGCGGTCGCTTCGGTGAACAGCCACGAGCCCGAGGCCAGCTCAGCCTCGACCTGGCCTGCACCCCACCCCGAATACCCCAAGCAAAACCGCACGTTCGCCGCCGTGTCGCGCATCAGCGGCTTGAGCGAGTCGGTGGTGAGCGACAAGTACAGCCCCGGCAAGACCTCGGTCTTCTCTTCGATGCCCGCCACATCGTGCAGCACGAAGCCGCGAAAAGGCTCGACCGGCCCTCCCACGTAAATGCGGTTCGAGCGCAGCTCCGTGGGTATCTCGAAGTGCTGATCACCCGCCAGGTCACCGAAGCTGACTTCAGACGGCCGGTTGATGACGAGCCCCATCGAGCCGCTCGGCCCATGCTTGACGATCAGCACCACCGAGCGCTGAAAGTTCGAGTCGTTGAGCTGCGGCATCGCAATCAGAAAACCCGGAGCGAGCGCTTTCACGGCTGCTTGCCCAGCTCTCGGTCGATGATGCGCTTGAACTTCTCCTCCGGCTGCACGCCTGAGAGCATGAAGCCGTTGACGAAGAACGCCGGAGTCGCAGAGACGCCCAGCCGTTCGCCCTCGCGTTGATCAGTGTCGACCGAGGCCTTCATCTCGTTGCCGTCGAGGCACTTCTCGAAGCGCTTGAGGTCGAGCCCGAGCGCCATCGCCTGGCCCTTCAAGTCGTCGATCTGAAGCGAGCCCTGATGGGCGTAGAGCGAGTCGTGGTACTGCCAGAATTGGCCCTGCTGATTGGCGCACATCGCGGCCTCGGCGGCCTTGGGCGCGTTCTTGTGAAACGAGAGGGGAAAGTGGCGGTACACGACCCGCACCTGGCCCGGGTACGCCGCCATCAACTTCTCGACGACCTCGGAGGCCTGGCCGCAGTACGGGCACTGAAAGTCGGCGAACTCGACGATGGTCACCTTCGCGGTGGCAAGGCCTCGAGAGGGGCCCGAACCGATGACCGTCTTTCGCGCCTGCGCCGGGGCCTCGAGCAGCAGCGAATACCCTGCTTCTTTCTTCAGCTCATCGAACAGCACCCGGGCCCGCTTGGCCCGCGCGTCGCGGAGAATCGCCTCGGTGAGCTTGCCCTTCACGTCTTCGAAGCGGGCATCGGGCGGCAGGCGCTCACGAACCTTCTCGAACAGGGCGCGCAGATCAGCGTCGCTCGGCTTGGGCAGCCCCGCCTCGAGGCGGGCTTCGACCCATTGGTCTTCGCTCAGGCCGTCTTTCTTGGCCCGCGCTTCGACGAGCAGCTCGATCGCGATGCGCTCGGCCGTCTCTGAACGCAGCTCGTAGGTCTGCTCTTGCAACTTGAACAGCTCGTCGCCGGCTTTGGCATCGACCTCGGCCAGGGTGATGCGGCGATCTCCGAAGCGGGCGACGGGGCTTGACCCCGGGTCGGGAGCGGTCGGGGTCGGGGAGACCGTGGCGCACGAAGCCAACAGGAGCAGAGCGAAGAGAAAACGCATGGCGCGCTGACACCTACCCTTTTTCGGGCGAGCCTGTCCCGCCTGATGGTGCGCCGCCTGCCGGGTCGGGCGACCCGGCCGCTATTCGGGTTTGCCGTCGGTCGATGACGCAGGTGCTTTGTTGATCACCGTCGCCGCCGCCGCCGCCCGGGTCGCGTTGACCGCGGGAGAGACCGCCGCGTCGGCCACCGGCTCGATCGAGGCAGCGATCGCGCCCATTCGTTGAACCAGCGTCTGGTTCTTGACGCTTCGCTTGGCAGCCTCGGCCACCTGCGCGACCACCGCGTCGCCTCCCGAGGCCTTCTCTGCGGCGTTCGCCAGGTCGGTGACGATTTTCTCTTTGCTCAGCGCTCCAGCGCCGCGGCTGACCACCACGTTGAGGGCGGTCTCGACGACCGCTGAAGCAAGCCCCCGCTTGTCGGCAGCCTCGACGGCCGCGCCCGCCAAACCCTGAGCGACGTGAACCACTGCGTTGACGGTCCCTCCGACCGAGACGCCTCTCGCCGCTTCGAGCGCTTTGTGAAAGGTCTCTTCGGGCTTGTCACCGGCGATCGCGATGCCTTCGATGGCCAAGCCGGCGAGTCGCTCGAGGCTGTGAACGGTCTTGCCCATGAACGCCCCTGCTGCGGCGGCGGCCCCCAGCACCTGACGCGTGACCCCCGTCGTGCTCGCGCCGAGGTCGTCTTGCTCCTTGGCCAGGCGCGCAATGTTCTTGTCGGCGTCAGCGATCAGCTTCTTGCCGAGCGCCGCGAAGGTGAACGGCTCTTTGCCGGGCGGCCTGCTGTTCTTGAGCAGCTCGAGAAACTCCGCCGAGGGCTCGGCGGGAGGCACCAGGTGCGGGAGCGGAATCGCGCCGTAACTGTCGGCCACTCGCTTGTCGGTCGCGCGGGCCTGCGCCTGCGAGGGAATGGCGATGGCGTCACCAACCACCAACGTGTTGCCGCCCTCACGCTCGGCCGTGTTCAGCTGCGCGTTGAGCTTTTCGAACTCGGGCCAGGCCATCGCCGAGGCCTTTGCCTTCCACACCGTGAAGAGCGTGTCGCCTGCAACGGCGAGGTGCACGTCGATGAGCTTGGTCTTCGCGAGCTCGGCCAACGAGGTTGGCAACGCGGCGGCTTCACCACGCGGCTCGGTGGGCTTGGGCTGGGCAGACGGCGCTCGATCGGCATTTGAAATACGGGCCATGGGTCTCTACGACTATCAAACGTCGCCAGGTCACGTCGAATGGAGAGGGCAATTAACGCATCGGCCCGTGGGCACCCAGAGTACCGTGCCCCCATGTTGCGCATTGTTCCGCTCGGAGGCCTTGGTGAAATTGGCCTCAACACCATGGTCGTTGAACACTTTGGTGAACGAATTCTCATCGATTGTGGATTGATGTTTCCCCGGGCTGACCAGCTCGGGGTCGACGTCGTCTTGCCTGATTTCAGCTGGCTCAAAGACGCCCCCGACACCTTGAAGGGCATTGTGCTCACCCACGCACACGAAGATCACCTGGGTGCACTGCCGTGGCTGCTGCGAGAGCTCAACGTGCCCGTGTACGGCACCCGTTTCACCCTGGCGGTCGCGCGGCACAAGCTCGACGAGGCCGGAGTTCGTGCTGATTTACGAGAAATTGAGCCGAGACACCCGGTGCGCATCGGCACCCAGTTCACCGTCGAGCCGATTCGGGTCACCCATTCGGTGCCTGACGCGGTCGCGCTGGCGGTCACCACGTCTTCAGGCACCGCCATTCACACCGGAGACTTCAAGCTCGATGGCATGCCGGTCGACGGCCAGCTGACCGACCTCGAGCGCTTCAGCGAGCTCGGCGAGCGCGGCGTCGAGGTGCTGCTCTCAGACTCGACCAACGCCGAAGTGCCGGGCACCACCGGCAGCGAGCAGCTCGTGCGCGAGACCTTCGAGCGGCTCTTCACCGCGGCCACCACCGGCCGAATCGTGGTCGCGATGTTCGGCTCACACCTGCACCGGGTGCGCACCGCGGTCGAGCTCGCCAAGCAGTTCGGGCGAAAGATCATTCTTGCGGGCCGCAGCCTGCAGCGAAACGTCGAGCTCGCGCGCCAGGCAGGCATTCTCGACGTGCCCCATCACCTCCTCTTCAATTGGGACACGGCGGGAGAGGTGCCACGCGACAAGCAGTTGGTGCTCTGCACCGGAGCGCAGGCCGAGCCCCAAGCCGCGCTGACCCGCATGCTGGGCAACGACCCGGGCCCTCTTCGCCTCGAGCCCGGCGACACCGTGATCCTCTCGTCGCGCACCATCCCCGGCAATGAACAGGGCGTGGCGGGGCTGCTCAACCGCCTCTTCGCCCGCGGCGCCAAGGTCATCTACGCGAGCATCGAGCCGGGCGTTCACGTCTCTGGGCACGCGTCGCAAGACGAGCAGAAACGAATGATTGAAGCGGTCAGGCCACAGAACTTCGTGCCCATTCACGGTGAGCTGCGCCACCTGCACCGCCACCGCGACCTGGCCCGACAGGCCGGGTTGCCCGACGAGCGCACCTTCGTGATGACCGATGGTGACGCGATGGGCTTCGCCACCCACACCCGCGCGACCTCACAGGGCCGGGTGCCGATCGGCCACATTCTGACCCGCCGCGATTCGTACGGCACCGTGACCGAGGCCGCGTTGCACGAGCGGCGCAACCTGGCCGAAGCGGGGCTCGTGATCGTGATCGTCGCCATGCACCCCGGCGGGAGCAGCGTGATCTCAGGGCCGACCGTGTACGCCCAGGGCCTCGCCGGCGATGAGCTTCAAGCGCTGGGGCTCTCGGCCGAAGGCGCGCGGCTGGCGCTGTCCGAAGTCAACGCCGGCTTTCGGGCCGACGATGAGCGCGTTCGAGAGGAGCTGACACGTGGCGTCAGACGCGTCTTCAAGCAGCTTCTGGGCACGCGGCCGAACGTCTTGCCGATCGTCTTGCGCATACCGAAAATCTAAACTGCGCTTCGGCGCAGGCCTGGTACGGTGATTTCGATGTCAACGACTCCCCACGCGCCCGAGACGCTCGGCGATGACGAAGACGAGACGCCCACCAGCGGTGGCTTCACCCCCTTCGACATGTTCGACAACACCGACACCGACCCGAGCCTCGAAGAGGTGGCGCCGTTCGGTCGCAGCGCCTCAGGCCTCCCGCTCGACCCCGCCGGCCTGGAGTGGGACGTGGTGACCGCCGACGGCAACGGCTTCAATGACTCCGATGGGCCCGCGCAGATGTTCGGCGCTGACCGAACCTTCAAGCCTGACTGGGGCCCATTGCTTGATCGCGACGTGAAGCACTTCTTCGAGTGCCAGGCGGCCCTCGACGCCGCGCGCGCACAGGGTGACGCGATGTTCGACGTGGCACTGAACAGCTTTCGAATTCGCAACGACAACCAGTGGCAGCGGGTTCGCTACACGTTCTTTCGGCAGTTCTCGGCAAGCGACGCGCGCTTCGAAGCGATGACTCCGGTGTTCGGCTCGCTCGAGAAGTAGCCTTGCCATGTGCACGCTCATCGTCAGCGCGGGTCAGTGGCCAGAATGCCCACTCGTGGTCGCCGCCAACCGCGATGAGTCGCTGAGCAGGCCTGCAATTGGGCCCTTCTGGTGGCCAGGCGAGCCATTCTTCGCGCCTCGCGACGAGGTGGCCCACGGCACCTGGTTGGGCATCACCCGCTCCGGCATGTTCGTCGGGTTGACCAACCGCTTTCAGTCACAGAACGACCCCAGCCGAGAATCGCGCGGCACTCTCGTCGTCGAAGCGCTGCGGCACGACTCACCGGCGAAGCTGCACTGGGCGATGCGCGCGCTGGCACCGAAGCGGTTCAACCCGTTTCATCTGCTCTACTCAGACGGGCGCGAGACCTATGTCACCTGGTTCGATGGGGTCGAGGCGCACCAGCAGACCCTGCCTCCCGGCGTTCACATCGTGACGGAGCGCTCGCTTGGCGGCGATGATCGCGCGCGCACGTCGCTGATTCACGAGCACTGGAGCGAGGTCAGCCGCGGCGGGGCGGTGCCCACGATCGCCTCGCTGACGGCCCTGCTCTCGCTGACCCGCCCTGACGACCCGGTGGGCGGGGTCTGCGTCGAGGTGCGCGACTTCAACTACGGCACCCGGTCGTCGTTCGTGTATTTCGCGGGTGAAAAACCCAAGGTATTCTCGACAGATGGGCGCCCAGACCGGGTCCCCTTTGTAGACCTGAGCGACCAGTTCATCCTGAGCGGAGGTCCGAAGGACCGGAGTCGAAGGACCCCCTGAGTGCTCACCGCGCGGCAGTGTGCTACCTGCCCCCGACCTCGCATGCTGCTGCCACTCCTCGTCATCTCTGCCCTCGCCGCCGGGCCGGTTGAAAAACCGATCAAGCCCCTGCCGGTGCTCGCCAAAGAGCCGAAACTCGATGGAGATCTCAAAGATCTCACCCCTTCGGCCGACCTCAAGATGCCCGACGGCGCGACCGGCAGCTCAGCCAAGCTGAGCCTCAAGGCGGCCTTTCGAAAAGACACGCTCTACGTGGGGCTCACCATCGCTGACGACGTGGTCATCGCCGCAGACCAGACCGAGATCACCCTCTACTTTCCCGGCACGGGCCCGACCTCTCGTGGCTTCGCCTACCGCTTCGGCATCGAGGGCACCCGCGCTGTGCCCTCCGAGGCCGCAGCCCCCGCCTTCGCGAGCGCACTCGTGCAAGCAGCCATCAAGACCGACTCCAAAGGGTGGTCGGTGGAGCTCGCTTTTCCCGCGCGGTCGTTGCCTCGATTTCAAGGCACCAAGCCGCTCGCCATCAGCATCTGCGCTGACTACACCGATCTCGATTCTCCCACCGGCGAGGCCTCGAAGCTGAGCAGCTGCCCCAGCGGCGACATGCTCGGCGGCCCGGCCCGCTTGCCCGACGAGTTTCGCAAGAACTTGAAGCTCTCACCGCCCACCACCGTCGACGGTGTCGAAGCGCGCGAGACCGGGTGGGTCGGGTACGCGAGCCTCCGCTCACCGACCTGGGTTGAAGCCGACGCCGCGCTCACGCCCGAATCACTCGCCGTGCTGGTCGCCGGTGACGACGCGATCGAGCCCGCCAAGGTCGCGCTGCCGATACCCCGCGAGCTCAAGCTGGTCGACAACCGGCCCATCTACACCGTGCTCACCGGCAAGAACCCGTACAGCAAAGACAGCTGCAACCCGGCCAACGAGCTGCGCATGGCGATGTACGTGGTGAAGAACACCACCGCTGCCCGCGTGCTCGAGTGGCCCGCGGCGACCTGTGGCCTGGGCCGCGCGATGCGCTTCGAGCTGGGCGACAACGGCACCCTCGCCATCGGCTACACCAACGGGTCGACCCAACATTTCGTGTGGTCTGACGAACACTTCGAGCGCAGCGAGCTCGGCTCGCGAGAGCGCAACGCCATTTTTCAACGGAGCACGCTGTGACGAAGAGCAAAAAGAAGCTGGAGTCGAAGTCGCTGTACATGATGACCCTCGGGTGCCCGAAGAATCGCGTCGACAGCGAAGTGATGCTGGGCTCGCTCTCGCAGCGCGGCTACCACCTGGTCGACGAGCCCGAGCAGGCACAGGTGATCGTCGTCAACACCTGCGCCTTCTTGAAGGCCGCCGAGAAAGAGTCGGTCGACAGCATTCTCGAGCTCGCCGAGCACAAGAAAAACGGCACCTGCGACACCCTGGTCGTCACCGGCTGCCTGGTGCAACGCCACGGCGAAGCGCTCACCAAAGAGCTGCCCGAGGTCGACCACTTCTTGGGCACCAGCGCCTACGTTCAAATCGGAGACCTCCTCGCGGCCGAAGCCAGCCCGCGCCAAGTCATCCCCGACCCGGAGTACATTCACTCGGCCTCGGTGCCGCGGGTCAACTCGATGCCCGGGTACACCGCGTATTTGAAGATCTCCGAGGGCTGCGACAACAAGTGCGCGTTCTGCATCATCCCCACGTTGCGGGGGTTGCAGCGCAGCCGCCCGATTGACGACATCGTCGCCGAGGCCAAGCAGCTCGCCGACTCTGGCGTGATGGAGCTCAACCTCGTCGCGCAAGATCTCACCGCCTACGGCCACGACCTGCCGGGCAAGCCCAAGCTGTACGAGCTGTTGCGTGAGCTGGTGAAAGTCGACGTGAAGTGGATTCGGCTCCATTACGCCTACCCGCGCGTCTTCCCCGACGAGCTCATCGAGGTGATCGCCAGCGAGCCGAAGATCGCCAAGTACCTCGACATGCCGCTGCAGCACGCCTCTGACTCGCTGCTCAAGTCGATGAAGCGCGGCCGCGACTCGTCGTTCTTGAAGACCCTGGTCGCCAAGATTCGCACCCGCGTGCCCAACTTGGTCTTTCGCACCTCGCTCATCGTCGGGTTGCCCGGCGAGACCGACGAAGACTTCGAGATTCTCAAAACCTTCGTCAAAGAGATGCGCTTCGAGCGCCTCGGCGTCTTTCAGTATTCAGACGAAGAAGGCACCAGCGCGTTCGAGATGGGCAACAAGGTGCCCCAGAAGACCATCGAGCGGCGCTGGCGCGAGGTCATGGCGATTCAAAAGCGCATCGCCCGCGAGCAGAACAAGAAGCTCATCGGCACCCGCATGCAGGTCTTGGTCGAGGGCGTCAGCCCCGAGTCAGAGCACCTGCTGGTCGGCCGACACGAAGGCCAGGCCCCCGAAATCGACGGGCAGGTCTACATCAACGACGGTCTGGCATACCCGGGCGAGCTGGTGACGGTCGGAGTCACCGAAGCGCACGACTACGATTTGGTCGCCAAGGTCGTCGAGCGCCAAGACCCGAAGACCCGCCGCCACGGGGCCAGAACCTCGATTCCGGCCCAGGTACGGGGGGGCGAGAAGATCGTCAGCCCTCCCACTTGGCTCGCTCCACGGTAATCACGAGTCGTCAAGTTCCCTACACGTGACTCGTAGATAGTCAAAACTGAAATTGTTACGCGCGGTTCTGCATTTATACTGCGCGCGTGCGCTCTCCCTTGTGCTGCGTTGCGTTGGTGCTCGTCAGTGCGATGGCGAGCGCTCAATCTCAAGTGACTTCGTCGACCGACGCTGCACGCGCGGTCTCGAAAGAAGAGGCGTGGGAGCTGCGGCTTCAATACGGCATCGTCTCGCGCTCTGGCGGTCTGACCGACAGCGGGCCGGGCCTCACGTACACCGGCATCACGCCCAACGATCTCGCGCTGCGCGGTTGGCTCTGGTTCTTGTTCGACGTGGTCGGCGTGGGGCTCTCGCTCGAGCGTGAAGCCTTCGCGCTCTACGACAACGGCGTTCGCGTCACCGGCGGCGGGTTGTTGCGCGCGCACATCGGGCCCACGGGCAGATTGCGCCTGGGGCCGGTTCGCCTCGAGGCGCTCGCAGGCTACGCGTTTCACCAGCTGCCTGATTTTGGCAGCACCACCAGCGCTCCGACCTTCATGACCGGCAGCCGCCACGCGATCATGCTGGCCGCGCGCGCGCTGCTCGACCTCGGCCCCGTCACCATCGAAGGCCGCTTCGAGTACCCGCTCGCGTTGGCCACGACGAATGCCGCTGGGGCCTCGATGCCGATGCCCGGCTTCACCGTCGGTGGCGGCGTTCGCCTCGCGTTGGCCAGAACCGGCAAGGTCGTCTGGGGCGCGATGGCCGACGCCTCGTACAGCACCGACAACGCCCCGCGAAACACCGCGTACCAGAGCCTGATTCGCGCCGGCCTCGCCCTTGATTTGCAGTGGAAAGACGAGCCCATCGTGATTCGCACCGGCACCGTCAACGTCGGCGTCAAGGGCCCCGATGGCAAGCCGCTCGGCCGAGCGATCGTCTCGTTGGAGACGCCCAGCGGCCCGCTCTCACCCCCGCTCGATGAGACCGGTCACGCCATTTTGGCCGACGTGCTCGCGGGCCACGTCACCGCGCACGCCAAGCTCGATGGCTACGAGCCCGCCGATGCCGAAGGCGACCTCGCGGTGCTCAACACGCTGGCGCTCGACCTGACCCTGCAGAAGACGCCGCCCAAGGTCGGAGGCCTGGTGGTGATGGTCACCGACAAGATCACCCGTGCCCCGCTGCCCAATGTGAGCATGAAGATGGGCGACCAGACCTACACCACCGATGACGCGGGCAAGGTCGTGATTCACGACTTGAACCCGGGCCCCGTGAACCTCGCCTTCAACGCCGACGGGTACCAGCCTGGCAGCGAAGCCGCGTCAATCGTCGCGGGCGTTGATTCGACGGTCGAGGTCGGGTTGCTCTCGGCCAAGAAGCGCGAGTTGGCGACCATCACCGGCCTGGTGCGCAGCGGCCGCGGTGGCGCTCCGATTCAAGCGAACCTCGAGATACCCGAGGCGAAAATCAAGGCCAAGGCCAACGCGGCGGGCGCCTTCACCTTCAAAGTGGTCGGCGGCACGTACACCGTGAACATCTCGGGCAAGGGCTTTCTCTCTCAGACCAAGCAGCTCATCGTCAAAGACGCTGAGCAGGCCATTCTCAACGTCGACCTCCAGCCGAAGTGAAACGATTTCTATTCACGGCAGTGCTGTGTCTGCTCGCGCTCGGCTGCCCCGAAGGCGCTGAGCCCAAGCCCGTCGTGCCCGACGCGGGCCAGGCAGCCGTGCCCGAAAAGGCACTGGCGCAGCTCACCAAAGCGGTGGGTACCATCACCCTGACCCGCAAGGGCATCACCGGCCCCGCCAAGCCAGGCGACCTGCTGCTCGGAGACACCGTCGAGACCGGGGCTGACGGCGACGGCATCATTCGCTTCTCAGATGGGCATGAGATTCAGCTGGGGCCCAACGGCCACTTCGAGATCGGCAACGGCGACGATGGTCTGGTGCTCAACGTCGGCTCGGGTCTGGTCATCTCTCGGGTGGTCGGAGATCTCTCGCTCGACGACAAGATGCGCCTCTCGGTGCTCACCCCCTACGGCTTGGTTCGCCTGGGCACCAGCGAAGTGAAGATCGGCGTCGGCGGCGACAACGCCAACGTCGACGTCGTCACCGGCAACGTGCAGATCATCTCGCGAGGGGGCGACTCGATGACCGTCACCGCCGGCGACCTCTCGGTGCTCTCGCGCGAAGGCGTCACCAAGGGCAACCGCACGGTTCGCCTCGAGCCCTTGCAAATCGAGCTGGCCGCGATCTCGGGCCGGGTCGACGTGAAGAAGAAAGACGCCAAGGCTTTTGCGCCGATCAACGCGAAGAAGCTCCCCGAGCTCGAAGCGGGTGACTCGCTGAGAGTCGTCTATGGCTCGGCCACCGTGCAGCCCAAGGGCTCGGGTGCCCGGTTGGTGATGGCCGCCAACAGCGAGGTCGGCATCGGCGAGGTGCAGACCGGTTCGGGCCTCGAAGACGTGGCGCTCGAGATGCGCAAGGGCGCGATGACGGTGAACATGCCGTTGGGCACCAAGCGCAAGCTGCACCCGGGCGACGGCTACACGCTCTCGGTCAACGACGGCGCGCAGTTCAGCATCGCCCGGTCGAAGACCGGCCTCGACATCAACACCGTGGTCGGTGAAGTCGTCGTCGAGCACGACAGCATGGAGACCGTCACCACCCACGCCTCGCAAATCACCCGGCTCTCGAGCAAGGGCGGCGCGGTCGTCACCGACTTGGCGAAAGAGAGCCTGCTCATCCCCTCCCACCAAGGGCTCAAGGTGTTTCACCCCAACGTCGGGCAGGCGGCGCTCGTCTGGCCGGGCGAAGCGGGCACCCTGTTTCACATCATCGTCGGCACCGAGCCCACGCTCGCCAACCCCTTCATCGATGGCACCACCAAACAGCCTTGGCTCAACGTGAACGTGCCCGCCCGCGGCAGCCTGTACTGGAAGGTGCTCGCCGCCGAGACCGAAGTCGCCAAGGGCTCGGCCTCGTGTGCGCCCGAGCGCGCCGGCGGAGAGCTTCAGCGGCTGCGCAACGAGGTGCCCGAAGGCGCTGAGAAGACGGTCATTTATTACCAAGACAAGCCGCCCTCGGTGACCTTCTTGTGGAAGGCGCCCGAGCCCGCCCCCGCCGAATACCGCCTGCAGGTGTACCGCGAAGGCGCGTTGGACAAACCGATCGAACAACGCGAAGTGAAGACCACCACCCTGCAGCTGCCCGAGAACGCGCTGGGCGAGGGCAATTACCTCTGGTCGGTGACGCCGCTCGGCGCGAAGGGCAACGCGATCGCCGGTGGTCGCATGACCAAGCTCGAGATGGTCTACGACAACGCGGTCGCCGAGCTGATCATCAAGACGCCGCGCAACGGAGACCCCAGCGGGCCGACCGTGCCGGTGACCGGAGTTGCTCCGTTCAAGATGAAGGTGAGCGCCAACGGTCAGTTGCTGGTGCTCGACGAGAAGGCCCGTTTCAGCAGCAAGGTCGTGCCAGTCGCCAACCGCGTGGTGTTTCGTTCGCTCGGAGAAGGCGGCGAGCAGATGATCGTGCGCGTGTTGAGGCGGGGCAAATAATGGTGCAGGGGCCGCTCGATGGCGCGCGTGACCCGGTCGGTACGGTCGCGATTCGCCAGTACGGCAAATATTTCTTGGTCAAGAAGCTCGCCGAAGGCGGCATGGCCGAAATTTTCTTGGCCAAGCAGATGGGCGTCGAGCGGTTCGAGAAGAACGTCGTCGTCAAGCGCATGCTGGCGCACCTGTCTGGCGTTCAAGACTTCGTCTCGATGTTTCTCGACGAAGCGCGCCTGGCCGCCACCCTCGCCCACCCCAACGTCGTTCAAATTCTCGACTTGGGCCTCGAAGAGGGCTGCTACTTCATCGCGATGGAGTACCTGGCGGGCGAAGATTTTTCGACCGTGATTCGCTCGGCCGCCAAGCGCGGCAACTACGTGCCGCTCAATGTGGTGCTGAAGGTCATCGCCGACGCCGCCCACGGGCTCAACTTCGCCCACGAGGTGACCGACGGCAAAGGCCAGAAGCTCAACATCGTGCACCGCGATGTCTCACCCTCGAACATCTTCGTCACCTACAACGGCCAGGTGAAGATGCTCGACTTCGGCATCGCCAAGGCCGAGTCGCGGGTCACCAACACCACCGCCGGCGTGGTGAAGGGCAAGTACCAGTACATGTCGCCCGAGCAGGCCTCGTCGAGCCCGGTCGATCGCCGCAGTGACGTGTATTCATTGGGGGTTTGCCTCTACGAGGCGGTCACCAACACCCGCCCCTTCGCGCGCGAAAGCGACCTGGCGGTGCTCAACGCGGTCTTGAAGAACGAGTACCGCGCGCCCAGCGAGGCCCGGCCAGACCTGCCGCTCGAGGTGGTGCAGATCATCGTCAAGGCGCTCTCGCCGATACCCGAGACCCGCTACCAGAGCGCCGCCGAGCTGGCCGGTGACATCGAGCAATACCTGCGGGCCACCACCTCGGTCTCGAACGGCAAGGCCCTCGCGCAGTACATGTTCGAGTTCTTCGGCGAAGAGCGGGTTCAGTCGAAGACGCGAATCGATTCACTCGAGGAGCTCAAGACCAAGGCCGGGCTGGTCAGCAACAGCGGGTCGCCCACCTTCCCCGAGGTGCCGGTGGTCTTGACCGGCATTTCATCGTCGGTGACCAAGCCCGAGCACGGCACCGCCGCGGTGATGCCCAAGTCGGTGGTCGAGTGGAGAAAAAAGCGAACCAGCACTCTCGCCGTGGCGATCACCGCCGCGCTGGCGATTGGCGTGATTGGCACGGTGCTGGCGCTCAAGCTCTCGGGCTCGACCACGAAAGACCCCGTCGATGCGGGCCCCACGGTCGTGGTGCCGGTGCCAGTGCAGGTGCAGGTGCCTGACGCGAACGTTGAGCCGGTGGCGGTGGTGCCGGTGGTCGACGCTGGCAGCCCGACGCCGGTGGCCGAGGTCATCGACGCGGGGCCCAAGAAGACGGCCGTCGTTCAGGGCCCGGTGGTGCTGAGCACGCAGATGATCGTCAGCGTGGTGATGCGCAACTCGCAGGCCTTCTACAAGTGCTTCGATCAATTCGACGCCGATTTGCCCGAGGTGAAGGGCACGCTCGACGTCACCTTCGTGATCGCCTCGAATGGCCGGGTCAGCAGCGTGAGCAGCCCGATGTCGAACAAGCCGGTCGGCAAGTGCATCGACGACAAGATGAAGACCCTCAAGTTCCCCGCGCATGTCGACAAGCAGGTCACCGCGACCCTGCCGCTGCAGTACAACAAGAGCCGCCGCCTGGCGCCTTGAGCACCAACACCGAAAGCCCCGCGCCTCAAAAGAGCACGCGGGGCCTTCAGCACTATGCCTTGAGCTGCAGGCTCGGCAACGCACCCTCACCCATCACCAGGTGCAGCTGCCCAACCTTGCCGGCCAGCTCCTTGTACGCCTCGAGCTCCTTGAGGCGAATCAGCAGCGGGTTCTCCTGGAGAACCTTCGCGGTCTGCGCAAGCGATCGGGTCGCCGCCGTCTCCTCTCGACGCAGAATCACGTTGGCCTCGGCCTCTTTGGTGGCCTGAATCACCTTGTTGAGAAGCTCCTTCATCTCACCAGGCAGAATCAGGTCTTTGATGCCGAGCTCAATGAGCTGCAGACCCAGTGACAGCGCGCGCTCAGAGACCAGCGGCGACATCACCTTGGGCAGCTCTTCACGCGACGCCAGCAGCTCGTCGAGCGTGCGGGTCGTCACGGCGTCTCGAACCGCCAGCTGCATCGCCAGGTACAACACGTCGTCAGGCGCCCGGGCCACCAGCGCCAGCTTCTTGGCGTCGTTGACCCGAAACGTCGCCGACAGGTTGAGTCGCAGCGACACCCGGTCCTTGGTCATCACTTCCTGGCCGGTGATGTGGAGCAACCGCTCTCGCAGGTCGATCACGATCAACTGAACGGTACGCATGGTGTTCCACGCGGCGTGGCGGCCGGCCGACAGCACCGCCTCGAGCTGACCATCGACGTAGCGAACGACCACCGAGCCCTCAGGCGCCGTCGCCTCGACGTAGTCCTTGCCCTTGCAGAGCGCCGCGACGTCAGCGTTCAGCAGCGGAGCCGCGATGCCAGAGGTATCGAAGACGTCGACCTTGATCAGCGGCGACAGCTCCTTGGTCTGGCGGTTGATCAGGCGCTCGATTGACCAGATCTGGTGCACCCCGGCGGTCAGCCAGAGCACCGGCACACCCTTGCGCCGAACGAGCGCGCGCTGGTGCTCGTCGAGGGTGATGACCTGCAGGTCTTCGGCAGGCACCAGGGCCAGCCGGGTCGCGTCGAGGTTCGCCCAGAGCTGGCGCGTGTCGATTCGCTCGACCTCGACCTTGTCGAACAGCGCCCAGACCCGATGCCGGCCCGGCGCGAGGTACCGGGTGGGCACCCCCTCGGTGATGACGAAAACCCGCTCGTGAACCGCGACGTCGATGATCATGATGGTGCCTCCTTGGGTGTACTGCGTTGGTTTTGCAAAAAAAGTGGTCGCCCACGCGAATCACGGGAGTGACTCCGGGGGTGCCCCAAGACCGCGAGCACCGCCGCCCGTGGCCTGCCCGTGGCGCAAGGCCGTGGTGTTCTCGCAGGTCACTGAAGGCGAACGGCCCCCAACGCTGTGCGAGACAGCACGGCCACGCGGCACCGGTGGTGACACGAACGGCCCGTCATCACTCCGGCTCATCGCGCAGACGACCGGTCCAGAAGGAGTCGAACCTTCGACACGCAGAGGATGAGTCTGCTGCTCTACCGGGCTGAGCTATGGACCCAGCGTTCAAGGCTGGGAGCGGTTTTTCACGACCGCGGAGTATGGAGACGCACGTCAACGGCGAACCGCCTTTGAACGACGGGCCAGGCGAACAAGACCGAGCACGACTCGGGTTGCGACTGGCACGGCTCGGCGGAGACCTCGGTGAACCCCCGCCGCAATTGACGATGCGACACAGAAGAACCTGACGTGGTAGCTCTGCAGCGCTTGGAAAAACCGGCTCCCTACACAGCCCCAAACAGCGCGGGCACCTTCTACCGCTCGATGACGCACGCCTGGAGCGGCCTGCTGTACACCGTGATGCATCAGCGCAACATGCGCATGCACCTCATCTCAGCGCTGCTGGTGGCGCAGGTCGGCCAGGGCATACCGCTGGGGCTCGCTGAAAAAGTCACCATGCTGTTCTGCGTGATGCTGATTCTGTTCGCCGAGATGTTGAACTCGGCGCTCGAGCAATTGGTCGATCTGGCCATTCAGCAGTTCGACGAGAAAGCCAAGCTCACCAAAGACATCGCGGCCGCCGGAGTCTTGGTGCTCGCCATCGGCACGGTCGTCATCTTCGCCGCGATTCTGGTGCACAACGCCGAGACCATCTTCGCAAACCCCACGGCGATCACCCGCCAGGTCATCGTGGGAGTACCCCTGACCTTCTTGGGCGGCGCCCTGATGCACGAGTCGAAGAAGCCAGCGTGGCTCGACGTGCTCTTCGGCCTCGCGGCGCTCGGTGTCTGGGGCGCGTCGCTGGAGTGGACACAGAGCTACGTGTTCTGGGCGATGACGTTGGGGTTACTCGTGGTGATGGCGAACGCGGCGTACCTTCGCCAACGCAGCCGCTCGAACCAGCCCTAGAAAAAACGAAACCCGGCACCAGGCCGGGTCTTGACTGCGGTTCTACCGCTTGACCTCGAAGGACCCTGAAACCCCGGTACCAGACCGGAACTCCAGCGGTGCCTTCGTGGCCACCGACTGTTAGGCGTGCGCGCGATTGTCTTGCTGCGCGCCGTCAACAGTCTTCACATCTGCTTTCAAGTCGACAGTCACCAGGTCAATCAGCTCGCTGGCAATGTCGATGATCTGGTTCTGAGTGTAACCACCCGCACGCAGTTGGGCAAAGAACGTCCGCGCCAAAATCTTCGTGCCTTTTTTATCGGTGCTCATGTGGTCCCCTTGGCGCACGACTTCGTGCGAACTCTGGGCGCCGTACTACACCCCTCGTGCCACCTCCCCTCGTCATGGAATTGTCAGCAATTTCAGTGGGTTTGATGTGACAGCCCCGTGACAGTGCGAACCCCCTTTCGCACCCTCCGGGCTGAGGCCGGTTGCCGGGTGCCACGGCGGCTACGCAGTACCGGGTGGCCAGGAGCAGCGGCCAGAAGGTGTGGTAGTGGCCCGCACCGTGCCGTACCGCGTCAACAACATCGCACAATGGCTCGACGAGCCCGACACCCTGCTGGGCGAGAAGGCCGCCAAGAAGTTGGGGGTCACGGCCTCCGACATTCAGTCGGTTCGGGTCGTGCGTTCGGTGCTCGACGCCCGCAAGCGCAACCACCCCCGCACCATCTTCACGCTCGAGGTCGAGCTGGCCGCCGGCAAAGTGCCGGGGGTGCTGCCGCCTGACGTGAGCCTCGTCGAAGAGCGCGTACCCGAGCCGTTGCCGGTCAAGCGCTTGCCCGATCAGCGGCCAATCATCGTCGGCACCGGGCCGGCGGGTTTGTTCTGCGCGCTGGCGCTGCTCGAGCGAGGGGTGAAGTCGATCGTCGTCGAGCGCGGCCGCGAGGTGATTCAGCGCCGCAAAGACGTGGCGCTGATGTCTCGAGACGGCACGCTGATGCCCGAGAGCAACATGAACTTTGGTGAGGGCGGCGCAGGCGCTTACACCGACGGCAAGCTCTCGACCCGCATCAACCACCCGCATGTTCGCAAGGTGATCGAGACCTTCGCCAAGTACGGAGCGCCCGATCGCATTCTGGTGCAAGGCAAGCCGCACATCGGCTCAGACCTGTTGCCCTTCGCGGTCGAAGCGATGCGCAAAGACCTCATCGCCGGCGGAGTCGAGGTGCACTTCGAGACCCGCGTCGAAGACCTGGTCTACCGCGACGGCACGGTGGGCGGTGTGCGGCTCTCTGACGGGCGCACGCTCGAGAGCGACCGGGTGATTCTGGCGGTCGGCAACTCGGCCCGCGAGCTCTACGAGCGCTTCGCCGCCGACGGCCGGGTGTTCGTCGAGGCCAAGCCCTTCGCGATTGGCTTTCGCGCTGAGCACCCTCAGCTGATGATCAACGAGATTCAGTACGGCGAGAAGGTCGCGGGGCACGCCAAGCTGCCGCCCGCCGACTACAAGCTGGCCGAGAACCTCGCGGTCAACGGCGACGTGCGCGGGGTGTACTCGTTCTGCATGTGCCCGGGCGGCATCGTGGTGGCGACTCCGACTGAAGACGGGTTTCAGTGCACCAATGGCATGTCGAATTCACGGCGCAACTCGAAGTACGCCAACGCGGGCATCGTGGTCTCGGTCTCGGTCGATGACTTCGCGCGCGAGGGCTTCACTGGGCCGCTGGCGGGCCTGATGTTTCAGCGCCACTGGGAGCGCAAAGCCTACGAGCTCGGCGGCGGCAAGTTCTGGGCGCCGGCGCAGACGATTCCTGACTACTTGGCGGGGCGGCTCAAGAAGAAGCCCGAGGGCACGACGTACCGGCCGGGGTTGGCGCACGCCGATTTGAACACCCTCTTTCCTGAGGCGCTGACCCAGTCGCTGAAGCAGGCGATCAAGCTGTTCGACAAGAAGATGCGCGGCTTCTTGAGCGACGATGGTTTGCTCATCGGCATCGAGGCCCGTACCAGCAGCCCGGTGCGCGTGACGCGGAACGAAGCGCTGCAATCGGTGTCGATGAAAGGCCTCTACCCGGCAGGTGAAGGGTGTGGCTACGCTGGCGGCATCGTGTCGTCGGGCATCGACGGCCTTCGCATCGCTGACCAGATCTGCAACGAGCTCAACGCATGAAGTACACGGTTCGAAATAAAGACGGGCAGCTCGAGTATTCGAGCTTCGGCCAAGTCGAGCAAGCGTGGCTGATGGGGCTGGTCGAGCCCTCAGATGAGGTGCTCGAAGAAGGCAAGACGATGTGGCGCCGGGCCGACTCGTTTCCGTTGCTGGCGCAGGCCAGGCGGCATGGCGACGACGTGTGGAATGGCTCGTGGTTTCTGTGGGCGCTGATCGGCGTGGCGCTGGCCACGATCGCGCTGGTGCTCTTCAAAGAGGGCCAGTGGCTGCCCGCGATGGTGATCTCGTTCGCCGATGCGTTCTTGCTGACCAATGTGACGGTCAAGGCACAAAAGCGCCGCAAGCCTCACGGCAAGTAAGAACTACTTCTTCGCAGCGGCCGCTTTGCGATCGTTCGCGACGGCAGTGCGAATCGCGTCAAAGACTTTGGGCACGGCGATGCTGTTGCCCTTGTTGGCGATGAAGTTGGGTATCGCTCCGCCGGGCGAGGTGTAGATGTAATAGGTCACGAAGGTCTTCTTGGCGTCTTCGCGAGGCTCGAGCAGCCAGTAGCCGTCGTTGACCCGCACCCGCACCACGTCGCCCTTCACTGGCATCAGGTCGTCTTTGTCGTTCACGACCGTCCACGAGACCTTCAAGAAGCCTTTGCCCTCCTTCCAATCGCTCTCGTCGAGCAGCTTGATGATGTAGTCGCGGCGGTCGACCAGGGGCGTGTTGATCTTCGAGTAGAAGAGAATCACCTTGTCGTCGCTTTCACGGGAGAGGATTTTGGCCTCCTCCATGTAGGGCATGGTTTTGGTGTAGTGCTCGAGGTCGCGCACGGCGTGCCAGATCTCTTGGGGCGTTGCGTCGACCAGGCCCATCGCCTTCATCTCTCTGATTTCACTGTCGGGGCGTTTGCGGCCGTAGATCTTCACGCCCGTGTCTTCAGCGGAGAGCTCCCAGCGCGGCTCGTCGGCGGTCAGGAGCATCAGAGGAATCAGGAGCAAGCTCGTCATGGTGGTTCTCGTAGGACGGGAGTTGTGTGTAGTGTCGCACGACCGTGAACCAGACCGAAACCACAGAACAGCCCGGCGCCGCAGAAGAGCGCATTCAGAAGATCTACGTCAAAAACGTGAAGAACGGCGCAGTGCTGCACACCGTCTTCAAGGCCATCAGCAAAGAGAAGCACATGAGCCGGTCGGGCAAGCCCTACCTGGCCATCTCTTTGGTCGACAAGACGGGGCAGATCGATGCCCGGGTGTTCGAGAACACCGAGCCGGCCGAGGCCGCGTTCGCGGTGGGCGATTACCTGCTGGTGCAAGGCAAGATCGGCACCTTTCACGGCAAGCTGCAGATGGTGATCGACCGTCTCGAGCGCCTCGACCCTGAGCCCATCGACGCGGGCGAGTTCGAGTACGTGGCGCCTGCGGAGCCGGTGAAGCCTGAAGTGACGGCGGCTGATGCGGGTACGACGGCCCCAACGGCCCCGAGCACGCCTGTGGCCGGTTCGTCGCCCAAGGCGATGCGTCAGCGCATCTTGCGGTTGCTCGATGACCCGAAGGTCGTGGCGGCGCTCGATGTGCTGCTGACCGCGATGCAGGGCAAAGAAGCGGCTCCCGCGGGGGTTTCACCGGCCTCACCCAGCCGCCGGCATGAGCGGC
Source organism: Archangium sp. (assembly GCA_031367385.1). Taxonomy (GTDB): domain Bacteria; phylum Myxococcota; class Myxococcia; order Myxococcales; family Myxococcaceae; genus JAEUJT01. The sequence continues at coordinate 4,184 of JANLPS010000037.1, read as the reverse complement.
GTGAGCGCGGCCCCCGGGTCGAGCGCAAGCCGCAGACCGACGAGGCGCGTGCCGAGAAGCCCGAGCTCAAGCGCGACCCCGGCTTGCCAGAGGGGCTCTCGTTCAAGCCGCTCACCGCGCTGGTGGGCGAGCCTCCGTCGCAGTCGTAATCGACCGTCATTGCCCAAAGGTAGGCTCGTCACGCACACCGTTCTTCCGTTGGGGTTGAACGATCATTGGTAGGGTCTGGCGCTTCGATGAAACGTCTCGGCGAGCGACTCATTGAGGCAGGGCTGGTCTCGGCAGAGGCCATCGACCAGGCGCTCGCGCACCAGAAAATCACCGGTCACCGGCTCGGCGATTGCCTGGTCGAGCTGGGGTTGGTGCAAGAGAACGCGCTGCTGCGGTTCTTGGCTCAGCAGTTCAACACCCGCTTCGTTTCAGCCGAGAAGTTGGCCAAGGCCACCATTGCGCCGCACGTGCTCGACAAGGTGCCGGTGCGCATGGCCGAGGCGCAAGATTTTCTGCCGATTGCCCTCGACGTCGAGCGAAAAATTCTGTCGATCGTGATGGCCGAGCCGCAGAACACCGATCTGACGCGGGAGATCGCGTTGGTGACCGAGATGAACGAGGTGTTCGCGTTCGTCGGGGTGCGCAGCGCGATTCAAGCGGGCATCAAGAAGCACTACTACGGCGACCCGACTGCCTTTTCGGCGCTCGAGCAGGGCGCCGGGGTGCAGGCGCTGCAGCGCGACGCCTCGGTGCTGGCGCGGGCCTATGACGGCGCCGATTCGCGAATGGCGCTGCTGCCCAGCTCGGGGTCTGGCATCAGCAGCGGCAGCGGGAGCAATTCGGGCCGCAGCTCGAGCCGAATCAACCCGACGCAGATGCGTGAGTCGCTCGGTGCGGTGCGTGGCTCGGTCGCCGAGAGCGACTACCTCGAGACCTTGAACATTCTGGTCTCGATGCTCGAGATGTCACGAAAGGACTTTCGCGGGCACTCGAGCCAGGTGGCGCGGCAAGCGAGCCTGATCGCCCGGCGAATGGGGTTGCAGCCCCGCGAGGTCTCGCACACGGCGATCGCGGCGTATCTGCACGACCTCGGCAAGCCCAGCGGCAAGCACTTCACCCTGCCCCTGCTGGCGATGCAGCCTGATACCCGAGGCGAGGCGAAGCGGTTCGTGCGCACGCCGATCAAGCTGTTCGAATCGGTGCACCTGCCGCCGGCGGTGAACGCGATTCTGGCGCACCTCTACGAGGCGTATGACGGCTCGGGTGTACCGCAGGGAGCGAAGGGAGAAGACATCCCCGCTCCGGCGAGGATCATTTCGGCGGTCGACGCGTTTCTCGATTTGACCCGGAGCGTGAACAACGGGTTCGGCCGCATTCTGAGCAAAGAGGAGGCGCTGGCCTTCTTGGTTGAGCAAGGCAACACGCTCTTCGACCCGGTGATCGTCGACACCCTGGCCGCGTTGCAGAGCGGCGATTTGTTGCGGCAGCGGGTCGAGAATGATGGCCGGCAGATCTTCGTCGCCGACCCAGACGAGGCGGTGCGAACCGACCTGCTCGATGCGCTGGCCCGGGTTGGGCTGGTGGTGCAGACCGTGGTGAAGCTCGACGGAGTGGTCGACGCGGCGCTGAGCAACGAGGCCGACACGTTGGTGGTGGGGCTTGGGTACGGGGTGAGCGACATCGTGGCGATGACGCAGTTCATTCGGGCCAGACCCGAGAGCGCGTCGGTACCGGTGCTGGTGTTGGGCAACCCGACCGACCCGACGAGCCGCGAGCGCCTGGTGCAGGCCGGGGTGACGGCTTTTGTGCCCGTGCCGCTCAACCCAGACGACGCGGCGATCACCATTCGGGGCGCGTTCATCGATCGCATCGAGCACGGTGGGCCCGGTCGCCTGGTGCGCGGCAATTTCGACGAGCTGGCGGCGATCGAGCTCATCAAGATTCTCGGCACCGGGCAGAAGTCGGGGCGCTTGCTGGTGAGAAACGGGCCGCAAGAGGGGCATTTGCAGCTGGAGCGCGGCCGGGTGGTGTTCGCGCAGTTCGGCGACAAGAAGGGCGAGCCTGCGATCTCGGCGCTGCTGACGGTGCCGCAGGCCGAGTTTCAGTACGACCCAGAGACCATGCTGGCAGACATGCCGAACGTCGACTTGAACCTCGACGTGATCGCGCGGCAGCTGCAGGCAGCGGCCTAGCGACCGGCATCGTTCGCTGACGCGCCGATTCTTCTCTTGGCCACCATGCCGGCGCTCAACGCGTCGAGGTGCGAGACCTGGGAAACAGCCCCCACCGCGCCTCGTCTTCTGCGAATTGTTCCTGCAGCGCCGCGACGAATTCTTGGACCACCGGCCGCTGGTGCTGCCGCGACGGAAACATCGCGTGCAAGGTCACCGTCTTCCACACCCAGCCAGGGCACAGCTGAACCAACCGCCCGCTCGCGAGCGGCTCGCGTAAGAGGTGCAATGGCAGTACGCCGACGCCCGCGCCATGCAGCAACAGCGCCAGCAGCGTCGCGCCCGAGTCGGCGAGCGCACGCACCGTCGGTACGACCTCGTCGTGCCGGCCACCTGGGCCGGTGAAGCGCAGCGCTCCCGCCCCCTGCGCGAGGGAGTGGCGCACCCACGGAGCACTTGCGAGGTCGCGCGGCCGGTGAATCGGCCCCAGCGTCTGCACCAGCGAGGGGGCGGCAACGATCGGCTCGGGCAGTCGTGCGAGACGGCGGATCACCAGCGATGAGTCGTTTGGGTTGCCGATGCGCACCGCGATGTCGATGCGGGCTTCGAGCATGTCGCGCATCAGGTCGTTCGACAGCACCTCGACGCGAACCTTCGGGTAGCGGGTCACGAACCGCGCCGCCACCGGGCCGACCAGCAAGGGCCCGAGATCAGCGGTGGTCGCCACCCGCAGCACGCCGCTGGGCTCGGCGCGGTTCAGATCGAGCGTTCGACTCAGCTCGCCGACGGTGTCTTCGAGGCGGGCCATGGCCGCGAGCACGAGCTGCCCCGCGTCGGTCAGCCTCAGCCGGCGTGTGGTTCGCTCGAGCAGTCGGGCGCTGCACCGCTCTTCGAGCAGCTTCACCCGCTCGCTGATCACGCTCTTCGACAGCCCGACCTCGCGCGCGGCGCCTGAGAACGAGCCACGACGTACAACGGCGGCGAAGACGGCCATCAGCGGCATTTCGGCGGCTGAGATCATTGTTCGACTGTACCGAACAGTCATTTCGTTTTGTAGCTCTTGTTCTTTACGCCCTAGGCCGCAAAAACCGGCACAGTCGTTCAACCGAACCCTGGAGCCCCTATGAACCCCGAAGCCGCCCGCGCCGCCGTTGCCCCTTTCTATGACGCGCTCAACCGCCCTTCTTCGAAAGACATCCGTACGCTGGTCGAGGGTGCCGCGAGCGCCGACTGGCGGTCGTACGCCGGTGAGACCGCGAGCAAGTCGCGCGAAGAGTTCATCGGCCAGGTGATTGGCTTCGGGCAGGCCATCCCCGACCTCGCCTGGGAAATCAAAGAGATCTTCGTCGATGGCGAGAAGATCATCGTCCGGAGCGAGGTCAGCGGTACTCCCAAGGGCGACTTCATGGGGGTGCCCCACGGTGGCAAGCGCTTCGCCATCATGACCATCGACATTCACACGGTGGCCAACGGCAAACTCTCCCGCGCTCACCACGTCGAAGACTGGGCCAGCGCCCTTCGCCAGCTCAAGAGCTGAAGGCTCGCAGAACATTGAGAAGCGAACCAGGAGGTCTCTATGACAACGGCGCTCACAGCAAGCTCCACCGACAGACGAATTCAGGCTCTCGCTTACGTGCTCGGCGCGGCGCACGTCATCTTCGGCGCCACCAAGCTCGCGGCGGTGCCGGCGCTCGTCGAGCAGTTCCACGGCTGGCAGCTCCCACCGTGGATGATGTACTTCGTCGGCGCCGCGCAGCTTCTCGGAGGGGTCGGGCTCTTCGTGCGCAACCTCCGTCTGCCGTCGTCGTTCGCGATGGGGCTCGTGATGCTCGGCGCAACGGTGACAGTGCTGGCGAGCGGAAATGAGCGCCCGATGGCGGTTGTTGTTGACCGCGCTGTTCGATCAGCAGGTCACCACACTGTTTCGTGACGAGGTGGGTACGATTCACCGAATTGAGCTGCCGCGTGAAATAGCGTGACGAGGTTGACCAGACAGGAAAGCCCCGGCGGTTTGGGGCCGAG